>NZ_JCAFTW010000017.1:0-70393 GCF_059370655.1 Stenotrophomonas sp. YJH_SMC_133 | reverse complement strand
TTGGTCGGCACTGAGGCTGGCCCAGCCATCCACGCATGGCGTGGATCTACTGCCGAGCGGCTTCTACTGCCCGGCCTGCCCTGGTGGGTGCCGACCGTTGGTCGGCACTGAGGCTGGCCCAGCCATCCACGCATGGCGTGCATCTACTGCCGAGCGGCTTCTACTGCCCGGCCTGCTTTGGTGGGTGCCGACCTTGGTCGGCACTGAGGCTGGCCCAGCCATCCACGCATGGCGTGGATCTACTGCCGAGCCCGCCGCCGGGTGCTCTCCTGCACCCGGCGGCGCCGTGTCGGTGGTCCTCACCGCTGATGGCCGCTCCCTGCCCTCCGTGCCATCCTGGCTGGGGCCGCTGCCGTTCCGTGGCGGCTGGCCCGATGCTGTTCGTTCTTTCGGCCCGGTCGCATCCACGCATGGCGTGGATCTACTGCCGACCTTGGTGGGCAGCAACGTGTGCCGACCAAGGACGGCACCTACCGGCGCTGCGTGCCCTCGTCGCGACTTGCCTGCGGGAACTGGAAGGCACTGTTGGCGTCATAACCGCTGTTGGCAGTGTTGCCACGCGCCGGCGGGTTGATGCTGCTGGTGCCACTGCCGAAGCCGAGGATCTGCACGCTGATCACCGACGGCTGGTTGCGCCGTGCATCATCCTGGCTCTTGCGCATCACATCCTGTGCGGCCTGGCTGGCGCTGTTCGCTGCCGCACTGGCCGAAGCCAGCGCATTCACGTTCACCGTGGCCAACACCGGCAGGCCCTTGCTCTCACCCTGCACCTGGATGTTGGCTGCATTGAGTACCTGCAACGCCGCCAGGTTGATGTTGCCGGAGACACGGATACCCGCTTCGCCCGCGTCGATGGTGCCCAGCGGCGCGACCAGGTCGACGTCGCCCGGTCGTACTTCGGCGATGGGGTTCAAGGTCGCGATGCCTGCGCCACTGGCGGGAGCCTGCGGCGACAGGATCACATTGCCCCAGCCGTCATAGACGCGACGCGGTGGCGTGTACAGCAGCGTCGTCTGCGAACCGCGACCGGCATTGATGTCACCCTGCTCCGACCACGCCAGGATGTCGCCGCCGAACGTGGTCATCACCCGCGACAGGCCCAGCAGCACGCTGTCCTGGCTGAACAGGCGGATATCGCCCTGCCCCTGAGTGACAAGGCCGGCGCTGGCAGGTGGCACCGCGCCCTGCACACCGATCACGATCTGCCCACCCGGTGCCATCAGCTCGATGTTGCCGCCCGCCTCGGTACGCACGCCGGAGCCACCGTACATCACGATGTCGCCGGTACGGTCGATCGTCGCACCGGCCGCATTCCTGTCCGGCATCAGCGTGGCGATGGCTTCGCGCCCACGCAGGTAGGAGCCGAAGCGGGGCCCTTCTGCATCGGTATATTCCCTTCCACCTTCGCGCAGCTCGGCGTAATAGACCTGGCGCAGGAAGATGCGCTGCTGTTCCTGCGGCAGCGCATCGAACGCGGCCAGCGCCCCGTCGCCGTCGGCAGCCACGCCGAAGCGCTGCTGCAGCCACTGCTTCAGTTCCTGGTTGTAGACCTTGACTGCCTTGCCCGGCTGCGATGCAAGCGATTGCGCGGGATCGGCAAGGTTGACTGGGTCCAGATAACGGGCACGCAGGGCCGCGAAGTCGATCTGCTGGTTGCCGGCCGTCAGCGCGATGCTGGCGCCGGGACGGGTGTCGCCCTGCACGATGCCACCGAGGCTGACGATGCTGCCCGCATCCTCCTGGCGCAGCTGGCGGCCGGCACTGATCTCGGTGTTGCCGGGGCCGGCGATGGTCGCGTTCAGATGCACGATGTCGCGGCCCGCCGCCACCACCGTGATGTCGGTGGGCGAGGTGTTCAACGCGGTCATCGACACCCCGAGGATGTCCCGGCTTGCCCGCAGTTGCACGGCGCCGGCGGCCTCGAACCAGTTCAACTGCGTGCGCTGCCCCGCGTTGGGATTCAGCGTGCGCCGGGCGCCGGTGGCCAGACCGATAATGTCGCCCTGCACCGCGTAGAAACGGCTCGGCGCCAGGGCCGCAGACACGGAGGACAGCGGAGTATTCGGACCGAACGCAAACAGCGGAAGCGACGCGTCCGGTGATGCAATGTTGCCGTCGACCGACAGGTTGTGCCGCGAGCGGGTCACATTGCCTGCGGAATCCCCCTGCTCGGCCATGAATGCCGGGTCGAAGGGTCCCGGCAGGCGCGCGTCACTGGCCGAGCGCGCGATCTGGGTCGCGCCAGGCTGGGCGAAGATGCCGCCACCGGCCAGGACGTCCAGCCGTCCTGTCGCCGAGGGTGCCAGCAGGATCACATCCTGCGTCCCCGGCGTGGTGCTGATCCGGTCCAGCTTGATGTCACCCTGCGCAGCAATCGCGCTGAAGCGCGAAGGATAGAGCCAGTAATTCAGCAGATCATCACCGCCACGCACAACAAGCTGGACCTGCTCGCGCCACAGATTGCTGCCCGTCACGTTTTCCGGCCCGGCGAGGCCTGGCGCGAGGTCACCACCGGCACTGAACAGATCCACGGCCGTGTTGGCGGTCCACAGGGAGAACCACGTACTGCCTGCAGCGCGCGCGCCATCATCCTGTAGCACCGCGCTGTAGTTGGCCAGCGGAACCCGGCCCGCATCGGCGACGCCGCCGAGCACCACATCGCCCCGCGCCTGCAGCTGCGCGGCGGCGTCGCCCAGCACCAGCACCGGCCCGCCCATCGGGCGAGCGGCGTCGGCGGCGAACAGATCGGCCGCACGCAGCTGGCCCAGCGTCGCGTAGCTTTCCAGGGTGACGCCCATTGCACCGATGCGTCCCGCATCCAGCTGCAGGCTGCCACGCAGATTGCTGAAGGTACCGTTGAGGTCGAGATTCTGTCCCGCCCTGGAGGCATTGAGGCTGGAGAACGTCGCCCGCAGATTCGGATTCAGTGCGCCACCGATACGCAGTTGCAGGTCGCCGCCGCCGGTCAGGTGCAGCTGGCCATCGCTGACCCGGCCGGTCGATCCCACCGCCGCGATGATCGCTCCCGAGCGCGGTGCGATCGTCGAGTCCAGCGCGTCACCTATCGCATCGCGCACGCCGGCGTCACGCCCGGCCTCCAGCGTCAGGTTGCCGCCGCCCAATGTGCCGAAACCGGTGAAGCCGACCATCCGCGGAGAGGCGCCAGCAGCAGCGGACACGTTGGTGTAGGCGCCAAAGTTCACCCACCAGCTGGTCGGCACCGGCTCCACGCCGGTGGTGCTGCCGGTTCCCTGCCGCCACAGCCAATTGCCGACCGCGGCACTGGAGTACAGCGCCCAGTCGCGATCGCTGCTCCCCGACTCTGCGCGCCCGGTCCAGACGTCACCGACGATATCGCGCCCGGCTTCGACGCGCAGGTTGCCACCATGATCGGGATACCAGGCCCGGTAGCCGGCCAACGCGGCATCATAGCTGCCCGGCACCAGGTTCGGCCCCAGCAGTGCGGTGTTCCTGGGGGCTGCTGCGCGGGGCGAATTGAAGGCAGCGTCGCGGCCCTCGCCCAGCGTGGTGGGAGTGCCCGCCGTGTACACACCGAAGCCGGACTTCATCACGACATCACCGGCAGCGAGCAGTTCCAGGTCACCCTTGCCGGTGCGCAGCACGCTCCACGCCGGCGTGCCCGCGCGCTTGCCGTAAGTGGTCACTTCGGTCTGCGTGCCGCCGCCGGCGCAGTAGGTGGGCGCGGTGCTGCAGAACTCGTCTTCGGTCATGCCAAACATCGCGGCGAAGTCCTTCGCAGGGGTGCCTACGTAGGACTCGTCGCCCCAGTAATCCAGCGAGCCCTGCGCGGCCACCTGGCGGGGGGCCGGGCCGCAGTAGTCGGCCGACATCGCGCAGAACTCGTCTTCGGTGAAGCCGAACATGTCGGCCAGCTCCGCGATCGGACGGCCTGCATAGGAGGTGTCGCCGATCCAGTCCAGCGATGCCCGCTCAGTCAACGCACGATCACCCACCCAGATGATTTCGGTCTTGACCGTACCGATCGAGCCCTGGTGGGTGTCGGCCAGCACCACGCTGCCTTCACTGCCCCAGCGCCGGCTGCGTGGGTCGGCTGCCCCGGTATCGGCACCGGCAACAACGGTCAGGTCCCAGGAGGTGGTGCCCTCGGCCAGCATCGGCGCCAGCGCCCAGTTGCGCCCCTGGTTGCCGCCGGCATCGGCCGGCCGCAGATTCACCGGCCCGTTGCCGGGCAACTCCACCTTGGTCAACGATGGGATGTACGCGCCCACCTTGAGCTCGACTTCCCGTGCCAGGCGCAACGCAACCGGCAGCGTCGCGCCGGCGGGCCATTCCTGTGCCGCCATCTGTACGGCACTGCGCAGGCGGAAGCCGGCCCCCAGGCGCGCACCGGCCGCCAACACCAGCGGCTCCTGCAGCACGGTGCCCGCCGCCAGCGTCTGCCCGGAGTCGGTGGTCACCGCCGCACCCAGCACCGTGCCCGCTGGCAGGCGCAGGTTCTGCGAGATCACCATCGGCGCGGGCAGCACGGTACCGACCGGAAGCGTTACCGATTCGACCGGCACGTCATAGTTCAGGCGGGTGCCGGCCTGGAACTCGGTGCCGGGCTGCAGCTTCACTCCGTCCACCGGCACCACCAGGCCGCCGCCAAAGGGGGTTTGCCCCGCGCTGCCATTGCGACCCTCATACAGCTGCCAGCCACCCTCATCCGGCGTGGACGGCGGCGGTGCGAACCCATCGTTGATGCTGCCGTAGACGTTGATGTTGCCTTCGGCCCGCAGCACCAGCGAGGCCGATTCGCCGAAGCCACGCCGCGATGGATCGCCGCGGTTGGCTTCGGGCCCGTAGCGGTAGCCGGACAGATCGATGTCGCCGGCAATGGTCAGGTCGCCGTCCGGGTTGGCGTCGCTGCGCCGCGCCAGCACCTGCACGCCGGGACGAAGGCGGACATCGCCCAGCGCCCGCGTGCGCTGCTGCAGATCCGCGTTGTCCAGCGCAGCATCGATCCAGGCCACGCTGTGCGGATCGACCACCTGGTCCAGCCACTGCTGGGTGACCAGCTGCGCGCGGTTGCCGCGCACGTCAGCGGTGGCTGCCAGGGGCGCATCGTCGTAGCGGCGAACACCATTGAGCTGGATGTCGGCCGCGCCATCGATGCGCAGGCCGGTGGCCGCGGCAATCGCCGCGTCGTTGCTGCCCAGCCGCGGCACATCGATCTTCAGCGTGCCGCGCGGGGTGCCATCGTTCTGGCCAGGACGTCCACCGACGGTAACATCGCTGCCCGCACGCAGGTCCAGCTGCGCCGCGCTGCCCAGGCCGACGGCACCTTCGGCGCTGCCCAGCGTGATGGTGGCCCGGTTTGGACTGTCGATGATCTTGCCATGGCTGTCCACGCGCAGGCCGGTACCGTGCGCGTCCAGCGTGCCGTCCACCTGCAACTGATCGCGGGCGTACAGGCGGATGCTGCCGACCTGCTCGCCGCTGGCATCGATGCGGCCGGCCACGGTCAGGCTGCCCGCATCGACGCTGATATCGACCCGGCGCGCCTTCACTTCGTCGCCGATCCGCAGATCGCCCTCACCGATCTGGAAGCTGCGACCGCCGACGACGCCGCCGGCGGTCAATCGCTGGTTGAGGCCGGCGAAGTCCTGCAGCTGGCGTGCCCGCACCACCAGTTCGCCACCGTCGTAGGGCACCAGCGTGCCACCGGCATCGTAGCGACCAGTGGCGGCACCCTGCAGAACACCGGCCAGATCGGCTCGGCCGGCCATTGCGGTGACCGTCAGGCGTCCGCCGCGGTTGTTGCGGGCGGAAACATCGATGCGGGAGGCCGCATCGGCGCGGATGTCACCCGTGTCGCTGGACAGCAGGACATCGCCGCCCCAGCTGAACTTGTCCACGTCGTACAGCGAGACCTTGCGTCCGGCCAGATCCAACGCGGCCCGGCTGCCAAGCGTGATGCCCTGGCGTGCGTTCGCCGACAGCCGTCCGGACGCCAGCGCGATCGTGCTGTCCAGCGTGATCCGGTTGGCGTCGATGCTCAGCTCACTGCCCAGTGCATCGCCACCCGCCTTGCCGGTGCCCCCCTGCAGGCGGAAGTCGCCGCCGGTGCGCACGCGCAGCCGCGCGGCGGGATCGGCCGTCAACAGCGGTGTATCGATACCCAGGCTGCCACCGCTGTACTGCCAGCCCTTGTCGGCCAGATAGTCGCCGCGCTGCTGGAACACGTCCAGCGTGCCCTGCGCGGAGAACGACAGCTGCTCCGAAGCACTCAGGTTCAGCGCACTGAATCCGAGCACCTGCCGGTTCGCAGGTACTTCAGAACTGGGACGGCTTAATGGCGCCCGCCCCAGCTGCAGCTGGCGGGTAAAGATGTCCAGCTGCCCGGCGCCGAGCCGGTCCACCATCGGATCGGCCGGCGGCACCGACGCGTCACTGCCCGGCGCTTGGCTCGCCGCCAATGAGCCGTCCCAGACCAGCGTGTCCACCAGGATGCGCGCCCGGTCAGTCGCAGCACCGTAGCCGCGGATGGCCTGCGCACCAAGCACGAGCGTCTGCAGGCCACTGCGGCCGGTGGCACTGTCGCGCGCGTCCAGGTCGACGCTGCCGAACACGTTGACAGAGTCCCGCGCGACCAGGCTGAGCGTGTCCAGCGCCGGCGCGCCGGTGGCATCATTGCCGCGCAGCAGTTGCTGCAGCACGGACTGGTTCATGGTCATGCCACTGGGCAGCGCCCCTGCCGCAGCGGCCAGGGCGATCGCTTCGGCACTGCCGAGGTTCAGCGCCGCCATGCTCAGGCCGAGCTGACGGGTGCCATAGCTGGCCGAGTCGCGCATCTGCAGCGCGCCATCGGTCGCTACCGCGATGCTGCCATCGGAAACCAGCCGGGTCTGGCCGTCGCACGCCGTCTGGCACCCCCCGATGTCGATCGCCACTGGACCGGCCTCCACCCCGGTGGTGCCGGTGATCAGGTTCAGGCGCTGGTTGGACACCGCCAGCAGGCCGCCGGAGACCTGGTAAGGCACGGTCGCGCTGGCATTCGCGTTGGCGGATGCGAACGACAGTGTATCGAGGGTCGCACCGGCCTCGACCAGCACGCCGCTGCCACCGGAGGCCGCTGCCACCAGCACTTCCGGTGCGTTCAAGGTGACGCCGGAACGGATCGCCACGCTGCGCGCCTGGCCGGTCACCGCCACCTGCGAGGCCTCCTGGTTGAACTGCCCGCCGATCATCATCCGCGCCGGCAGGAAGGCATTGAGCGCGTCGTCGCTGAAGGTGGCACCGCGATCACGCGCCTGCGATTGCGCACCGCCGTCGACGATCTCCAGTGAACCGACCGCCGGGCTGGCCAACGTGGCTGTCAGCGTGCCGCCTCGCCCGTTGTCGGTGGCGGCGCCGAACCGCGCGGTGCCGGCGAAGCGGATGGCAGGCGTGTCTGCACGACCTGCGCCTTCGCCCAACGCAAGGGTCAACCCGAGCGCATCGATGGTCTGCCAGCCACGCGACTCGCCGCGGCGGTCGGCCACCGATTGCGCGAAGCTGTTGTAGGAGGTTTCGTTGTAGCCCGAGTGCCGGCGTACTACTGCGGCGGGGGTCAGCAGGATGTCGGTGAGCAACGGCGAGATTGCCGTGCCCAGCGCCGTGCGCTGCTGCCCGGACACACGCCAGGTGCCGGTACCGGTCGCGATGGGTTGCGCGATGCCCGAGGTGCCGGTGGCGCCCAGCTCAACCCGGAATGCACCGGGCTGCAGCGCATAGCTTGCCGGCATCAGCGTGTAGGTGCCTGCTGCCAGGCCGGGCACGCCCGCCGGCACGGTGATCTGCTGGCCCACGGCCGGTGCGGCGAATCCTTCCTCGCCGCTGGGGGCAAATGTCCCGGCGCGTCCCGGCACGATCGCATACACCGGGTTGCCCGACGCACTGAATCCATAGCGCGGATTGGCGTCGGCCAACGCCGTTCGCAGCACGTCGACAGAGCCACCGCGTCCTGACACAAAGGCGGCACCGGTCAACTCACCACCGCCGGACATGTCCAGCAGGGCCCCCGGCGCCACCTCGATCTCATTCGCCTTCAGGGTCACCCCCATCGAGGAGATGCCGGCCGGCGTCAGCGAACCCAGGCTGCGCGTACCGACCCGCCAGTCGACACCATCGACGGTGCCACCATAGGGCAGCGACAAGCCGGCGCCACTGGTCGAGGTGACGCTGCCTGGCAGCAGTTCCACCCGGCTGCCGACGGTTCCGTTCTGGATAAGGCCACCCAGCTGCAGCGTGCCCATCGGCGCCTGTACGTTGCCGCCCTGCTGCACCGTGGCGGCCACCAGGCGAAGCGTACCCAGCGCCGATTCCGGCGCCGGCTTCGTGTCCGCACCGGTGCCGTGGATGCGCAGCACGGCATCCGGATCGGTCCAGTAATCAGCGGTCTGCACGGTCTGCGCCGACGCGCCGGCCACCAGCGTGCCGATCGCGCCTGTGGTGGGGTACAGGCGCGCAGCGGTCACGTCCATCGAACCAGCCGTCATCAACGCGCTGGTGTTGCCACTGCTGGCAATGCCGTTGGTCAGGCGCACGTCACTGCGGCTTTCCAGCGCCACATGCTTGAAACCCGGCAGCCAGGTGACGTCGCGGATGTCGATCAGCTCGGCCTGCACCGCCAGCGCGTGATCTTCCGGCCCGGACGAAGCGACCGCGGCGGTGCCCTGCAGGTTCTCGCCCGGCATCTGGCGCCAGCGTGCCTGCGCCAGGCGAACGTAGGGCGCACTCAGTCGCAGCCCAGACGATAGCCCGGCATCCACGGCCATGCCCAGGCTCGAAGTGCCCTGGCCGTGGATGCGCAGGCTCTGGGCCAGGCGCAGGTCGACGTCGCCGACCGCGCGGATGTCACCGAACACGGACAGGTTGTCGAAACCGCCGGCCTGCAGCTGCTCGACCGACAACGCGGCGTGGCCATATTCCAATGTGGCCGGCAGTGGCTGCGCCGGTGCGCTGTGCTGGCTGAGGCTGATCGCACGCGCTCGCAGTACCTCGTCGCTGGCGCCACGTGCATGGATGCTCCCGCCAAAGGCCAGGCCAAGCGTGCCCCCGCGTGCGCCGGCACCACCGGCGGCCGCGTCCATCCCGCCGTCCAGGTACAGCGCGTTGGCCGAACGCAGCACGATCTGCCCGCCGTCGCTGTCCACGCGCACGCGGCCCTGGCCATCGATGTCCAGTTCGGCCGACGCGCCCCGCGCCTGCAGGCGCGCACCGCGTTCGACCACCACGAAGGCTTCCGGTGGTCGGTTGTCGACGAATGCGGTGGTCTCCCAGTCCAGCGCCCCGCCAATCTCGATGCGCCCACCTGCGCGCACCTGCCCGCGCAGGCGGCCGCTGGAATCGGGCAGCGACATCGCGTCTGCATCGGCATCCAGCAGCGCGCCTTCGGCGAAACGCCAGGTGCGTTCGGTGCGCTGCCCGGCGTACAGCGCGTTCTCCGGGCGCACATCGTCGATCAGGATGCGGCCGCCCTTCGCGCGCAGCGTGCCTTCAACATCGATGTTGCCTGCACCGAGCAGCGAGATCGTCTGCCCTGGATCGACCGCCACCAGTGCATCCTTGCCAACCCGAAGGTCACCGCCCACGCTGTTGCGCTCCGAACGCAGGCTGATGCTCGCACCCGCGCGCTGGCTGACGCGCCCGCTCGACGGATCAGCGCTGTACAGTGGCGCGTCCCACGCTGCCAGTGCGGACGCCCGGTCGGTCGCCATCCGCGCGTCCTGGGTCAGGCGCAGGCCTGGCAGGGCAGCGACCAGCCGCGCGCCATCGGCCACCTCCACACCCTGGTGGCCATTGATGTCGTACTGCGCGAAGCCACTGCCGAACAGGCCGGGGTCCAGTCGCAGCGATGTGCCCGCCAGGTCCGCATCGCCCAGCCGCACCTGGCCACCGGTCCCCAGCGAGAAGGAACCACCCCCCTGTCCTCGACCACTGAACCGGCTTCCGTCGCCCAGTTGCACCCGGCCACTGCCGTCGGTCGTCACCGTACTGCTGTTCGCCTGCAGGCTGACGCTGCCGCCTTTGCCGATATGGGCCTTGCCGCGCAGGTCCAGCGCAGCACCGGCCTCGACGTCAACCGTTGAGTCGGCGCCCACGGCCACGTCATGACTATTGCCCAGGCTCAGGCGGCCGCCATCCGTCCAGGCACCGCTCGCGTCGCGCGGCGTCGCCAGTGACGCATTGCTCCATTCACCGGAGAGATCGATCCGCGTGCCGTCGGCGATGGCGGTGCGCGCGCGGCCATCATGCAGCAGCGCCGTCGGCCGGCCCTGCACATCCAGCAGGTTGCCCGCCGACAGCTGGCCGCCGGCGATGCCGATGTCGCCTGCCAGTTCCACCTCGCTGCCGGTCAGGTTGAGCTGTCCGCCTGCCTGAAGCCGAAGGCTGCCGTCGATGCGGATGCGATCAGCGGTCGCCAGGTCGATCCGTCCCCACTGCTGGGCACTCAGCTCTGCGATATCCAGCCACACGGTGCCACGCCGCACTTCGTTGACCGGGGCCAGCAGCGACCACGCGGCCTTCGTCCGAGCCTTGTCATCCAGGCGCACATCCGAGCCGAACACACCGCTGCGGCCCTGGCCGTCGTAGCGCCCCAGGTACAGCTGCGCATTGCGCGCGACCGCCGTCTGCGCCTGCGCATAACCCTCCAGCGCGGTATCCGGCCTGCGGTTCTGCTGCGCGCCCTGGAAGGTAGCCGTCTCAACCTTTCCATCCAGCACCGCGGTCGGTGCGGAGATGATCAGGCGTCCTGCATCGCGGCCGACCGTGTATCCGTTATCGACACGCTGCGCCGCGAATACAATCGGATCACGGAAGGTCTCGGTGATGCCCCAGCGCTCCTGCTTTACTTCATGGCCGCTGTACAGGCCATCGAAGAGCATCTCCGCCGGCGCGTCATCAAGGCGGTAGACCTGGCCATCGACGCCGCGCACCCAGCTCTGCCGGATCACGCCGCTCTGCACATCCAGGCTGCCACCGGCAAGGTTGATGCGTGAGCCGCCATGCGTGATCACTTCCCTGCCGCCCAGCAGGACGGTGCCTCCCTGCGCGGCCCATTCGCCGATCGAGTGCCCCTGATTGTCAAGGTAGCCGCCCACTTCCAGCAGGCCACCCGCCGCGTACCAGCGCTCACCCGCGTAGCCCCCGGTACCGGCCGGAACGTGGACCAGCCTGCGGCGGTCGACCCAGACCTCGCTGCTGGTCAGCTTGCCGCTGTCGCGGTTGTCCAGGGCATCGCGCAGTTCGTTGCCCTGCACCTTGACCTGGACATTGTTGCTTTCCATCGACACCTGTACGCCCACTGCGCCGGAAACATCCACGCGTGCCGCGTCGTCTACGTAGCTGCGGGCTGCCGCGTCGGCGATGATCTGGCCGCCCGTGGCAACCGTCAGCGAATCCGCACTGAAATGGATGTTGCCACCCGAGACGATCTCCACCCGCGACTGGTCCCGGCGATCATTGTGCTGGGACAGATTGTCGAAGGTTGCCGAGCGCGCGCCGGCGCGGATCGCGTCCTGCTCTGCCGACTCCTTGATGAGGCTGTTGCGCTTCGTATCCAGCACCGTGGCCTTGCCATCGTCCTCGACCAGCACCGCCGTGGTGGCTCCATCGGCAAGCGTGACGCTGCTGCCGGCATCACTGGTCGAAGCCAGAAGATGCACGGTGCCGCGCTGCGCCAGCGTGGTGCTGGCCACGGCCACACCGGCCTGCTCGACGTTGCGCCCGGCCAGGGTCACGTCACCCTCGCGGGCGCGTAGCAGACCGGTGTTGCGCACGCTGCCCGCCGTGCTGCCAGCGACGAAGCGCGGCGCGATTTCATTGCCGCGGGTGGTGGAGCTGGTATTGGTCGCCGTACCCACGCCGCGCCGGATCACGAAACTGTCACCGGCAGCGAGTTGCACCTGGCCCTTGCGCGCCTCGATATGGCCAGCATTCTCCACGCTGTGCCCGGCCAGCAGCACGTAGCCACCGCCGCGCGTCGCGCTGGTCGGCTCATGGGTCGCGATGCGGGCACCCTGCTCCACCATCACCTTGCCAAATGCATCGCTGAGCGCGCTGCTGCTGGCGTCGGGGCTGTACAGGCCGTTGTCACGGAACTGCGCATCGCTGATCCGTGCTGCAGCCGCCAGCAGATTGCGTACATTGACCTGGCTGTTGTTGCCGAACACCACCCCGTTGCGGTTGGCCACGAACACCGTGCCATTGGCCTTCAGCTGGCCCAGGATATGGCTGGGCCGCGCCTGCGGATCATTGACGCGGTTCAGGACTGCCCAGTCAGGGTTCTGCAGGAAGTTCAGCGTGGTGTTGCCGCCGATATTGAACGTCTCCCAGTTCAGGATCGCCTTGTCCGCGGTCTGCTCGACCGTAACCTGCACCCGCCCGTCGCTGCCCTGCGACTGGATCGCGTCGCGCGCATTGAGCCAGCCGCGGGTCAGCGGGTTCTGGTCGACGCTCAGGCCATCCTTACCCAGGCCATCAGCAACGATGAAGCCAGCCTCGCGGCGCGCCTGCCGCGCCTGTTCCTGCAGGCGCTGCTGCAGGGCAATCGCCTGCGCAGCCGTACCGAGGTTGTCGATCGACTGCTGCAGCTTCTGCCGTGCTGCATCCTGCTGCTGGGCCGGCAACTGGAACTGGATCGGCACCCCGTTGGGCATCCGGCCGCTCTGTGCCGCGCTGCCCTGGGCCGCGCCCCGCTCGGCGAACCAGCCCGGGCTGAACGCCTGCTGCGCCTGGCTGACCGGGGCCACCATGCTGCCCAAGGCGACCGCGATGGCCCACGCCATCGGATGATTGCGGCGCATCGGCGCGGCCGGATGAACAGCGGACGGGAGCGGGTGCGACATCGGAACCTCATCAACCTGGTGGGCCGCGGCTGCGGCGACGATCGGGGAGGCACGCGCAACGCATGCCCTGCCACTGATAGACGGTTCACGTGACACGAAGCCGACAGCGAAACACTGCGGCGGCCGCACCGTCGCGGAAATGGCGACGCCGGCCCAGGGGCCGGCGTCGGGTCAAGCAGGATTCAACCCGTGCTGCGGATTACAGCGGACGACCGATGCCGGCGCAGGTGCTGGGATTGTTCAGGCCGGCAGTGCTGCTGGCCAGCACGAAACGGTTGCGGATCGCATCGCGCCAGGCCTTGGTCAGCGGGATGAAGCCGTGGTCGGTGATCGACTTCTCATACGCGACGGTGTAGGTCGCCGGATAGTGGCGGGCCAGGAAGCCGCGCAGGCTGGTGGCGACGCTCGAATCCTTGTAGCACTGGCCGATCACCAGGTTGGTGTAGCCGGCGATCGGATAGCCGGCCGACGGGTTGCCGAACACCGGCACCCAGTTGGCGGGGTCCTCGGCAGCGGTACCGGTCGGCGGAGCGACGGTGTCCAGGGTCGCCTGCACACTCACCTGATCCGGCGAGAAGCCCTTGACCTTGGCGACCTTGGTCGCGTCGGTCACGCTCGGGATCACGTCCGGGCCAACGTAACCGATACGGCCTTCAGCAGCGTAGACAGCGTTGTACAGCGAGGTGCCACCGGTGGCCGGCGCGGCCACCAGGAACGCCGGCAGGTTGCCGTTGGCATCGCGCTTGTACAGGTCGGCGAAGGTCGACTTGATGGCGAACTTGCCACCCACCAGGTTCGAGGTACCAGCGTTCTCAGCCGCACAGGCCGCAGTCAGGAAGCGGCTGAACATTTCGCTGGTGCCGCTGCTTTCCGGGCGGTACACCACCTGGATCGGGCCGCTGCGGTTGGCATCGATGGTCGACCAGTCGCTGATCGCACCCGAGAACACGCCGCAGATCTGCGCCACGCTCAGGTCCACCGCCGAACCGGCCTTGTTGAACGGAATGGTGACCGACGTGGCCACCGACGGCACCTGGATCAGCGCGCCGTAGCGGTTGGCGTTGGTCGGCTGGTTGAAGTTGGTGGTGTAGGTGCTCAGCTCGGTGCTGCTCAGCACCGAATCGCTGCCGGCGAAGTGCACGGTGCCGGTGGTCGAGAACAGCAGCGAGTTGTTTTCCAGGAAGGCCTTCTTGCCGGTGCCCGAACCGGTCACGGCGTAGGTGAAGTTCGCTGGCAGGATGCTGTCGGACGAACCCTTGTAGAGGTCGGCCGGCAGCGAAGCGCCGCCGCCGGTAACGGTCTGCGCGGAGGCGGCGCCAACGGTAGCGAGCAGCGCGGTGGCAACCAGCGCGGCCAGGGTCTTGTACTTGATCATGATCTTCTCCTGAAGGGTTTACTGCGAAGGGAAACGCCAAGGGAGGAACGGTCACTACACGCCTGCTGCCGCCGAGGGCCTCCCAGCCCACTCTGCGGCGACGTGTCCATGCTGGTCCGCGCCGATGACACGCCGCTTAAGAAACCTGTGGAAGATCGAAAAAAGGTGTGGAGGATTGTGTGGAGAATCGACCCATGCCACATTCCAACGACGCCGCCCGATCGACTGAATTGAATCAACTGAATTGAATCGACTGAATTGAATCGACCCGATGGGATCGACTGGGTAGAGTCGACTGTTAGTCGACTGCTTTTCGCACGCGGAAACGATCTGAATGCACTCGATCTCCGCGCTGGTCGACTAACAGTCGACTCTACCTGTGATGCGCGTTGCGCATCACTGCACCAACTGGTTCATTTCCATGATCGGCATCAGTACCGCCAGCACGATCGTCAGCACCACGCCGCCCATCACCAGGATCATGGCCGGCTCCAGCAACGCAGTCAGTGCCATCGCGCGACGTTCGATCTCGCGCGAGATGGTCTGCGCGGCGCGATCCAGCAGCGGCGCCAGCGAACCGGTCTTCTCGCCACTTGCCACCAGATGCACCAGGATCGGCGGATACACCTTCTGTACCTTCAACGCAGCACCAAGCGCAGCACCTTCGCGCACGCGCGCGGACACATCGTCGGCACAGCGCGCCAGCAGCGCATTGCCCAGGGTCTGCCGCGCCGCCTCCAGTGCACGCAGCAGCGGCACGCCGGCATCCAGCAGGATCGCCAGCGTCGAGGCGAAGCGCGCACTGTTCACACCCAGCACGAATCGCCCGACCATCGGCACCCGCATGAGCATCGCGTCCCAGCGCAGGCGCAGCTCGGGCCTGCGCAGGGCCAACCGCCAGGCCACCACCAGCGCAGCGATGCCGAGCCCTACCCACACGCCCCAGCTGCGCACGAACGCGCTGGCGCCCAGCATCATCTGCGTGAGCATCGGTAGTGTCTGCCGCGCCTGCACGAACGCGGTCACCACCTGCGGCACCACGTAGCTGAGCAGGAAGATCACGATCGCCACCGATACCAGGCTGATCGCTGCTGGGTAGATGAAGGCGGTCAGTACCTTGGCCTGCAGCGCGTTGCGTTCTTCGATGTAGTCGGCAAGGCGCTCCATCACCCGCGCCAGGTCACCGGAGTCTTCACCTGCGCCCACCAGCGCCCGATAGATCGGCGGGAAATCGCGCGGCCGCGCGGCCAGCGCAACGGTCAGGCGCTGGCCGGCACGCACGTCGGCGCGCACGGCGGTAAGCGCCTGGGCCACGTGCGGGCGTTCGGCCTGCTCGATCACCGCACTCAATGCGCCTTCCAGCGGCAGGCTGGCCGCCAACAGGCTGGCCAGCTGGCGCGTAGCCCAGGCCAACTCGCTGGCGGACAACCGGCGAGCGCCCCAGCCACTGCCGGCACTGCGCGCCGCACTCACCTGCACAGGGGTCAGCCCGCGCCCGCGCAGCAGCTGGCGAGCACCGCGCGGGCTGTCGGCATCCAACTGGCCCTTTTCGATGCGGCCCTGCGCGTTGGCAGCCTGGTAGTCGAACAGTGCCATGCAGGCCTCAATCGTCGCCGGTGACGCGCAGGATCTCTTCCAGCGTGGTTACCCCGCTGTCGACCCAGCGCTGGCCATCCTGCCGCAGGGTCCGCATGCCGGCCCGCCGGGCCGCCTCGCGCAGCGCAGGCTCGCCCTGCCCTTCATGGATCAATGCGCGCACGCGGTCGTCGACCACGAATAGTTCATGGATGCCGGTTCGCCCCCGATAGCCGCTGTTGGCGCAGGCCGCGCAGCCCACCGCGCGCCATACGGTGCGACCCTCGCCGTCCACCTCGGCACGACGGCACTGCGTGCACAGCCGCCGCACCAACCGCTGCGCCAGCACGCCGCGCAGCGACGAGGCCAGCAGGAAGGGCTCCACGCCCATGTCAGCCAGGCGGGTCACCGCCGAGATCGCATCGTTGGTGTGCAGCGAGGCCAGCACGCCATGCCCGGTCAGCGACGACTGCACCGCAATCTGCGCGGTCTCCAGGTCGCGGATCTCACCGATCATGATGGTGTCCGGATCCTGGCGCAGGATCGCACGCAGCGCGGTGCCAAAGCTCATGCCGATGCGCGCGGTGACCTGGATCTGGCCGATGCCGGCGAAGTCGTACTCCACCGGGTCTTCCACAGTGAGGATGTTGCTGGTGCTGCTGTCGAGCTGGCCCAGTGCGGCGTACAGCGACGTGGTCTTGCCGCTGCCGGTCGGCCCGGTGACCAGCACGATGCCGTGCGGCTGACGGATCAACCCGGTGAACGTGGCCAGCGTGTCATCGGCCATGCCGAGGCGCTGCAGCTGCAGGCGACCGGCATCCTTTTCCAACAGGCGCAGCACAGCACGCTCGCCATGACCGGTCGGCACCGTGGAGACACGGATATCCAGCGGCCGCCCGCCCACGCGGATGGCGATGCGCCCGTCCTGCGGCAGGCGCTTCTCGGCAATATCCAGGTGCGCCATGATCTTGATGCGTGATACCAGCGCCGCATGCAGTGCGCGCCGTGGCTTCACCATGTCGCGCAGCGTGCCGTCCACGCGGTAGCGCACCACCGAATGAGTCTCGAACGGTTCGATATGCAGATCGCTGGCGCCATCGCGTGCGGCCTGTGCCAGCAGCGCGTTGATCATGCGGATCACCGGCGCATCGTCCTGAGCATCCAGCAGATCGGTGACCTCCGGCATGTCCTGCATCAGCCGGTCCAGATCGACTTCGCTTTCGGCGGCACCCACTACGGCAGCGGCATCGCCGCCGTCACGGTACTGCTCACTCAACCGCTGTTGCCACGTCGCAGCATCCAGCGCCTGGAACGGCAGCGGGCCATGCCGACGGCGCAGTTCGGCCACGGCCCACGCCGCAGTTTCGGCGGTGCCCAGCAACACGGGCTCGCCACCAACTTCGGACAGCATCACGCCATGGCTGCGCACCCAGGCGTACGGCAGAGCTGTGGCGGCGCTCACGGCCCGATCACCAGTTCCGGCGTGTAGCCCAGCCCGCGCAGCTGCTGCAGCGCAGGGTCCAGCGTCGCCGGATCGCGCGGCAATCTCACGCGCAGGCGTTGCCCGCTCTCGCCGGGCGTCGCTTCGGCATAGGCCTGCAGGCCCAGTGCACGCACCTGCGCCACGCCCTGGCTGGCACGCGCCGGGTCCAGCCCCTGCGCGAACTGCACCAGCTGCGCGTCGCCGTCACCGGACGGGTACAGCGCCGCCAGGCTGCTGCTCTGCAGCGGCTGGCCCTGGTCATCGCGTGCATTGCCCTGGCCGAGTACAGACAGGTCCTGCGGTGGCAGCTGCGGTGCCGACAGCGCCGGCAAGGCCCAGCTCTGTGCCGGCTGCGCGCCCGCCTGCGCGTTGCGCATGTAGTCGTAGCGGTCGCGGGTCAGGCGCTGGCCGGCGGCCGGGTCACGCACCACGTGCGGGCGCAGGAACACCATCAGGTTGGTCTTGGCGCGCTTGCGCGTGTCGCTGCGGAACAAGGCGCCCAGGACCGGGATCTTTCCCAGCCCCGGCACCGCATCACGGCCATGGCTGACGCTGTCTTCCAGCAGGCCACCCAGCACCATGATCTGGCCATCGTCCAGCAGCACGCTGGTATCCAGGGCGCGCTTGTTGGTGATGATGCCGGCCGTGCTGTTCGCGCTCTGCGCGTCGATGCTGCTGACTTCCTGGTAGATGTCCAGCTTCACCGTGCCGCCCTCGGAGATCTGCGGGCGCACCCGCAGCTTCAGGCCGACGTCCTCGCGCACGATGGTCTGGAACGGGTTGTTGCTGCCGCCGCCGCCGTCGGTCACGTAGCGGCCACTGACGAACGGCACGGTCTGGCCGACCATGATGCTGGCCGCTTCGTTGTCCAGCGTCATCAGGTTCGGCGTGGACAGGATGTTGGCACCGCCCTTGCTCTGCAGCGCGTTGGCCAACGCCTTCATGTTGAGGATCTGGCCGACGCCGGGCAGGTTGATGGTGCCGTCGATCACACCGATCTTCAGGCCATCCTTGGGCAGCACGTCCAGGGTGGTGCGTGCGTTGGTGTTCAACCCGCTGCCACCGGTGGTGCCGCCGAAGTGGGTGCCGCCGAAGGTGCGGCCATTGCCCAGCATCCACTGCACGCCCAGTTCGGCCGCGTCGGTCTGGTTGACCTCCACGATCAGGCTTTCCACCAGCACCTGTGCACGGCGCTGGTCGAGCTGGTCGATCACCCGGCGCAGGTTGCGGTACACCGGCTCGGGGGCGGAGATCAGCAGCGTGTTGGTGGCCACGTCCGCCTGTACCGAGATGCCGTTCTGGCTGAAGCCGGTGCTTCCTGCATCGATCGGGTCACGGCGGCTCGGGTCCAGGCGCTGCGATTCCAGCGCATTGCCTCCGGGCTTGGCCTGCTGCGGCTGCGACGGCTGCGCGGGGGTGGAGCGGCTGGCGTCGCCGGGCAGTGGTGTGATGCCTTCGTTGCTGCCCATCGCCGGTGCATCGCTCTGCCCGGCCACCACGCCTCGCAGCACACCCGCGAGCTGGTTGGCCTGGGCATTGCGCAGGTAGACCACATGCAGGTTGCCGGACTCGTCCTGGGCGCGGTCCAGCTTCTCCACCAGCTGCCGCGCCAGACGGGTGCGTCCGGGACTGCTGGAGCGCAGCAGCACGCTGTTGCTGCGCGGGTCGGCCATCACCACCACCTTCTGGGTGGGCTCGGCGCCCTGCGCATCCAGCAGCGGCGCGACCATCGCCGCGACGTCAACGGCAATGCCCTGCTGCAGCTTCACCACATCGGTGTCCATGCCGGCCGGTGTATCCACGCTGGCGATCACACGCGCGATGCGCTCCAGGTTGTCGGCATAGTCGGTGATCACCAGCGTGTTGTTGCCCGGATTGGCAGTGATCGGATTGTCCGGGCTGATCATCGGCCGCAGCACCGCCACCAGCGCGGCCGCGTTCTCGTAGCGCAGCGCGAAGGTGCGCGTGGCGACCTCCCCCCCCGCACCGCCGCTGCCAACGCGGCCACCGAGCAGCTTGGCATCGGCCTGCGGCACCACCCGGCTGACGCCGCCGTTCTCGACCACGGCGAAGCCGCGCATGCGCAGTGCGCCGAGCAGCAACTGGTAAGCCTGGGTACGGCTGACCGGGCCATCGGAAACCACTGTCATCTTGCCGGTCACCCGTGGATCGACCAGGAACTGGCGCCCGGTGAAGCGCGCTGCCATGCGCAGTACGCCACCGATATCGGTGTCGACCAGGTTCAACTGCACCGGCTCATCACGGGCGTCCTGCGCCAGTACCAGCGCCGGTGCGTGGGCCATGCACACGATCAGGGCCAGTGCGGTACTGCAGGCAAGGCTGCGCATCGCCCTCATGGATGGGCACCCGCGGTGGCCACCATCACGATGTTTCCGGAAATCCGTGCCGCCGGCATGTTCGCATCCCCTGTGCGTGTCAGTTGCAGCTGCTGCAGCTCGATGGCCGGGTCGGCCAGTAGCGGCAGCAGCCAGTTCCATAGCGCATCCGCGGGCACCGCCTGCACCTGCAGGTGCCAGCGCCCGTCTCGCGCTTCGATATGCAGGCCGGCGGCAAGGCCGGCGGCCTTGATGCCATCGCGCAGCCCGGCCAGTGTCGGGTGCTGGCCCTGCGCCAGCTGCTGGCGCTCACGGGCGCGCAGCAGCGGTGCCAGTGCGCGGGACTGCGCCTGCAGCCGCGGCAGCTCGGCCTGCCAATACGTGCGCTGCTTCAGCAGTGGCTCCAGCCACAACGACCACAGGCCCGCCACCAGCAGCGCCACCACCATCACCCACAGCATCAGCCGGTCGCGCGGTGGCAGGCGTTGCCAGCGCTGCTGCAGGCCCACCAGCCCCTCGCCCAGCCGTAGGGTGCGGGTCGTCACTGCCCAGCTCCGCTCACTCGCAGGTGTCCACCGGCTTCGCGCGCCAGCTGCAGGCCCTGTGCCTGAACTGCTTGCTGCCAGTGCTCAAGCCGCTGCGGATCGTCGGCCAATGCCTGGGCATCGGCATCCAGCTCCATGTCCAGCTGCCCGGGTTGGTAATGCAGGCTGCGCACTTGCCCGGCCAGCTCCGGAACAGCCTGCAGCGTGCTGGCAACCTGACGCTGCAGCGCCGGCAACGGCGGCGCCGGCAGCGGCACCGCAAGTGCTCGCCTTGCCTGCAACACCGGGTCCACCACATCGGTGATCTCCGGGAAGCGCGCGCTGAACTGGCGCGCCATGTCCTGTTGCAGGGCCTCGCCCTCGATCCGCCAACGCGAGACCTGCAGCTGCAGGCCGAGTGCAGCCAGCAGCACTGCTGCCAGTGCCAGGCCGATCGCCAGCCGCGGTGCTTGCCGGCCTGCGCCGGGCAGCGGCAATGACCAGCCTGGCAAGGGGCCAGAGGTCTGCCGTTCATGCGTGACGGCGGTGGCCGGCAGGCTGTCCGGCCACGTCGGCGGCACACTATCGATCCACTGCACGGCCTGCACGCCGGCCTGTTGCAGGCGCACGGCCAGCGCCTGCATCACCGCACAGGCATCACGTCCGCCATGCCATTGAACGAAACCCCGATCGCGCCCGCTGCGTACCAGCAGGTGCTCGCCGCTGACCTGCAGCGTGGCATGGGCGTCCTGCCAGGGCAGCAGCAGTGGCGTCGGATACAGCGCCTGCAGCTGCAGCGCACACGAGGCCAGCAGCTGCTGCGCCTGCGCGATCGCCTGCTGGCCAAGCCAGGCCACCGGAACCGTGCCGTCTGCTGCCTGCGCACCGTGGGCCAGCGCCACCTCCTGCAGGTCATCCAGCAGCATCGCCTCCACCTCACCCTGCAGCGCCGACTGCAGGCGGCGCCCGGACAATGGCGGCAGCTGCAGCTCCAGCAGGATCAGGTCGTTCGGATCGAGGCAGGCATGCACCGCGGCCTGCGGATGCCGCAGGCCTAGCGCCGCCAGCGTGTCGCGACCGTGAGCCAGTACATCGCCCTTGTGCAGCTGCGCCCAGTCCACCGCGCTGTCGGCGCGCAGGTGATCCAGCGCCGGCAGGCGCACCCGAAGCTGCACGTTCATGCGCCGATCCTCGTCCACACCCGTTGCACACGCACCCCATCGTCGCGGTACTCGCGCCACAGCAGCGCGCGAAAGTCGACCGAGCTGCCGTCAGCCTGCACCCGGCCGACGGCCAGGAACCATTCGCTATGGATGCCCAGGGGAAGCACGGCCATCTGTTCGTTGCTCAGTTGGAGTCGGTTGGCGATGTCGCCGCGATTGAGCAGCCAATGGCCAGCATCGCGCTCACCGAGCAGCGTCTGCAGCCGTGCCGGCTCGACCGCAGGCGTCACCGCCTGCAGGACCCGCAGGTCGCTGGTGTTGGCGTTGACCAGGGTCTGCGCCGGCAACACCACGGTGCGCCGCGCCAGCGCCCGCAACGCCACCGGATCGGCGCCAGGCAACGCCTGTTCGATCAGTGATTCGCGCGGCAGCGGCGCCTGCGCCTGCATGTCGCCATCGCGCAGGCGCGCCTGGATGTGGTCGGCGGCGGATGCGCAGGCGCCCTGGCCCAGCCCCTGCCCGGCACACAACGCGATGAACGCGCGCCGCGCCTCGGGGTCCGGCCTGCCATGCGCAAGAAGGTTGCGCAGGTTGAACATCGACTGGGCATCGACCAGCTGCAGTTGCACCGGCAACGGCGTCTGCAGCTCCAATGGGCGCGCCCAGCGCCCGCTGCGCACCGTGGTCAGCTGTTCCTTTACATCCTCACGCAGCTGCTGTGCCGCACGCTCCAGCGTTGCGTCCACCGCCATGCGTACCTGTACGCGCAGCTGGTCGCCACGCAGCGCACGCAGCTGGGCCGACTGCCGGGTCAGCAGTGCGGTGGCAATCACCGCCACCAGTGCCACCACCAGCAGGGCGACGATCACCGCCATGCCACGTTGGCGGACACTCGAAACAGAACGCATCCGGGCTGACATCGGCCTGCCTCACAGCTGCCAGGAACCGATGTCCGCATTCCCGGCGTCGCCACCGGGCTTGCTGTCCGCGCCCAGCGAGAACACATCGATGTCGCCATGGGTTCCGGGAATCTGGTACTGGTACGGATGGCCCCATGGATCATTGGGCAGGCGATCCAGATAGGGCGTGACCGGCATCGCGCCACCGCCCTGCGGTGGCTTCACCAGCGCCTGCAGCCCCTGCTCGGCACTGGGATAGCGCCCGTTGTCCAGCTTGAACAGTTTCAACGCCTGCATCAATGCAGCGATGTCCTGGCGCGCCGCCGCTACGCGCGCCTGGTCGGGGCGATCCATCAACCGCGGCACGATCAATGCGGCGAGGATGCCGATGATCACCACCACCACCATGATCTCGATCAGGCTGAAACCCTGCTGCCGAGCCCTGCGACCACGAACCTGCCTTGCCATTGTTCCGCCCTCGTCATCCTGGAAGAGACCGCTGCGCCATGGTCAGCGGTGCATGTGTCAGTACGATAAACATCCGCTGGAAATCCGCTGCGCGTGTCCCTGTGCAGGCGCAATACGTGCAGCCGGGGCACATGCAGACTCGAACAGGTGCTGCGGCACGCTGGCCAGCGCATCGTCGATGCAGCCGCGCAGCAACGGGTGCGCGCAGGCCTGCAGCAGGCGCACGCACTGCATCGGCGACCATGCCGTTCCATGATCGAGGCCGATGAACATCCGATAGGCCTGGTGATAGCGCAGGTCGTCGTACACGCGCTGGGCACTGTTCAGACCGCGCACGACCACCAGCAGAGCCGCGCGCTGCAGCAGCCGCGCATCGCCTGCATCAAGCGGTAGCGGGCTCATCGCCGCCTCGGGCCAGGGCCGCAGCTGCAGGTCGAGGGCTTTTCGCAGCGCCGCCAGTGGGTGCGCACTACCATCCAGTGCCGCCCAGCGCGCCGCATCCGCCCAGGCATCGCTGGACAGCACCCAGACCCACGAGCGCCCATAGCGCTGCACGTTCAATGGTGCATGCCGTGCCTGCTCCAGTGACTGGCTCAGGTGACGATCCAGCTCCAGCATGCTGATCCTGCGACTGTCTGCCATCGGCGCCGCCCGTGCTCCACGACGCGTGGTGCGTCGTACTCTGGAGAAGACGTCAGCAAGGCAGGTGAAGCGACAGCGCGAATGCAGCTCTGTGCACTGCGTGGCGCTTCATCGACAACGTCATCGCAGCGTCATCTGCCTGCAGGCTTCGCGTTCCAGCCGCGGTGCTTCGCCTCCACAACGGCGTGCCAGTATCGCCACGTCGCTGCGCGCGGCGAATGTTGCCAGCGCATTGGACATGTCCACGTCGTCGAACCATGACGCCATCGCAACGCGCAGCGCCGGCAGCTGCCAGCCGTCCATCACACCATGGGTGCCTGCTACGAACCAATGCCAGAGGCGATGGTGAAGCACCTGGTCGTGCAGCTGTGCGAGATCCTCAATGCGATGCACGTCCATCAACAGCAGTGCGCGTGCAACCGCCGCGGGCGGCAACGCACCGGCTTCAGGCAGCGGAAGCGACTGCTGCTGCAGGCGCAGCAGCATCGCCAGCGGGTGCGACTGCGGATCAAAGTCCAGCAGCACCGCCTGTTGCTGCCACTGCGCATCGGACACCACGCACACCCAAGGTGAGCCATAGCGATGCACCATCAATGGCCGTCGCTGCGTGGTTTCCAGCAGCGCCGACAGATTGCGACGCAGATCCAGCACACCGATGGTCTCGTTGCGCATCCTTGGCCTCTCCTCGCTTGCAACAGCCCTGCGCGGCGCACAGGGCCAGCGTCTTCAT
The DNA here is from genome assembly GCF_059370655.1 of Stenotrophomonas sp. YJH_SMC_133. Lineage (NCBI taxonomy): Bacteria > Pseudomonadati > Pseudomonadota > Gammaproteobacteria > Lysobacterales > Lysobacteraceae > Stenotrophomonas > Stenotrophomonas sp. YJH_SMC_133. The sequence goes on along the minus strand of NZ_JCAFTW010000017.1, from coordinate 46,344 downwards.
CTATCCAAGGACGGCAATGCCACCCGGAAAGCGACGCAGATCCAGCGACATCGTCAGTCGCAGCTGCTCCAGTGCCGCGTCTGGATCATCAATACGGAAGCGACCGCTGACCGGCGCGCGCGCCAACGCCGATTCACCCAACAGAACCTTGCCACGACGATAACGGTTGATCTCGTCCACCACCTCGCGCAGCGGTGCGCGGCGGAACACCAGCATGCCTTCGGTCCAGGCGCTCACTTCAGAAGCCACGGCTTCGGCCACCACGCCACTGAGGCGCTCGTCGTACTGGGTCTGCTGACCCGCCTGCAGCTGCAGCCGGCCCTGCGGATGCTCGATGCGGGCGCTGCCCTGCAGGCAGGTCACCCGTACCTGGCCGTGGGTGTTGCGCACATCCAGGCGCACTGCGCCTTCATCGGCAATCACGCAACCCGGGCCCGCGAACAACGCCAGGCGCAGGCCGGCCAGGGTCTCGATCGCGGCCTGGCCCTGCACCAGCTCGAAGCCTTCGCCCTGCGCGTCGGCGCGGCGGCGCAGGCTGCTCTGCGTATCCAGTTCGATCTTCAGCTGTGGCAAGGGTGCGATCTGCAGACGTTCACCGGTGCCGGTGTGGAAATCAGCCGTCATCGCCGTCACCGAAGGCCACAGCCCCAGCGGCGGGCGGATTGCCGCCACCACCACCAGGCTGGCCGGGGCGGCAATCGCCGCGCCCAGGAAGGCGCGCCGGCTCCAGCGCTGGGCCGGTGTCGGCGCCACCGGTTGGCGCGCGGCGGCGGGCAGCTGCTCGCCGGCCAGCCGTACCTGCTCCCATTGCCGGCGCGCACGGCCGAACGCCTCACGATGACGCGGATCCGACTCGCACCACGCACGGAACCTGCGCCCGTCGGCGGCGGTCGCCTCGCCCGAGGTCAGCCGCACCACCCACGCGTGCGCCTGACGCTCGACGGCATCCAGCGGGCGTTGCGGGCGATCGTCAGGATCCATGGGGGCTCATGCCGGACCCGCACGCTGCGGGGTTCTGCTCGGCGTCAAAGTGTAGACGGATGCCGCCGTTCAGAACCGCACCTGGCGCCCCTGCCCGCTGCGCTCGGCCAGGTAGTCCTGGGCCGCCTTCAGCTCACGCTGCACCAGCCGCAGCGACACACCGAGGCGATCGGCCACGTCGCGCTGCTGCAGGCCATCGACGCGGATCGCCAGCAGGATGCGGCGACGGCGCTCGGGCATGCGCTGCAGCAGGCCGACCATGTCTTCCAGCGCGAAGTCCAGTTCGGCCGCCTGCGCCGGGCCGGGTGCAGGGTCGGCCATGTCCATCAGCGTATCCACCTCCTCCAGGCTCAGCAGGCGGTGGTCTGCACGCTGGCGGTCGATCACGGTATTCATTGCCATGCGCAGCAGGTAGGCCGCGGGGTTCTGCACGGCATCCAGGCGGTCACGCCGCGCGCTCAGGCGCATCCACGTGTCCTGCAGCGCGTCGCCGGCCAGCTCCTCCGAGCCCAGCTTGCGCACCAGCCGGCGCTTCAGCTCATCGTAGGCACCCAGAAGGTGGTCCATCAGGTCAATTGCCCCAGCCGTACCGTTGCTCATGTTCGAATCCTTGAAGTCATGGAAGGGGCGCGCGCCGGCCACAGTCGTGGTCGGTGCCGGAAGGACGGATCTGCAGCGTCACCGGCTGCGGCAGCGCAGCGGCATCGGGCGCCAGCACCAAGCCCTGCAGTGCCTGCAGCAGGCGCGCATCGCGGCGGGCGCTGCCACTGCCTGACAGCAGCTCGGGCTCGCTCACCTGGCCCGCGCCGTCGATGCGGAAGCGCAGCGTCGCGGCATAGCGGCCGGGCGCGATCTCCGGGTCGTCACAGAACGCCGCACGCAACCGCTGCTGCAGGCCACCGTAGCGACGCCGACGCTCGGCCTCGGGAAGTTCGGCGCCAACACCCGATTCAGCGGCCGAGGGCGCGCCCCGGCGCAGCACCACGCGCTGCTCGCCGATCACCTCGGCCTCGATACCGGAGTCCTGCAACAGCACCTGCAAGGCAGGCAGCGGCGCCAGGCTGCCGCGCAGCGCATGGCTGCTGCGGCCGGCGGCCAGGTCACCCGGGTACATCACTGACCACCCACTGATGACGCTGAAGCGCTCGACCGCCTGTTCCAGCGGCTGCGCAGGGATGTCGTAGGCATGAACAGCGTCCTGCGCGGCAGCGGCAAAGGACAGCAGCAGCCATGCGGCGATGGCCACCTTCCAGATTCTGACCGCATGGTGTCCATTCAGCCCCCTGACGTAGAACACATGACCCTCGGCAGCGACAGCAGCTGCAATGGACGCGCGCCACCACCGGAACCCCGGCCCGCGCGCGACCCGCAAGCGGGCTCAAACCGTACCGAGGCCACATGTCATTGCGATGACCGCTGCCTACAGCCGACGTGAACCCAGTCGCCCATCAGGAATCAATGAATCGAACAGACCGCGCTATCTACGCACGGAGTCAGAGCCCGTTGCGCAGCAACGGGACCCGACCCCGTGCCGACCCAGACGTGTCGACCAAGGTCGACACCCACCAAGAGCAGCTCATGCCGTTCCACCAGATCGTGGAAATCTGTCGAAGGCGGGGTGGGTCCGGGTGCAGGGGTGTCCGCGGCATGGATGCCGCGGCCAAGCCCCCATGGACGGGTTTACGGCGTCCCCTGCAACCGGACCCACCCCGCCGTCCCACGGAATGCACGCTGTTGCTTCGGCTGTTGCTTCTGAGGTTGCCGGCCAGCGGCCGGCACTACCCGCGGGTGCCGGGTGCAACCCGGCCGCAAACCCCATCCCTCAAAGCGGCAGCTGGGTCGTCTGCTTGATCCGCTGCATCGGAATCTCGGTCTTGGTGTTCTGCACCCCGGCAATCCGGTTCAGGTGCTGCATCTGGAACTGCCGGTAGGCATCCAGGTCGGCCACCGCCACCCGCAACAGGAAATCGCAGTCACCGGCCATCAGATGGCATTCAAGCACTTCCGGGAAAGACTTGATGCTGTTGATGAAATGATTGGTGGTGTCCTCGTCCTGCCCGCGCAGCCACACCCGCACGAACACCGTGAAGCCACGGCCCACCTTGGCCTCGTTCAACAAGGCCACATAGCGGTCGATGTAGCCGCCCTCCTCCAGCAGACGCACCCGGCGCAGGCAGGCCGACGGCGACAGCCCGACCAGGCGTGCCAGCTCCAGGTTCTGCAGGCGGCCGTCGCGCTGCAGGGCGTCGAGGATGCGCCGATCGAGGTTGTCCAGCTGGTACTGCATGGAATTTCACCTCTTCCACTTCTGGCCGCATGAAATATCAATCATCCAGAATCAAGTGGTATCAACGCAACCCGATTTCGCGATTGGACCGCTAGCATGGGCCACCCCCACCTTGTTGTGCCGTTCGATGGACGCCCGTACCACCCTCCCCCTGCCTGACACCTGCGATACCGCACCGCGTGCCGAATTCCTGCGCGGCCTGCGCGCCGCCGTGCCGGTGATGATCGGCTTCATTCCCTTCGCCCTGGTGCTCGGCGCGCAGGCAGCCCAGAAAGGCCTGAGCGCACTGGAAGTGCCGCTGATGACCGGCCTCAACTTCGCTGGCGGCTCGGAGTTCGCCGCCGTCGAACTGTGGACCTCGCCACCGCACATTGCACTGATCGTGGCCATCACCGCGCTGGTCAACAGCCGTCACCTGCTGATGGGCGCCAGCCTGGCCCCGCTGCTGCAGCACCTGCCGCGCCGCCGGGTGCTGCCGGCGCTGTTCTTCATGTGCGACGAAAGCTGGGCGATGGGCGTGGCCGATGCGCGCCGACGCGCGCTTGGCTTCAGCCTGGCCTACTACCTGGGCGTATCGGCAGGCCTGTACACGGTCTGGGTGGCCTGCACCGCGCTGGGCGCGATCGTTGGCCCGATGCTGGGCGACATCCACGCCTATGGTTTCGACATGGCCTTCCCCGCCGTGTTCCTGGTCCTGTTGCGCGGCATGTGGCAGGGCATGAAGGCCGCGCGGCCGTGGCTGGTCAGCCTGGTCGTTGCCGCTGCTACCTACCTGCTGGTGCCAGGTGCGTGGTACGTGGCCAGCGGCGCACTGGCCGGCCTGGCCGCGGCCTGGCTGCTGGCGGAGGACGCAGCATGATCTTCGATGGCCTGATCCACTGGACCTCGGTACTGGCCATCGTGCTGATGGCCGCCGCCACCTACCTGACCCGCATCGTCGGCTTCCTCGCGCTGCGCAACCGCACACTGAGCAAACGCGCAGTGACGGTGATGGAAGCCGCGCCGGGCTGCGTGCTGATCTCGGTGATCGCCCCGGACTTCGTGGCCGACAAGCCGGCCGACTTGGCCGCACTGGCCATCACCCTGCTGGCCGCCACGCGGCTGTCGATGCTGCCGACCGTGCTGATCGGCGTGGTCTCGGCGGGTGTGTTGCGCTATCTGATGGGGTAGCTACCGGTACGCCGGGCAATGCCCGGCGGTCCGTAGTGGCGCAGCAGTGCAATCACGCGCTGCTGCTTGCCGCCAGCACGCACAGGCTGCGCGGCGGCAGCGTCCAGGCGCCTTCCTCATCCGGCTCCAACGGCGTTTCGTCGGTCTGCAGGAGTACGCGCCGGAACGACAGGGCGTCGTCTGACACACAGAACCGCTGCGGCTGCTCCCCGGCGTTCAACAGCAGGGCCAGGCTGACATGCCGCCCGGGCTCGCGCAGGCCACTGTCCGGGCTGCGACCGTCCAGCACGATCAGCAGCGCACGCAGCCCTGCGTCATGCCAGTCCGCTTCCTCCATGCCGCGACCATCGGGATGCCGCCAGTCGATATCGCGCAGGCCCAGTGCCTCATCGTACTCGCCGCGCAGGAACCGGTTCCGGCGCAGCAGGCCGTAGCGCCGGCGCAGCGACAGCGCCCGCCGCACGAACGCCACCTGCGCCTGTGCAGCCGGCAATGCTGCGCGCTCCCAGTCGATCCAGCTCAGTGGATTGTCCTGGCAGTAGGCGTTGTTGTTGCCCTGCTGCGAATGGCCGAACTCATCGCCTGCCAGCAGCATCGGCGTTCCCTGCGCCAGCAGCAGCGTGGCCAGCAGGTTGCGCATCTGCCGCGCACGCAACGAAAGGATCGCCGCATCATCGGTGTCTCCCTCCACGCCGTGGTTGCTGGAAAGGTTGTGTGAGTGGCCGTCACGGTTGTCCTCGCCGTTGGCCTCGTTGTGGCGATCGTTGTAGCTGACCAGATCGTGCAGGGTGAATCCATCATGCGCGGTCACCAGATTGATGCTGGCCGACGGTCGCCTGCCGTGGTGTTCGAACAGGTCGGCCGAGCCGGTGAAGCGCGTGGCAAACTCCGCCAGCTGCCCGCCGTCGCCACGCCACAGCGCGCGCACCGTGTCGCGGAAGCGGTCGTTCCACTCGGCCCAGCCCGGCGGAAACTGGCCCAGCTGGTAGCCGCCCGGGCCGATGTCCCATGGCTCGGCAATCAGTTTCACCTGGCTCAGGATCGGGTCCTGGCGTACCGCATCGAGGAAGCTGCCCGAGGCGTCGAAGCCATGCCGTTCGCGGCCGAGGATGGTTGCCAGGTCGAAGCGGAACCCATCCACCCGCATCTCGGTCACCCAGTAGCGCAGGGAGTCCATGACCATGCGCAGCGCACCGGCATTGGTCAGGTCGAAGGTATTGCCGGTACCCGTATCGTTGATGTAATAGCGGCGATCATCGGCCAAACGGTAGTAGCTGGCGTTGTCGATGCCCTTGAACGACAGCGTAGGGCCCAGCTCGTTGCCTTCGGCCGTGTGGTTGTACACAACGTCCAGGATGACCTCGATGCCCGCGTTGTGCAGGCGCGCGACCATCTGCTTGAACTCGGCCACGGTGCCCAGCGACAGATAGCGTGCCTGCGGCGCGAAGAAGCCGATGGTGTTGTATCCCCAGTAGTTGCGCAGCCCGCGCTCGAGCAGCTGCTGGTCATCCACGTAGGCATGCACCGGCAGCAGCTCGATGGCGGTCACCCCCAGATGGCTGAGGTGGTCGACCACCGCATCGTGCCGCAACGCGGAGAAGGTACCGCGCTCGGCCTGCGGGACGTCGGGATGCTGCATGGTCAGTCCGCGCACGTGGGCTTCGTAGATCACGGTCCGGTCCCAGGGCGTGGCAGGTGCACGCTCTGCGCCCCAGCTGAAAGCCGGATCGATCACGGCACAGCGTGGCATGTAACCGGCGCTGTCGCGGCGGTCGAAACTGAGATCGCCATCGCGGTGACCCAGGGTGTAGCCGAACAGGTGTGGGGCCCACTTCAGCTCGCCGACGATCTGCTTGGCGTAGGGGTCCAGCAGCAGCTTGTTGGGATTGAAGCGATGGCCCTCTTCCGGGGCATACGGGCCGTGCACCCGGTAGCCGTAACGCTGCCCGGGCCGCACGTCCGGCAGGTAGCCGTGCCAGATCTCGTTGGTGTACTCGGGCAGCGCGATACGCTCGACTTCACGGTTGCGCGCGTCGAACAGGCAGAGTTCCACCCGGGTGGCGTGCCGCGAGTACAGCGCGAAGTTCACACCCAAGCCGTCCCAGGTCGCCCCCAGCGGGAACGGCCGGCCTTCGCGCACGCGCGAGGTCTGCGTCCACTTACGGCTGGCCATCGGTTCCCTCCTCGTCGCGCGCAGCGGCAATCTCGGCTTCCACCAGGCGCTCGGCCATGTGCCAATGCCGCTGCTGCTGGTCGTCCGGCCGCCCTTCCGCTTCCCATATCTGATGGGCCAATGCCTCAATCCGCTGCCGTCGTTCCCTGCTGTCCATTCCTGTCCGTCTCCTCGTTGATCCATACCGCCAACGGGCTGCCAGCCAGAAGCCGTGCCGCGTCCTCGGTTGCCTTGAAATGTTCGATGCGCCCGTCCAGCAGGTTGCGCATGCGGCCTGTCGGCAGCCCGTGCAGCATCACGCCAGTGCCGACGTCGTGTGCTGCGTGCAGGCTGGGCCCGGGCACGGCGGTGGGCGAACCACGCCGCACGATCACCAGCAGCACCTGCGCCTGATGCCTGCGCGCGAATGCCAGCCAGGGCGAACGCGCCGGTGCGGACAGCGCCTGCAGTTGGCCGTGCAGGAACAGCTGCGGGTGCCTGCGGCGGCACTCCAGCAAGCGCCTGAGCAGAAATGCCTTGATGCCACCGTCCCGCCAGTCCTCCAGCAGGGCGGGCCAACCGCGCGTATCGCGCAGCCACGCCTGCCGCACTGGATAGTCCACGGCACGCCGGTTGTCCGGGTCCACCAGGCTCAGGTCCCAGCCTTCTCCGCCCTGGTAGAGGTCGGGCACGCCGGGCAGGCAGTGCTGCAGGCACAGCTGCGCCAGGCCGTTGCAGGCGCCGGCCGGCGCAATGCGCGCCACGAACGTCGCCAGCGCCTCCCGCACCGGCTGCAATGGCGCTCCATGCAGCAGCGCGTGCAGCCACTGCGCGGCGGCCTCCTCCACCGCCACGTTGGGATCGGACCAGCTGCTGACCCGTTTGCCCTCGCGCAACGCCTTGGTCAGCCATTGCACCATCCTCGATGCGAAGTCGGCGCCCGGGTTACCGTGCATCGGCCACGCGGCCACGAGCGCCTGCCACAGCGCATAGGCCTCGGCACCCGGCAACGGCATCGGCGCGCCCGCGCGGGTCGACATCCGGCTCCAGCGCCGCACAGCCTCCCGCCACTCGACCGTGCAGGTGCTGAGAACCGCCAGCCGCGCCCGGCTGTCGGCCCCGCGCTTGTGATCGTGGGTCGCCAGCGCAAGCAATGCCCGCGGATGGCGCTGCAGGCGTCCCATTGCGTGTTCCAGCAGCTCGCGTCCCTCCATGCCCAGCCGCTGCGGATCACTTCCGACTTCGTTGCGCGACAGCAGCCTGAAGTAACGATAGAAGGCTGTGTCCTCCACCGACTTGGCATTCAACGGCGCGGCCAATTGCCCGAATCTCACCCGCAGCGCGCGCTCGACGTCCGCCTCGCCGGGAAGTGCCCGCAGCAGCAGATCCAGTGCCGCGTGTGCCGTACCGTCCAGTGCCTCGCGTGCTGCCACGGCAGCGTCCACCAGGGCCTTCCGTTCACCCGCATCCTGCAGCGAATAGGGGCGGTAGGTACGGTAGTGCCGCAGCAGCGTGGCCAATGCACGGGCAAGCGCAGCGGCTCCGATATCGGCTTCGGCCAGCCGGGGCTGCAGGACCCGCTGCGCGCTGCGCAGCAGTCGCTGGAAGTCGGTGTGAAGCGACGTGCGCAGCAGCATGCTGCGGGCATCCTGCTGCAAGTCGTCAAAGCTGCGCGCGTCGCCACTCGCTGCTTGCCAGGTGCGGGAGAGCGCGGGTGCAGCAGCCGGATCATGCAGCCAGGCGCCAACCTGGTCCATGAAGTCATAGCCCGTCGTGCCGTCGCAGGCCCAGCCATCGCGCAGCTGTTCGTCCTCCGCCAGTATCTTCTCCACATGCACGCTCACTGCCTGTGGGTCGCGACCGCCTGCCGCGCAGGCCGCGTCGAGCGACGCACGCAGGTGTTGCAGGTACGGCCCGGGTGACGACAGGCCATCCACATGGTCAATGCGCAGGCCGTCAACCCACCCCTCACGCACCAGCCGCAACGGCAGCGCATGCACCGCCGCGAACACATCGTCGCGCTCCACCCGCAGTGCGGCCAGTTCGTTGATGTCGAAGAAGCGCCGGTAGTTCACCTGATCGCCCGCCGTGCGCCACCAAGCCAGCCGGTAGTGCTGCCGCTGCAGCAGCGTGTGCAACCGTTCGACGCTGCGGTTGCAGCGTTCCGCCCATGCCGGCCACTGCGCGGGTGCCAGCGGATGGCTGCGCGGAGACAACGGCAATGCCAGCCCGTGATGACGCAGCGTCGGCCGCTCATCGTCCACTGCTACGCGCAACACGCCATCGCGCACGGCGTCGTGCAGTGGCCGGTCCAGCACTGGCAGCCAGAGCCGGCCCTCGCAGCCCGGCGCCTCCCAGTCAATGTCGAACCATCCTGCATGGGGACTTCTGCACCCGTGCAGCAGCACATCGTTCCACCAGGGCGTCTGCGGGGATGCCGCAAGATGGTTGGGTACGATGTCCAGGATCAGGCCCATGCCATGCGCACGCGCCGCTGTCGCCAGCCGCTGGAAGGCTTCTTCGCCGCCCAGTTCCGGATTGATGCGGGCCGGGTCGAGGCCATCGTAGCCATGCATGGACCCTGGCATCGCAGCGCTGATCGGCGACAGGTAAAGGTGGCTGAGGCCCAGCGCGGCGTAGTACGGCAGCTGCGCCGCAGCGGCCTCGAAGTTGAAGCCTGCATGCAGCTGCAGGCGTGCGGTGGCACGCAACCGGGTCATCGTCCCGCCTTGCGTCGCGTGGCGCTGAACCGGGCAATGCGCGCATCGGCCGCGTCCGGATCCCACGCAAGCGGCAAGCGTCGGCGCCAGTTCGGGTGACCACTGACGGTACCCGGCAGGTTCACCTGCGCGCGGCTGCCCAGCGCATCTTCCAGCGGGAGCAGCGCCAGCCGTGAAGGTGCGTGCGCCACCAGTGACAGCGCACGCGCTTCCAGCGTCGCGCCCTCGCCCCGGGCGACTGCGGACAGCGCCTGTACCTCGCTGGCACGCGCGTGCAGCGCCGCGGGAAGCTCGGTCAGCTCACCCAGGCGTGCACGCCAGCGCAGGTCGCGCCCACGCAGCCAGCCGGCCAGCGGCGGCAGATCATGGGTGGAGGGCATGGCCACCGCATCGCGGCGCCACCGTGGCGCCGGCAGGAAGCGCTCACCGTTGCGGGCGAACGGCAGCACCTCCAGCCCCAGCACGCCACGGGCTGCCAGTCGCTGGCGGATACCCGGAGGAACCACGCCCAGGTCTTCGCCAATCAGCACGCAGCGATGGCGCCACGATTCCAGCACCAGCAGGTTGATCAGATCATCGAACGGATAGCGCAGGTACACCCCCTGCCCGGCGCCCGCGCCACGCGGCAGCACCCACAGCCGCTGCAGGCCGAGGATGTGGTCGATGCGCAATCCACCGCGACCCGCCATCACGGCGCGCAACACGCGGATGAACGGTTCAAACCCCTCGCGCTGCAACGCAGAGGGTGACCAGCTGGTGATACCCCAGGCCTGGCCCAGCGGATTGAACGCATCCGGCGGCGCGCCCAGCTCGAGGCCCTGCAGCAGACGGTCGCCGCCGGTCCGGGCCTCGACGCCCTGCGGTGCGCAACCCACTGCCAGATCCGCGATCAGTCCGATCGACGCGCCGTCGCTGCGCAGTCCCGCCTGCACCTGCGCCCAGCCTTGCCGCGCCAACCACTGCGCAAACGCATGGTCGTCGGCGCTTCCAGTGAAGCGGTCGGCGGCGTGCTGGCAATACCGCAGCAGGGGTTCGCCCTGCGCATCGCACCACGTCTGCATCTGTTCGTACTGTGCCGGCGCCTGCTGCCGCAGCCATTGGCGCACTTGGCGCAGCCAGCGCCACTTCACTGTCGCCGAGTGCGGCCAGTCGATGCGGCGTGCTGCGGTAGCCGCTTCAACGGCCATCGCCAGTGCTTCGTCCTCGCGCAACACGCTGCTGGCGGCCTCCGGCAAAACCTGCGGCAGCGACACCTGCAGCGGATCGAGCCAGCGCCGGTCGCTGGGCGAGTAAGGACTGTAGCCCGGGCCCGGTGGCAGGCCGGCGTGCAGCGGACTCAACGCCAGTGCATCGCCGCCGTGACGGTGCAGCAGCTCGCGCCACCGCGCACAGCCGGCGCTGTCACCGATGCCGGCATCACCGGGCGCGCGCAGGCTGTAGACCTGCGCCGACAGACCCCAACCGCGCAGCAGGCCCTGCGGCCACCAGGCACGCTGCGGTGCCACCGCAACCGCCTGTTGCTGCCCGCCCTGGCGCCACTGCCAATAGCCTGGCTGATCCGGAACCCGCCAGCGCCCTTGCGCATCCGCACGTGCAGGCAACGCTGCGCCCTGCTCGTCCACCCAGCACGCCGCGCCCGTTGCCTCAGGCATGGCCAGGAGCTGACCACAGCAGGCGGTGAGCAACGGGTGGGCCACCGGCGCACCGTCGCACGCGAACTCCGACAGCACGGCGCGCAGCACGTCCGGCGCAACCTCGCGCTCTGCTCCGGCCACGTCGGTCCAGCGGACCAGCAGGCCCGCACGACGGGCCGCCTCCCGCACCGCCGCATCCGTATTCATGCGGCGATCCAGCGCGCAAGCGCACCGCCGCCTGCCGGCAGCATCGCGGCCGCGTCCGGCCCCACGACGCACTCGCCGGCCGGCACCGCATGCGCCACCGGCACAGGGCCCACGTTGATCGCGATCCACCACTGGCCCGATGGCAACTGCCAGCCCGCCTGCACCGCGCCCTGGCCCAGCACGCGCGCGCCCAGCGACCGCGCCTGCAGCAGGCCCGGCTGCAGATAGCGCCTGCGCAGGCCGAGGAACTCACCCGTGCAGCGCAGCCAGTGCTGCGACCAGGGATCATCGCCGGGCGGCGGCGTGTACGACGCCTGCAGGGTCGCCGCATCGTTCGGGTCCGGAATACGCGCGCGCGCGGCGGCGTCAGCAAAGACACTGAAACCGGAGAACTCACGGCGACGCCCTTCACGCACCGCCTCGTCCAGCGGCGGCGCGTAGTCGGTGAAGAACAGGAAGGGCGATTGCACCTGCCACGGCTCGCCCATGAACAGCAGCGGGATCATCGGCGTCAGCAGGGTCAGGGCCAGCGCCGCGCGCAGCGGCGCAGGATCGGTCAGCATCGACAGGCGCTCGCCGAAAGCGCGGTTGCCCACCTGGTCATGGTTCTGCGCGAATACCACAAAACGCGCGGGCGACAGGTCGGCGCTGGGTTCGCCGCGGGGATCGCCGCGCAGGTCCGGTTCGCCCTGCCAGGCGAATCCCTCGGCCAGGCAGCGCGCCAGGAGTGCTTCGGCGCGCCCGGCATAGGCCGCGTAATAGCCTTCCTGCTCGCCGGTCAGCATCACATGCAGCGCGTTGTGGAAGTCGTCGTTCCACTGCCCCTGATAGGCGCCGCGCAGCCAACGCGCCTGGTTGCGTTCGTTCTCCAGCACCAGGTGCGCCTGCGGCACCGCAGCGCGTACCTCATCGGCCAGCTGCTGCAGGAACCGGTCATAGTCAATGGCGTGCACAGCATCCAGGCGCAGTCCGTCGACGCCATAGTCGCGCAGCCACATCAGCGCATTGTCGATGAAGAAGCGCCGCACCCAGGGCTGGCGGAAGTCGATGGCCTCGCCCCACGGCGTGCTGCGATCGTCACGGAAGAACCCGCGCGCGTAGTCGCGCAGGTGGTTGCCCTGCGGTCCGAAGTGGTTGTAGACCACATCCAGCAGCACCGACAGCCCTGCATCGTGCGCCGCCTCGATGAAGGTCCTCAGCGCTGCCGGCCCGCCGTAGGCATGGGCCGGCGCATACGGGAACACGCCGTCGTAGCCCCAGTTGCGCTGCCCGGGAAACTGCGCGACCGGCATCAGTTCGATGGCGGTAACGCCCAGCGCCGCCAGCAGCGGCAGCTGCGCAGCCAGCGCAGCGAAGCCGCCGCCCGCTTCGATATGCACTTCATAGATCACCAGGTCCTGCCAGGCATGCCCGTGCCAGGCAGGCCGCGCTGCCTCCGTATCCAGCACCACCGCGCTGTCGCCGTCGATGCCGTCCGGCTGCCAGCGCGAGGCCGGGTCGGGCACGTCCTGGCCGGACGGCAGGCGGAACCGGTAGCGGTCACCATGCGACGCCTGTGTCCGCAGCCAGTGGCAGCCGTCCGGGTCGCGGTGCATCGGCCGCAGCACGCCCTGCAGGCACAGCGCCACGGTGCCTGCGTCCGGTGCCCACACGCGGAACTCGACACCTTCACCGGCCACCGGCCATGCGCCCAGGCGCGGCGCCACTGTGGTCATGCATCAACCTGCAGATACAGCGTGGACAGCGGCGGCAGGGTCAGCCGCAGCGACTGCGCGTGACCATGCATCGGCCGCGGCTCGGTATGCACTGCGCCGAGGTTTCCCGCGTTGCCGCCACCGTAGTAACCGCTGTCGGTGTTGAGCCGTTCGGTCCAACACCCCGGTTGCGGCACACCGACCCGGTAGCCGTCGCGACGTACCGGAGTGAAGTTGCTCACTACCAGAAGGGTGCGGCCGCTACCGGCCGGATCCCGGCGGATGAAGGCGTAGACGCTGTTGCGGCTGTCGTCGGCCACGCTCCAGTCGAAACCGCGTTCGTCGCGTTCGTCGCGGTGCAACGCAGGTTCGGAGCGCAGCACGCCATTGAGGTCGCCCACCAGGCGCGACAGGCCCTGGCCCTCGTTGCTGGCCGCCCGTGCCCAGTCCAGTGACGCATCGTGCGACCACTCCTGTCCCTGGCCGAACTCGCCGCCCATGAACAGCAGTTTGCTGCCCGGGTGCGCCCACATGAAACCGTAGTACGCGCGGAGCTGGGCCAGCCGCTGCGCCGGCTCGCCCGCCATCTTGGCCAGCAGCGCTCCCTTGCCGTGCACCACCTCGTCATGCGAAAGCGGAAGCACGAACCGTTCGGAGAAGGCGTAGACCAGGCCGAAGCTGATCTCGCTATGGTGATGCTGGCGATGAACCGGATCGCGCCCGAGGTACTGCAGGGTGTCGTGCATCCAGCCCATGTTCCATTTGTGGGTGAAACCAAGCCCGCCCTGCTCCACCGGCGCGGTCACCCCTGGCCATGCGGTGGATTCCTCGGCGATCACCAGCACGTCCGGGAAGCGCTCCCTCAGCGTCTGGTTCATCCGCCGTAGAAAAGCGACCGCCTGCAGGTTCTCGCGCCCGCCCTGCTCGTTGGGTATCCACTGGCCCTCGGCACGGCTGTAATCCCGGTACAGCATCGACGCCACGGCATCCACGCGCAGACCGTCGATGTGGAACCGCTCCACCCACTCCAATGCACTGCCGATCAGGTAGGCGGCCACTTCGTTGCGGCCATAGTTGTAGATCAGCGTGTCCCAGTCGGCGTGCACCCCTTCGCGCGGGTCGGCATGCTCGTACAGCGCGGTGCCATCGAACCCGGCCAGGCCATGCGCATCGTTGGGGAAGTGCGCGCTCACCCAGTCCACGATCACCCCGATGCCGGCCTGATGACAGCGGTCCACGAAGCGTGCGAAGGCCTGTGGCGTGCCATGGCGCGCCGTCGGCGCGTAGATCCCCAGTGGCTGATAGCCCCAGGAACCGCCAAAGGGATGCTCGCTGACCGGCAGCAGCTCGATGTGGGTGAAACCAAGCCCTGCCACGTACGGAATCAACCGGTCGGCCAAGACATCCCAGTCCAGCGGCGAACCATCGTCGCTGCGCTGCCAGGAGCCCGCATGCACTTCATAGATGGACAGCGGCGTGCAGGTTCCGGCCTGCCGCCGCGCCGCCAACCATGCATCATCGTGCCACTGCATCGGCGCGGCCGAAGGCACCCGCGAGGCGGTGGCCGGTGGCAGCTCGGCCCAGCGCGCCATCGGATCGAACTTGTCGGGCATCACCCGGCCGTCGGCGCCGACAATGCGGAACTTGTAACGGGCACCGGCCTGCACGCCAGGCAGGAACAGCTCCCACACGCCAGCGGTGTGGCGCAGCCGCATCGGATGGCGCCGGCCATCCCACCCGTTGAAATCGCCGACCACGGCAACCCTTCGTGCGTTGGGGGCCCACACCGCGAAGCGCACCCCGTCGATACCCTGTACCTGCATCGCTACTGCGCCCAACTGCCGCGCTGCATCAGCATCACCGGCATGGAAATGCTGCAGCAGTGCCTCATCCAGCAACGGACCAAAGGAATAGGCATCGTGCACCTGCTCCACACCCTGCTCGAAATGCAGGGCGAGCAGCGGCACGGGCGCTTCACCTGCTGCACCTTCGAACAGGCCGGGCAAGGGGCCCGGTTGCAGATCCCAGCGCCGCTCCGGGCCCGCAATCACCTCCACGCGACGCGCGTGGGGCACCAGAACGCGCAGCTGGCGCTGGCCATCGGGCTGTTGGTGCGGCCCGAGCCAGGCAAACGCATCGGCCGGCCGTGCATGAACCAGGTCGTCCAGGACCGGAGCCACCACGCCCTCCTCCCGTCCGGCAGTTGCCATGGAGTCGTCCTCGAGGGCGACCGGCTGCAGGCTGTCGTGGCTCATGCGGCCACCTGGCAGGTCTGCTGGTACAGGGCCAGATACGCGCGTCCGGCCGCGTCCCAGCCACCCGGCCGCAGCATGGCGGCGCGGCGCATGGCCTGCAGCAGGCCGGGCAGGCGGAAGGTGCGCATCGCCCGTTCCACGCAGCGGCGCAGGCCATCGGCATTGGCGCCGTGGAACAGGAATCCGGTCACGCCATCCTCGACGGTATCGACCAGCCCGCCGGTCGCGTGTGCGATGGGCAGGCAGCCGAAGCGCTGCGCGTACATCTGGCTCAACCCACAGGGTTCGAAACGCGAAGGCATCAGCAGGAAGTCGGCGCCGGCAAACATCTGGCGGGCCAGCGCCTCTTCGAAGCCGATGAATGCGCCCACCCGTCCGGGGTAGCGCCGGGCCAGCGCCTGCACCTGCGCTTCCACCTGCGGCTCGCCGCCACCGATGATGACCAGCTGGCCGCCGGCCGCCACGATCTGCGGCGCCACGTCGCATGTGATGTCCAGGCCTTTCTGGTGCACCAGGCGGGAGACCACCGCGAACAGCGGGCCGGCCGAGGGCGCCAGGCCGAATGCACTGCGCACCGCGTGCGCATTGGTGGCGCGCCCGGTCCATTCGCCGATGCCGAAATGGGCCTTGAGGTGGATGTCGCGGCGTGGATCCCAACTGGCGTCGATGCCGTTGACGATGCCACTCAGGTGTCCGCCGGCCGCCCGGCGCGCCAACAGGTCATGCAGCCCGCAGCCGTCATCCGGGGCGGTGATCTGCTGCGCGTAGCGCAGGCTGACCGTGTTCAGCCGCGTGGCATTGGTGATGCCACCCTGCAGGAACGACATCTGCCCGTGGAAGTGCAGTTCATCCAGGTGTTCGACCGGCACGCCCAGCACAGGTGCAAGCGCATACGGAAACAGCCCCTGGTAAGCCAGGTTGTGGATGGTCAGCAGGGTCGGCACGGTGGTCCGGTCCCAACGCACGTAGGCTGCCGCCATGGCCACAGGCCAATCATTCAGGTGCAGCAGCTGCGGCGACCAGTCCAGCCCGGCACGCCCGGCCGCAATCTCCGCCGCCGCGTGTGAGAGCGTGGCGAAGCGAACCGCGTTGTCCTTCCACTCCTGGCCCTGCCCATCGACGTATGGCGAACCTTCGCGCTCGTACAGCTCTGGCGAGAGCAGCACGTAGATCGGAAGGCCGTCTGCCTGCACTGCCATGCCGATCCCGCACGCAGGCAGGCCCGCCCTCGCGCTGACCTGTCCCACCCGCTGCAGCTGTGGCAGGCGCTGCAGTACCTCCGGGTAGCCGGGCAGCAGCACGCGCGAATCACAGGCGCCGCGTACCGCACGCGGCAGGGCTGCGGCCACGTCGCCCAGGCCCCCGGCCTTGATGAAGTCGGCCATCTCGGTCGCGACGAACAACACACGCTGTACCAGCTCCGGCAGCTGCAGTGGCTGCGAGTGGCCACGCCGGGTGCCGATCGGCACGAGCGAACCGGGAGAGGTCACAACAGATGAAGCGGACTGGACAGCGCGGGCCATGGGAGGGTCTCTCGGGTATTTCAGGCAGACGGACGCCAGCGGCGCCCGGACGGGCGCTGATGGTGGGAAGGAAGTCGACGCAGGACGTGGGGGACGTCAGCGAGAGGCTCAGGACGACAATAGCCCTGCATGCGATCAATCAACCGTGAAGCCATGGCGATTTCTTTGTGACAACACGTCATGAGCTCAGTACACATGACATGCGCCCGCCTCCTGCCCGTGTCTCCTGCGATGGGGCCGAGCCCACGCCCGGCTGTTGGCAATCCCACGTGCCGCCTGAGCCGAGCTGGATTGGTCTTTAAGAGACTCACCCTGCGACACCCGGTCGCAGGCCTTCGCGCTACGCGCTTGACCAATGTCAAACCGCCCGCCGCCGCGCGGGCGTATTCCTATGCAGGACCCGAACACGCCGGCGCGGCCGGCATCCACAAGGACCCTGCGATGAGCTACACCCCCGACAACGCCCAGCTGCTGAACGCCATGCAGAACGTCATGGTGATCTCCACCACCGACCTGCAGGGCAACATCACCTACGCCAATGACCTGTTCTGCACGCTCACCGGCTTCGCCCGCGAGGAACTGATCGGCCAGCCGCACAGCATCGTGCGCCACCCGGACGTGCCCAAGGCCGTCTACAAGGACATGTGGGACACGATCAAGGCCGGCAAAACCTGGACCGGCATCGTGCCCAACCTTGGCAAAGGCGGCGTGCTCTACGTGGTCGACACCACCGTGCAGCCGCTGTTCGACGCCGATGGCAACATCACTTCGTACATCAGCATCCGCCGCGTGGTGAACGACCTGATGCAGAACTATGACCTGGTCGAGTTCAGCAAGGAAAAGTTCGACGACTTCTACGAGGCCGCGTGAACGCTCTCCCGACCAGTACGCCCTTCAGCCGTCTGCTGGTGGGTTTCGCGTCCGAGTCGGGCAACGCCCGCGCCCTGGCCCAGCGCCTGGGCGCGGAGCTGCAGCCGCATGGGCCGCAGGTGCTCCCGTTCAACGACATCGACGTAGCCAGTCTCGGCCAAGGCGATGTGCTGCTGGCGATCTCCAGTTCCTTCGGTGACGGCGAGCCGCCAGCCAATGGCGAGCAGTTCTTCGAAACGCTGCGCCGGATCCCGACGCTGAGCGGCCTGCGCTATGCAGTGTTCGGGCTCGGTGATACCGGCTACCCGAGCTTCTGCGGCTTCACCAAGGCGCTGGATGCCGCGCTGAGCGAGCGCCAGGCGCAGCCACTGCTGCGCCGCGTGGATGCCGACCTGGGCTACGAGCAGTTCTTCCAGCAATGGCAGCCGGTGCTTGGCCAGGTGCTGAACGGCAACCTCAGCGCTGGCCAGGATCTGCACCTGCAGGTCACCGCTTATGGCGAAGACAATGCCTTTGCCGCTCCCATCCTCGAACGCCGCCGCTTGAACAGCAGCGACCCGGCCGCCTGGCACCTGCAACTGGACATTGCCGGCAGTGGCATGGCCTACCGCGCGGGGGACACCCTGCACGTGGTACCCGAGAACGACCCTGCCTTGCTGCAGGCATTGGCTACCTGGTACGGCGACACCGCCGCCGTGGCCGCCCTGCACGACCGCGAGCTGCGCCTGCTGAGCAAGGGCGTGCTGCGCGAACTGGCCAAGCTCGGCGGCAGCGAGGTACTGAAGGGCCTGTTGAAGGTCAGCCAGAAGCGCGAGCTGGAAGCCTACCTGCACGGCCTGGACCTGCTGGACGTGCTGCAGGACCACGCCACGCCGGACAGCGTGCCGCTGGCCCGGCTGCGCGAACTGCTGTCACCGCAGCTGCCGCGTGCCTATTCGATCGCCTCACACCCGTGCGACGACCAGCTGAGCCTGTGCGTGCGCGAAGTGCGCTACCCCCTGCGCGGCCGCGAGCGCTTCGGCACCGCCACCGGCAGCCTGCTGCATGGCGGCGAGCACGCCCGTGTGTACTGCCGCTCCAACCCTGGCTTCCACCTGCCCGATACCGGCCAGGCGCCGCTGCTGCTGGTCGGCACCGGCAGCGGCATCGCACCGCTGATGGGCCTGATGCAGGAGCTGCAGGCCAACGGCTGCGAACGCGAGGTGCACCTGGTGTTTGGCGAGAAGCACCGCCAGCACGATTACCTGTATCGAGACCAGCTGCAGGACTGGCACGCGCGTGGCGTGCTGGCCGGCCTGCATACCGCGTTCTCGCGCGATGGCGCTGAAAAGATCTATGTGCAGCACGTGCTGCAGCAGCGCGCCAGCGAAGTGCGCGACGTCCTGGCCCGCGGTGGGCATCTTTACCTGTGCGGCAACAAGCGCCATCTGGAAGGCGCGGTGCGCGAGGCCATCGATGCCATTGGTGGCGAGGGGCGCTGGGACGCGCTGCGCGGTGAAGGCCGCACGCACTGTGAGCTGTATTGATCGGTACCACTGGACTGCACGAATCCTGGACCGGTAGAGCCGGCCGCTGGCCGGCATTACCAGAATATGTAGCCAACCATCGCCCGTGCATCACGGTAGAGCCGGCCGCTGGCCGGCTGCCCAGTATCCCTTGGTTGCCGGCCAGCGGCCGGCACTACCATCAGATGTGACCCACCGTCGCCGGTGCGTCCATCACGGGTCAATTGCCGACAATGCGGCCGTCCACCACGCGCGCCACCTGCTGGCCGAACATGGCCACGTCCTGTGGATCGTGGCTGATCAACAGCAGCGGAATGCCGGTCTTGTCCAGCACGGTCTCCAGCTCCTGGCGCAGATGCTGGCGCAGGTCATGGTCCAGTGCGGAGAACGGCTCATCCAGCAGCAGCGCTTGCGGCTGCGTCACCAGGGCGCGCGCCAATGCAGTGCGCTGGCGCTGGCCACCGGAGACCTGCGACGGCAGCAGATCGCCCACCGTGTCGATGCGGAATGCGTGCAGCCACTGCTCCACCGCATCGAAACGCTGGCCGACCCGCGGATTCAACCAGCCCTTCTGCAGCCCGAACGCCACGTTCTGGCGCACGCTCAGGTGCGGGAACAACGCGTAATCCTGGAACACGTAGCCCAGCCGGCGGCGCTGCGGCGGCAGATCCACAGCGGTGGCCGCGTCGAACAGGGTCTGCCCCTGCAGGCGCACATGGCCCTGGCCCGGCCGCAGCAGCCCGGCGACCGCCTTCAGGGTCAGGCTCTTGCCGGCGCCTGAAGGCCCGAACAGCACCACCTGCCGCTGCGTGCACTGCAGCGATACATCCAACACGAAATCCTGGCCGGCCGCCTGCAGGCGGCGCTGCACCTGCAGGTCAAGCCACATCACGCAGCTCCCGGCGACGTCCGCCCACCAGCCGCGCTGCCAGCAACAGGATCACGATGCACACCACCGAAGTCAGGATCACCAGCGCATTGGCCTTGCCATCCTGACCGGCCTGCACCGCCTCGTAGATGGCGATCGACAGCGTCTGCGTCCGGCCCGGAATGCTGCCGGCCACCATCAGCGTCGCGCCGAATTCACCCATCGCGCGCGCAAACGCCAGCAACAGGCCGGCCAGGATGCCGCGCCATGCCAGCGGCAGTGTGACGCGGAAGAACACCGCTGCTTCGGACACACCCAGCGTGCGTGCAGCCTGTTCCAGCTGCCCGTCCACTTCTTCGAACGCCGCGCGTGCCGGCTTGAACACCAGCGGCAGCGAAGCCACCGCCGCGGCGATCACCGCGGCCTGCCAGGTGAACACCAGGTTGATGCCGAACCACGACTGCAGCCACGCGCCGATCGGGCCGTTGCGGCCGATCAGCACCAGCAGGTAATAGCCCAGCACCGTCGGTGGCAGCACCATCGGCAGGGTCAGCAGCGAATCCAGCAGCTCGCGGCCGGGAAAGCGCCGCCGCGCCAACAGCGCGCCCAGTGCCACGCCCAGCACCAGATTGATCGCGGTGGCCCAGCCGGCCACCTTCAGCGACAACCCCAGTGCGCTCCAGTCCAGATCCATGCGTCAGGGCTTGCCGAACCCGTGCTTGGCCAGGATCGCCTGGCCCTGCGCCGAACGCACGAAGGCGGTGAAGCGCCTGGCTTCGGCCGGCTGCGCGCTGGCCCTGGTCACCGCCAGCGGATAGGCAATGCGCCCCGCCACCGGAACCGCGAAGGCGCGGCGCACGCGGTCGGGCATCGCCTGTGCATCGGTGGCATAGACGAAGCCGGCATCCACTTCACCGCGCGCCACGTAATCCAGCGACTGGCGCACGTTCTGCGTCGTGATGATCCTGCCCTGTACCAACGGCCACAGGCCGGCCGCTTCCAACGCACGCTTGGCATAGCGACCGACCGGCACGCTGTCCGGGTTGCCCAGCGCAACGCGCTGCACACCGGCACCGGCCAGGTCCTTCAAGGTGCGCGGCGCGGCCCTGGCCTGCGGCGGTACCACCACCCACAGCGCGTTCACCGCGAACACCTCGCGGGTACCGGCCGCCAGCAGGTCCTGCTGCTGGGCCTGGTCCATCGTGGTTTCATCGGCCGACGCGAACACATCCACCGGTGCGCCACGGCTGATCTGCTGCAGCAGCACGCCGGATGCGGCAAAGTTGAAATCGACCTTGGTTCCCGGGTGCGCCCTCTCATACGCCGCGCCCAGCTCGCGGAAGCTCTCGGTCAGGCTCGATGCCGCAGACACCGTCAGCTCGGCCGCCCAGGCCGGCACCGTAGCCAGCAGTCCCAGCAACAACAGTCCAGCTCGCTTCATCGTCGGCTCCCGGCCAGGTTCAGTTCGGATCGGATTCGTCGGCCACCGCCAGCGCTGCCAGGCGCTCGGGCTGCAGCAACAGGATCTCGCGCTGCTTCACCGCAATGATCCCATCATCGCTCAGGCGGCGCAGCACGCGGCTGGCGGTTTCCGGCGCCATCCGCAGGTAATTGGCGATCTCGGTACGCGCCATCGTCAGGTTGAAGCGCGTGGCGGAGAAACCGCGCCGCGCGTAGCGCTCGGACATGTCCAGCAGGAACGCGGCCATGCGTTCTTCGGTACGGTGGTTGGCGGCCAGGGTCGCGACCTTGCCGATCTCCGCACTGAGCAGGCTGAACAGCTTGGCCTGCAGCCCCGGCATGCGGGTCGCCAACAGGCTGAGCTTGGGGAACGAGATGCGGCACAGGTGCACGGTGTCCAGCGCCACCGCATTGCAGGGGAAGCGCGAACCGTGGATCGCGTTGAGGCCGATCACTTCGCCCGGCAGGCTGAAGCCCAGCACCTGCTCGTTGCCCTGGCTGTCATCGACGAAGGTCTTGACCATGCCCGCGCGCACCGCAGCAATCGAATCGAACGATTCGCCGGCGCGGAAGATGTAGTCACCTGCATGGAACGGACCGACATGGTCGACCAGCACGTGCAGGTCGCCCAGTGCGGTCTTGTCGTAACCCTGCGACATGCATGCGTCGGAGAACGCGCAGGTGCTGCAGAAGTGCAGTGCGTCGCCATCATCGGCGGCGGCGGGGTTGGGTGTGGCCCGGCCGAGACGGCCCTGCGAAGGCGGAATTGAAGACATCGGGGCAAGACTCAAGCGATGGCGGCCGCCGGCCGGAAGCATGCGGCCATCATACGCCACAGCAGGCGCCCTTCTTCGGCCAGGCGCAGCACGCGCGCATCCCACTGCGCCCAGCCGCGTGCCAGCAGCGGCGACAACGCGGGCAGCTGTTCGGCGAAACATTCCTCGAACGGTTCATCGTTGCGCCACTCGAAGGCAGCCGCATCGAGGGCGTGGTCACAGGCGATGCTCTGCGCCACTTCGGCCACCAACCGCTCGTCCTCGGACAGGATCAGCCCGGCGGAGACTCCCATGTGACCCGCCAGCAGCCGCGCACGCCATTCGCCCAGTTCGTCCTCCAGCCGGTAGAACACCTCGCCGATCTGGCTGCAGGCAGACAGGCCAAGCCCGATGAAATCACTGCGGTCGCGGCGTGGCACGCTGGCAAGATCGCAATGGCGCTGGCCATCGCCCGGACCGTGCGGGTTCGGCAGATCGCCGCGCTGATAGTGATCGCCACCAATCGGTTCGTAACCCGCAGCGCGCAGCAGGCGCCAGGCCTGCAGCCAATGGACGGCCGAGGGGTATTCTGGCAGCGCACACGGCGCCGGCAGCAGGATGCGCTCCGGTGCCTCGGCCAGCACCTCGTGCAGCCGTTCAATGAAGCCAGCGTCCTCGCTGCCGGGTACCCGCAACTGGTAGTAGCGCGCGGTGAAGCCCACCTGTCGCGCCTGTGCCAGCAGGGTCGGCCCCGGTGCATCGGCGCGATCGATCACGTTCAAACGGGTGCAGCCCACCGCACGCAGCTGCGCCGGCGCCAGCGCGCTGCCTGCGTCCAGCCGCACCTCCACCTGGGGCCGCGCCACGGTGCGCAGGTGCTGCGGCACCGCATCCAGCAGCTGGCCGAGCTGCGGCGGCGGCAACGTCTCGGCCAGCCCCAGCTGCAGTACCATCGCCACCACTTCACGGTCCTCGGCC
The DNA here is from genome assembly GCF_059370655.1 of Stenotrophomonas sp. YJH_SMC_133. Taxonomy (NCBI): domain Bacteria; kingdom Pseudomonadati; phylum Pseudomonadota; class Gammaproteobacteria; order Lysobacterales; family Lysobacteraceae; genus Stenotrophomonas; species Stenotrophomonas sp. YJH_SMC_133. Next base: position 23,284 of record NZ_JCAFTW010000017.1, on the reverse strand, counting down.
AGCACGTCGGCCTGCAGCCGCAGCGCCAGCAGCAAGGTGTCCAGATAGGCCTGCGGCGGCACACCGCGCCCGCCACGACCGACCTGGAAGCCGAGCGTCAAGCCGCGTGGGATCAGGTGCTCATTGCTGGCGCGCATGGCAGCGCGCCAGCCGCTTTCGCCAAAACCAGTACTGAACTGGTCAGCCGGCGGAAACAGCACGTGCCGCGGTTGCCGCAGCAATGCAGCCTGCAGCGCAGTGTCCTCGCTCTCGTCAACGTGGAAGCTCATGGCAGACATCTTCGGGCGTTCCTCTTCGCGTGGCCCTGATTGAAATCAAGCGTGGCGCATCTGGCGGTTGCTGCCGGCCAGCGTCCGGCACTACCCCTTCACCCACCATTTGGTAGTGCCGGCCGCTGGCCGGCAGCACCCTCCACCCATCGCGCACCGTTCTGGTAGTGCCGGCCGCTGGCCGGCAAACACCTTCACCCACCGCGCACCCGCTCGGCGGCGGCCGCATCGATGGCTTCGGGCAGGTCGGTTTCGCGGTCGATCTGCGGGAAGTGGCGGCGTTCCATACGGCGGATCGCGAAGTGCATCCAGGCCAGTGCAGCGGCCACCAGCACGAACAGCAGCATGAAGCAGCTGCTCCAGATGCCCACCGCATCGTTCAATGCACCGAACACGATCGGCAGGATGAAGCCACCCAGGCCACCGATCATGCCAACCACGCCGCCCACGGCACCCACGTGCTTGGGGTAGTACACCGGGATGTGCTTGTAGACCGCGGCCTTGCCCAGCGACATGAAGAAGCCCAGCACGAACACCAGCACGGTGAACATCACCACGCCGATGGCCAGATGGAAGTGGATCGGGCCATGGATGCCCTTCACCACATACTCGGTATCCGGGTAGGCCAGCAGGAAGGTGCAGATGGCCGACACGCCGAAGGTCCAGTACATCACCCGGCGCGCCCCCATCCGGTCCGACATCCAGCCACCAACCACGCGGAACAGGCTGGCCGGGATCGAATAGCACGCCGCCAGCATGCCGGCATGGCCCACGTCCATGCCATAGGCGCCCACCAGGTAGTGCGGCAGCCACAGCGCCAGCGCCACGAAGCCGCCGAACACGAAGAAGTAGTACAGCGAGAACCGCCAGACCTGCAGGTTCTTCAGCGGTGCCATCTGCTCGGCGAACGGCACCGGCTTCACGCCCTCGCGGCGGCGCTGCTCCAGCGACGGGTCTTCCTTGCTGAAGAGGAAGAACAGCACCGCAGTGACAGCCAGCGCAACGGCCCAGACCTTGGCGACCATGGTCCAGCCGGCTGCCACCATCACCAGCGGCGCCAGCAGCTTGGTCACCGCCGAGCCGATGTTGCCGGCACCGAAGATGCCCAGCGCGGTGCCCTGCTTGCTGGCCGGGAACCACTTGGAGACGTAGGCCACGCCCACCGAGAAGTTGCCGCCGGCGATGCCCACGCACAGCGCGGCAATCAGGAACTGGGTGTAGGTCTGCGCGTAGGTCAGCATCCAGGTGGCCACTGCGCCACACAGCATCACCAGCACCATCACCTTGCGGCCACCGAACTGGTCGGACCAGATGCCGAGGAAGACCCGGCTGACCGAACCGGTCAGCACCGGCGTGGCGATCAACAGGCCGAACTGGGTGTCATTCAAGCCGAGCTGTTGACTGATCTGGATGCCGATGATCGAAAAGATCATCCACACCGCAAAGCACACGGTGAAGGCGAACGTAGTCAGCCACAGCGCACGTTGCTGCTGACCGGCACTGGCGGGGGCAAGGGCCTGGTTCATGAATTCTCCTCGTTCATGGGGATTCAGCCGATATCCGCTTCAGCCGATATCCGCTTCGGCTTCGATCGCATCCAGCCCGCGCACCGGGTAGCGTTCCTGCAGCTGCAGCAGGTAGGCCTGCACCTCGCGCTGGCGCACCTGCAGTTCCAGGTAGTCGCGCAGCTGCGGCAACACGGCATCGAACGGCTGCGGCTGGCCTTCCTCGCGTGCATCGACGCAGACCACGTGGTAGCCCCAGCGCGATTCCACCGGGAAACCGGCCAGGCCCTCGCGCAGGCGGAACACCTGGCGGTCGAACTCCGGCGTGGTCTGCCCACGCTGCAGCCAGCCCAGGTCGCCGCCCTCGCTGCTGGATGGGCAACGCGAATGGCGCAGGGCGAAATCGGCGAACAGGTGCGGCGACTCCTTCAGCAGCCCGACCAGCCGCTCGCCCTCGGTACGTGCGGCGAAGCGCCCAGCCACGTCGTCGGCCGGCGCGGCCAGCAGGATATGGCGCAGGCGCACACGGTCGGGAGAGCGGAAGCGCTCCGGGTTCTGCACGAAGTAGCGCCGGCAGTCTTCATCGGTCGGCACGCGGTCTTCGATCGCGTCTTCCAGCAGTTGCTGGATCAGCACTTCCTCATCGCTTACCCGGTTGCCCTCCGGTGCCTGCAGGCCCAGCCGCTGCGCTTCCAGGCGCAGCAGCTCGCGCACCACCAGTGCACGTGCCGCTTCGGCACGTGACTGTTCCGGGCGCATCGCCCGATGGTGCTGCATCTCGCGGGCGATGTCGGCCTCGCTGATCGCGGTCTCGTCCACGAACAGCCGGCACGGCGCCGGCTGCCCGAGCGAGCGCGCCCCCTGCGCTGCCGCGTCATGGTGATGCGAATGCGCCTCGGCAGGAACCGGCGCGGCGGAGTCGATCACGGTGATCGGCAGGAACTTCGGCAGGCTGCCCATGGCTTACTCCCGCGGCCCGTAGCGCAGCGTGGCCTGGCGGCGGCGCACCACCTGGTACGGCCTCCACAGGTAGCTGATCGGAATGCTCCACACGTGCACCAGGCGGGTGAACGGCGCGATCAGGAACAGGGTCAGGCCCAGGAAGATATGCATCTTGTAGACCCAGCTGACGCCCTCGATGTAGTCGGCGGCACCGGCACGGAAGGTCACGATGTGCTGCGCCCACTCGGCCAGCTGCACCATCACCCCGCCGTCCAGGTGGCCGGACGAGATGCGGATGCTGTACAGGCCCAGGCACAGCTGGGCGAACAGCAACACCAGCACCAGGGTGTCACCGAAGCTGCCGGTGGCCCGCACGCGCGCGTTGAACAGGCGGCGTACCAGCAGGATGCTGATGCCGATGAAGCACAGTGCGCCGAACACACCACCGACCACCATCGCCAGCATCTGCTTCTGCGAGGAGGTGATGAAGTGCTCGTACACTGCGTGCGGGGTCAGCAGGCCGACCAGGTGGCCACCGAGGATGGCCAGGATGCCGATGTGGAAGCAGTTGCTGCCGATCCGCATGCCCTTGTCCGACAGCATCTGGCTGGAGCCGGTGCGCCAGGTGTACATGGCCTTGTCATAGCGGGCCCAGCTGCCGATCAGCAGCACGGCCACGGCGATGTACGGGTAGTACTGGAAGGCGAATTGATGCAGGGAGTAACTCATGGCTGGACCTCTCGATGCGAAGGACGGGCCGGCGAACGCACGGGCGGCTTGCAGTCTTCGGCAGGAGCTTCGGCGCCGAAGCGCACCGCCTCCTCCTCCCACAAACGGTCCATGGCCTCGGCGGTATCGTCGCGGACTTCCTCGCTGGCACGCTGGCGCAGCGCCTGCAGATCGGCCTTGCCGTCACCGGCTTCGACCAGGATCTCGAACAGCACCCGGTGCGGCAGCTCCCGCTCGGCGGCACGCGCCGCCAGCATCCCGGCGATATGGCCGATGTGGTGCAGCCACTCGCGGGCCTCGCTGCCTGGGCGATGGGCCAGGAACTCCAGCAGCAGCGGCAGGTAATCCGGCAGCTCGCGTGCATCCAGTTCGAAGCCGTTGCGGCGGTAGGTTTCGACCAGATCGACCATGGCCTGGCCGCGGTCGCGCGACTCGCCATGGATGTGCTCGAACAGCAGCAGGCTCATCGAGCGGCCGCGGTCGAAACTGGCCAGCCACGCCGCCTGCGCATCCAGCGCATCGGTGGCCAGCAGCTGCTGCACGAAGCTGCGCAGCTGCTGGCGGCGGGTGGCGTTCAGCGCCGGGTCGTCACAGGCGGCGAGCAGTTCCTCGCCGTGCTCCCACAGTTCTTCGCGGGGGTAGTCCAGCAACACCCCGACCAGCTTGAGCACGCTCATCACACCACCTCCTTGCGGCGGTGGTTCGGGCCCTTGTCCACCACGAAGGTGGTGGTCTTGCGCTGGCCGAACAGGTCGGCCGGGCTGTCACCATTGCAGCCGTTGCCGAAGGTGAAGCCGCAGCCGCCGCGCTCGCCGAAGGCGTCGTTGGCATACTCGCGGTGGCCGGTCGGAATCACGAAACGGTCCTCGTAGTTGGCGATGGCCAGGTAGCGGTACATCTCCTCCACCTGGGCGATGCTCAGCCCGGTCTGTTCCAGCACCGAGGTGTCTTCCACGCCGTCCACGTTCCTGGCCCGGCGCCAGGCACGCATCGCCATCAGCCGCTCCAGCGCGCGTACCACCGGCGCCTCGTCACCGGCCGTCAGCAGGTTGGCCAGGTAGCGCATCGGAATGCGCAGCGACGCCACGTCCGGCAGTTCCCCGCTCATGCCCACGCGGCCACGCTCGGCGGCAGACTGGATCGGCGACAGCGGCGGCACGTACCAGACCATCGGCAGCGTGCGGTATTCCGGGTGCAGCGGCAGCGCCAGCTTCCAGTCGATCGCCAGCTTGTACACCGGCGACTGCTTGGCAGACTCCAGCCAGCTGTCCGGGATGCCCTCCTTGCGCGCGGCGGCGATCACCGCCGGATCGTTCGGGTCCAGGAAGATATCCAGGTGGGCCTGGTACAGGTCCTTCTCGGCGGCCACCGAAGCGGCCTCGGCGATGCGGTCGGCGTCGTACAGCATCACGCCCAGGTAGCGGATGCGGCCCACGCAGGTTTCCGAGCACACGGTCGGCTCACCCATCTCGATGCGCGGGTAGCAGAAGATGCACTTCTCCGACTTGCCGCTCTTCCAGTTGTAGTAGATCTTCTTGTACGGGCAGGCCGACACGCACATGCGCCAGCCGCGGCACTTGTCCTGGTCGATCAGCACGATGCCATCTTCCTCGCGCTTGTAGATCGCGCCCGAGGGGCACGCCGACACGCACGCCGGGTTCAGGCAGTGCTCGCACAGGCGCGGCAGGTACATCATGAAAGTCTTCTCGAAGGCGCCGTAGATCTCCTTCTGCACCTGGTCGAAGTTGTAGTCGCGCGATCGCTTGCTGAACTCCGAACCGAGGATCTCCTCCCAGTTCGGGCCCCACTCGATCTTCTGCATGCGCTCGCCACTGATCAGCGAACGCGGCCGCGCGGTGGGCTGGTGCTGGCTGTCCTTGGCGGTGTGCAGGTTCTGGTAGTCGAAATCGAACGGCTCGTAGTAGTCGTCGATCTGCGGCAGGTCCGGGTTGGCGAAGATCTTGGCCAGCATGCGCCAGCGGCCACCCGCGCGTGGCACCAGCTTGCCGCTGCCGGTGCGCACCCAGCCACCGTTCCACTTCTCCTGGTTTTCCCATTCCTTCGGGTAGCCGATGCCCGGCTTGGTTTCCACGTTGTTGAACCAGGCGTACTCGACGCCCTCGCGCGAAGTCCAGACGTTCTTGCAGGTGATCGAGCAGGTATGGCAGCCGATGCACTTGTCCAGGTTCAGCACCATCGCGATCTGTGCACGGACCTTCATCACACCACCTCCTTGCTGGCCGATGCCGAAGCACCAGCGGGCTGCTCATCGGTCGCTCCTGCGCGTCCTGCGCCCGCGACACTCGAACTTCCTTGTTCATCGTCCAACCAATCAATCTTGTCCATCTTGCGTACGATCACGAACTCGTCGCGGTTGGTACCGCAGGTGCCGTAGTAGTTGAAGCCATAGGCCAGCTGCGCGTAGCCGCCGATCATGTGGGTCGGCTTGAGCACGATGCGGGTCACCGAGTTGTGGATGCCGCCGCGGGTGCCGGAAATCTCCGAGCCCGGCACGTTGATGATGCGTTCCTGGGCGTGGTACATCATCGCCATGCCCGGCATCACGCGCTGGCTGACCACCGCGCGCGCAGCAATCGCACCGTTGACGTTGAACAGCTCGATCCAGTCGTTGTCGACGATGCCGGCGCTGCGCGCGTCGTCCTCGCTGATCCACACGATCGGGCCACCGCGCGACAGTGTCTGCATGATCAGGTTGTCGCTGTAGGTGCTGTGGATGCCCCACTTCTGGTGCGGGGTGATCCAGTTCAGCACGATCTCCTTGTTGCCGTTCGGGCGCTGGTTCAGCAGCGGCTCCACCGTGCGCGTGTTGACCGGCGGCCGGTAGCTCATGAAGGCCTCGCCAAAGTCGATCATCCACTCGTGGTCCTGGTAGAACTGCTGGCGACCGGTCACCGTGCGCCACGGAATCAGCTCGTGCACGTTGGTATAGCCGGCGTTGTAGCTGACGTTGTCGTCTTCCAGGCCCGACCAGATCGGCGAGGAAATGATCTTGCGCGGCTGTGCCTGGATGTCACGGAAGCGGATCGCCTCGTGCTCCTTGCCCACGGCCAGGTGGGTGTGCTCGCGGCCGGTGAAGGTGCCCAGCGATTCCCAGGCCTTCACCGCCACGTGGCCGTTGGTTTCCGGCGCCAGGTGCAGGATCACTTCGGCCGCGTCGATCGCGGTCGAGATGGCCGGGCGCCCCTGGCTTACGCCTTCTTCGTGCACGGTGTGGTTCAACTTGCCGAGGAACTCGACCTCGTGCTTCGTGTCCCAGCTCATGCCCTTGCCGCCATTGCCCTGCTTGTCCAGCAGTGGGCCGAGCGAGGTGAACTTGCGGTACAGGTTCGGGTAGTCACGCTCAACCACCGTCATCGACGGCATGGTCTGGCCCGGAATGGCCTCGCACTCGCCCTTCTTCCAGTCGGCTACGCCGAACGGCATGCCCAGCTCGTTGGGGGTGTCGTGCAGGGTCGGCACCAGCACCAGGTCCTTCTCCACACCCAGCACGCCCGGCGCCATCTCGCTCACGGTGCGGGCCACCTCCTTGAAGATGTCCCAGTCACTGCGCGATTCCCAGGCCGGGTCCACCGCCTTCGACAGCGGGTGGATGAACGGGTGCATGTCCGAGGTGTTGAGGTCGTCCTTCTCGTACCAGGTTGCCGTCGGCAGCACGATGTCCGAGTACAGCGCGGTGGTGCACATGCGGAAGTCGAGCGTGACCAGCAGGTCCAGCTTGCCTTCCGGCGCCTCGTCGCGCCACTTCACCTCCTGCGGCTTCACTGCGCCCATTTCGCCCAGGTCCTTGCCCTGCAGCCCGTGGCGCGTACCCAGCAGGTGCCGCAGCATGTACTCGTGGCCCTTGCCCGAGGAACCCAGCAGGTTCGAGCGCCAGATGAACATCATGCGCGGGTGGTTCTGGCTGGCGTCCGGGTCGGCGAAGGCGAAGTCCAGCGAGCCGTCCTTGAACTTGCCCAGCGCATAGTCCGCCGGGGCCACGCCGGCCGCTTCGGCCTCGCGTACCAGCTGCAGCGGGTTGCGGTCCAGCTGCGGGGTGCTCGGCAGCCAGCCCATGCGCACCGCGCGCAGGTTCAGGTCGGCCAGGCTGCCGCCGTACTTGCTCGCATCGGCCAGCGGCGACAGCAGCTCGTCCACCTGCAGCTTCTCGTAGCGCCACTGCCCGGTGTTGAAGTAGAAGAACGAAGTGCCGTTCATGTGGCGCGGCGGCTTGCTCCAGTCCAGGCCGAATGCGAGCGGCTGCCAGCCGGTCTGCGGGCGCAGCTTTTCCTGGCCCACGTAATGCGCCCAGCCGCCACCGGTCTGGCCCACGCAGCCGCACATGATCAGCATGTTGATCAGGCCGCGGTAGTTCATGTCGTTGTGGAACCAGTGGTTCATGCCCGCGCCGACGATGATCATCGATCGGCCGTGGGTCTTGTCGGCGGTACGCGCGAACTCGCGGGCGATCTCGATCACCTCGGCGCGCGACACGCCGGTGATGCGTTCCTGCCACGCCGGCGTGCCCGGCACCATGTCATCGAAGCTCGATGCCACGTTGCCGCCGCCAAAGCCACGGTCCACGCCGTACTGGGCCAGCAGCAGGTCGTAGACCGTGGCCACCAGCGTCTCGCCGCCATCGGCCGTGGCCAGTCGGCGCACCGGAATGTTGCGGTCCAGTACTTCTTCGGCCGGTGCAGCGGTCCAGCCATCGCTTTCAATGCCACCGAAGTACGGGAAGCTCACTGCCTCGATGCCGTCGTTGGCCTCGGACAAGCTCAGGCGCAGGCGCGTATCGGCGCCATTGCTGGCCTTCTCTTCGATGTTCCAACGACCCTTCTCGCCCCAGCGGAAACCGATCGAGCCGTTGGGCACCACGATCTGGCCGCTGTTCTCGTCGTAGGCCAGGGTCTTCCAGTCCGGGTTGTTGGCTTCACCCAGCCCGCCCAGCTCACTGGCACGCAGGAAGCGGCCCGCCACCAGGCGGCCATCGTCGCGACGCTCCAGACGCACCAGCATCGGCATGTCCGAGTACTGGCGGCAGTAGTCCTGGAAATACTGCGAGGGCCAATCAACATGGAACTCGCGCAGGATCACATGGCCGAAGGCAAAGGCCAGCGCCGCGTCGGTGCCCTGCTTGGGGTGCAGCCAGTGGTCGGTCAGCTTGGCCAGCTCGGAATAGTCCGGGCAGATCGCCACCGTCTTGGTGCCGTTGTAGCGCGCCTCGGTGAAGAAATGTGCATCGGGCGTACGCGTCTGCGGCACGTTCGAGCCCCAGGCGATGATGTAGCGACTGTTGTACCAGTCGGCCGATTCGGGCACGTCGGTCTGCTCGCCCCAGATCTGCGGCGAGGCCGGCGGCAGGTCGCAGTACCAGTCGTAGAAGGACAGGCAGGCGCCGCCCAGCAGCGACAAATATCGCGCACCGGCGGCGTAGGACACCATCGACATCGCCGGAATCGGCGAGAACCCGACCACGCGGTCCGGGCCGTACTGCTTCACCGTATACAGGTTGGAGGCGGCGATGATCTCGTTGGCCTCTTCCCACTGCAGGCGCACGAAGCCACCCATGCCGCGGCGGGTCTTGTACGAACGCGCCTTCTCCTTGTCCTCCACGATGCTGGCCCAGGCATCGACCGGGGCCTTGCTCTTGCGTGCTTCGCGCCACAGGCGCAGCAGCGTGCCGCGGATCAGCGGGTACTTCAGCCGGTTGGCGCTGTACAGGTACCAGGAATAGCTGGCGCCACGCGGGCAGCCACGCGGTTCATGGTTGGGCAGGTCCGGGCGTGTGCGCGGGTAGTCGGTCTGCTGGGTTTCCCAGGTGACCAGGCCGTTCTTGACGTAGATCTTCCAGCTGCAGGAGCCGGTGCAGTTCACGCCGTGGGTGGATCGTACGATCTTGTCGTACTGCCAGCGGGCGCGGTAACTGTTTTCCCAGTCGCGGCCCTCGCTCTTGGCAAAACCATGGCCATCGGCAAAGGTCTGGGGGTCACGCTTGAAGAACTGCAAGCGATCGAGGAAATAACTCATCGGGGATCTCCCTTTGCGGACATCGGCATCGTGGCTGTGTGTGTCATCTGGCTGCGGTGCGTTTTCATGTCGTCAGCAGGGTGTCTCGGCACCGCGCCGGTAGTACCACCACCAGGTCACGGCCAGGCAGGTGACATAGAAAACAACGAATCCGTACAGCGCCATGTCGGGGCTGCCGGTCAACGTAATGGACGAGCCGTAGCTCTTGGGAATGAAGAAACCGCCGTAGGCACCGATCGCACCGGAGAAACCGACCACTGCGGCCGACTCGATGCTGGCCTGGTGTGCGGCCGTGGCCTTGCCCTCGGCGTTGTCGTTGGCCGACCAGCGCTCATGCAGGGTGCGGAAAATCACCGGGATCATGCGGAAGGTGGTGCCGTTGCCGATGCCACTGAGCACGAACAGCGCCATGAAGCTGAGCAGGAAGCCGTAGAAGTTGCCGCCCTGGCCATCGCTGGGCAGGAAGTGCAGCACGCCGAACACTGCCGCGATCATCAGCGCGAACACCCAGAAGGTCAGGCGTGCACCACCCCAGCGGTCGGCCATGCTGCCACCCACCGAGCGCATCAGCGCGCCCAGCAGCGGGCCGATGAAGGCGTAGGCCAGCGGGTTCACGTCCGGGAACTGGCTCTTCACCAGCATCGGGAAGCCGGCCGAGAAACCGATGTAGGAACCGAAGGTGCCGATGTACAGCCAGCACATCAGCCAGTTGTGCTTGCGGCGGAAGATCACCGCCTGCTCGGAGAACGACGAGCGGGCGCTGGTCAGGTCGTTCATGCCGAACCAGGCCGCGATGGCGCACAGCGCGATGGCCGGCACCCAGATGAAACCGGCGTTCTGCAGGAACAGCGGTGCCCCACCCTCCACCGCGGGCTGCGGTGCACCACCCAGCGCACCGAATACGCCCACGGTGATGACCAGCGGAATCACCGCCTGCGCCACCGACACGCCCACATTGCCCAGGCCGGCGTTCAGGCCCAGCGCCAGGCCCTGCTTCTGCTTGGGGTAGAAGAAGGAGATGTTGGACATCGACGACGAGAAGTTCGCGCCGCCGAAACCACACAGGATCGCGATGGCCACGAACACCCAGTACGGCGTGGCCGGGTTCTGCACCGCAAAGCCGAGCCAGAGCGTCGGCGCCAGCAGCGACGCGGTGGACAGCGCGGTCCAGCGGCGGCCGCCGAAGATCGGGATCACGAACGAATAGAAGATGCGCAGGGTCGCGCCGGACAGGCTGGGCAGTGCCACCAGCCAGAACAGCTGGTCGGTGCTGAAGTTGAAGCCGATCTTCGGCAGGCTGATCGACACCGCCGAGAACAGCACCCAGACCGAGAAGGCCAGCAGCAGCGAAGGGATCGAGATGACCAGGTTGCGGGTGGCGACCCGCTTGCCGGTGCGCTCCCAATAGCCGGGATCCTCCGGCGTCCAGTCGCTGATGACGCGACCGGGACTGGCAGTGCTGCGGACAACAGGATCGCTACCGACGGTCATACATGGCTCCAAGGCTGTGGAATGACGTGGGTACTGCGTTTCAAGTTGTAACCCGTCGTCATGCAGCCATTAGGCCGTGCAGCACGGACGACGGGGTTGATCTGGATCAATCAAGGGCCGGTTTCCACCCTGCCCCTGACAAATGTCAAACCGATGAAGCGGTGCTGCGGCGGGTCACCCCGCGCTGGCGCACGCTGTCGCGCACGTCCACATCGAACTGCAGCTGAAGCTGGCTTCCATCTTCCAGGGCAATGTCGAATGGCAGGCCATCGCGGCACGGCAGCCGCGCCGCCAAGGCCTCGACGGCCGAGCGCGGCAGTACCAGGCGGCAGAAGGCGCCTCCGTCGAGCAGTACCGGTTGATCGCCGCCATGCAGCGACACCGCCATGCCCCAGCCTTCGATACCGCCGAAGCGGGTCATGTTCTCGACCGTTTCACCGGCCAGCAGGCGCGCCAGCTCGGCCTCGTCCAGGCGAAGCCGTACCGATTGGTCCTGCAACTGCACTTTCATGACGCAACATCCTCCCATTGTTCGGGGGTATTGCAGTTGACCAGCCCGGCCTCGTCAACCGGCGCCAGCGCCACGGAATTCACGCCAAGACGACGCTGCAGGGCCTGCAGCGAGCGCGGACCGTCCGGGTCGCCCAGCATCGATTCAAGTACGTTGCGACAAGCATCGTCTATATCCACCAGCATGGGCAGGGGATGGCCGGCAAAGATCGTGCATGGACCGCGATGGCCGTCACGCAATTGCTGCAGCAATCGCGGCGGCAGCAGCGGCGTATCCACCGGCACCACCCAGGCCGGGCCATCGGGCATGCGCATCGCCACGCTGTAGAGCCCGCCCAGCGGCCCGCAACGTGCCACGCGGTCCGGCACGCCGCCGAACGCCGGGTAATTTCCGCTGACCCAGACCTCGCGTGCGCCAGCCTGCATCAACAGGCCCCGCATGTGTTCCAGCAAGGTCCGCCCCTGCCACGGCAGCAGCGCCTTGTCGCGGCCCATCCGGGTGGACAGGCCGCCGGCCAGCACGATGCCGTTGACGCTCATCGCCGTAGAGCCACGCCATGCGTGGCTGCGCCGGCCGGGTGCTCGGGAAAGGCCTCATCCACGCATGGCGTGGATCTACTGAACCCCGCGCCGCCCTGAAGGGTGGGGTCAATGCCCGTGGTCGTGCGCATGATCATGGGCATGGGCGGGTTCGCTGTCCGCATGGCACAGGCTGCAACCCTCGCTCCACTCGCTGTCGCCGTCCTCGTAGTGCTCCTGCTTCCAGATCGGGCACTGGTGCTTGACCACCTCGATCAACTGCCGGCACGCGCGGAACGCTTCGTCGCGGTGCGGGCTGCCCGCGGCCACCACCACCGCCACATCGCCGATGCCCAACCGGCCCTTGGCGTGGGCCACATACAGCTTCAGCTTCGGACCGAACGCCGCCTCGACCTCGGCGGCCAGGCGCTTGAACTCGTTCAGCACCAGCGGCTCGAACAGGTCGTAGGTGATCCCGGTCACCAGCCGGCCGATGTTGACGTCGCGCACCTTGCCGATGAACACGTCGATGCCGCCGAAGCCCGGATCAGAGACCGCAGCAATGCCCTCGGCTGGATCGATCGCCGCCTGCGCGCGGTCCACCACCTTCGCGATGATCTTCTCGCTCATCGCTCAGCCCCCGCTCACTGGTGGCAGGATCGCCACGCGGCCATCGTCGGGCAGCGCCTCGTGGTCGCGCAGCACGCGTTGCTGGTCGGCGAACGCCGAGTAGTCCAGCAGGCCGGCACGGAAACCCGGCCAACGCAGCGGCAGCAGCTCGCGCAGCGCCTGGCGCAGATCGGCCACGGTGCCACCGGCCACATCCACGGCGATCTCGCGGCTGGCATCCAGATCGGAAAACGCACCGAACAACTGCAGATTCACCTGTTTCATCATGACTCCTGGCTCACCAGCTGCACCGGTTCGTGGTGACCCCAGCCCTGCACGCGCACGTAGGTGCCAGCGCTGGCCAGGTCTCCCTCGGCCTCCAGCACCACCCAGGCGTTGGCCTGCAGCATGGACATCAAACGGAACGACTCCTGCCCGGACAGCACGCGCGCACTCAGGCGTCCCTGTCCGTCCATTTCCACCCGCGCACGCGCGTGGAAGCGCAGGCCCGGCGGCTTGCGCACGTCGGCCTGCAGCGGCAGCTGCAACATGAGCTCCGGCGCCAGCCCCAGCAGGCGGCGCAGTACCGGCTCAACGAAGAAGCGCTGGCCCACCGCAGCCGACACCGGGTTGCCGGGCAGGCCGAAATACAGCGCGCCATTGGGCAGCACCGCAAACAGCAGCGGCTTGCCGGGGCGGATCGCCACCTTGTGGAACACGATGCGCGCACCCCGGCCGCGCAGCGCGTCGGGAATGAAATCGTAGCGGCCGGCCGACACCGCGCCGGTGCTGATCAACAGCTGCGCACCCGCGTCCAGCGCTGCATCCAGTACCGCGTTGAACGCGGCCACGTCGTCGCCCACCGTGCCCTGCCAGACCACCTCGGCACCGGCGGCCTGCAGGCGGCCGACCAGGTACGGCCGGTTGCTGTCACGGATCTGACCGGATTCCAGCGTCTGCGCCGCCTCGGTCACCAGTTCCTTGCCGGTGGCGATCACCGCCGCCTTCGGCCGTGCCACCACCGCCACCTCGCCCACGCCGATGGCATGCAGCAGGGTGCGCGCGTTGATGTCCAGCAACTGCCCGGCCCGCAGCACGCGCTCGCCGTCGCTCACATCCTCGCCGCGCAGGCGCACGTTCTGGCCCGGCTTCACCGATGTCTTCAGGGCGATGCGGGCCGGGCGGCCGTCCTCGCTGGCGAGGATCTCCACATTCTCGACCGGCACCACCGTATCCAGCCCAACCGGCATGCGCGCACCGGTCATGATTTCCCAGGCACCCTCGCCGCCTTCGGCGCCAGCATCGCCGGCCGCCTGCCAACCCTGCACGGCAAATTCGGTACCGGCCTCGAACGCCGTGCCGTTGGCGCGCAGCGCGAAGCCGTCCATCGCCGAATTGTCGAACGGCGGCAGCGACTGCGCGCTGTGGATGTCACGGGCCAGCGTGCGGCCCGCGGCCTCATGCAGCGGCAGATGCTCGGCCGGCAGCGGCTTGGCCGCGTCCAGCAGGTGCTGCAAGGCATCGCTGTAGGCAATCATCAGTGGCCATCCCCCTCGACCATCGCCAGGGCATGGCCCAGTACCGGCGCCAGGATATCCAGGCACTGCGCCGCCGCCTTCGGGCTGCCGGGCAATGCGAACACCAGCATGTTGCCCAGCTGTACCACCTCGGCGCGGCTCAGCCAGGCCATCGGCGTGTGCTGCGCACTCAGGGCCCGCACCATCTGCGCCAGGCCATGCACGGGCCGCGCGTTCAAGGAACGCAGCGCCTCCGGGGTCAGGTCACGCGGGCCCAGCCCGGTACCACCGGTACACAGGCACAGGCGCACGCCCTCGGCAGCCAAGGCCTGCAGGCGGCCCGCCAACGGCTCGATGCCATCGGGCAGCACTTCGGCGGCCACTACGTCGCCACCCAGCTTTCTCAGGCCGGTCACCAGGGTCGGGCCGGACACATCCTCATAAGTGCCTTCGCTGGCGCGATCGCTCAGCGTAATCACCGCGCAGGCCGCACCCTCCAACCCCTTAGGTGCACGTGGGTTGAAACGCACGCGCTCGGCCTCGTCCATGCCATCCGGGTGCAGCCAGACCCCGCGCTTGCCGCCTTCCTTGAACAGCAGGCGGATGCCTTCGATGCGCAGTGCCGGTTCCACTGGCTTGCTCAGGTCGTACAGGGTCAGCAACGCCGCGTTGACACCAGCCAGCGCCTCCATCTCGACGCCGGTGCGTGCCTCGCTGGCGCACTCGCACCACACGCGGATCGCCTGCCGCTCCGGCACCGGTGCGCAGAACACCTGCACCAGTTCCAGCGGCAGCGGATGGCACAGCGGCATCAGCATCGACGCCATCTTGGCGCCCTGCAGGCCGGCAATCTCGGCCATCACCAGCGCATCGCCTTTGGGCAGGCGGCGCTCGACGATCAGCGGATAGGCCACTGGACCGGCATGCAGCTCGCCCACCGCCACCGCACGGCGGCGGCTGATGCGCTTGTTACGGACATCGGCCATGTGGAAGGCCGCATTCAATTCCCCACTCATCGTGTTGCTCATCCTCCGATGGAGGCCAGGTGCGGGGTCAGCCCGGTCTGGCCCTGGTGCAGTCCATGCCCGGCCGCTTTCAGGCCAAGCTGTGTGGTGATGCGTGCCAGCAGCGCGTCGTGGTCCTCATCGCGCTGCAGCAGCGGGCGCAGCGGTACGCCGAACTCGCCGAACAGGCACAGCCGCAAGTCGCCCTTGGCGGTCACCCGCAGGCGGTTGCAGCCCTTGCAGAAGTCACGCGAATACGGGGCAATGATGCCGATGCTGCCGCGATGGTCGGGGTGGCCGAACTCGCGCGCCGGGCCGGCGTCGGCCGCGCGCGGCCGCTCGTGCCAGCCAGCGGCCAGCAGCTGCTCGATCACCACGTCGGCACGCAGGTGGTGGCGCTGGAAATAGGCTTCGTTGTCGCCGGTGCGCATCAGTTCGATGAAGCGCACGCTGAAGGGGCGGTCACGCAGGTAGTCCATCCACTGCGGCAGCTCGTCGTCGTTCAGGCCACGCAGCAGCACCGCGTTGAGCTTGATCGCCGGCAGGCCCAACGCCTGCGCCAGGGCCAGGCCCTGTTCGATCTCCGGCAGGCGGTCGTGCCCGGTGATGGTCTTGAAGCGTTCGCGCTGCAGGCTGTCCATGCTCACGTTCAGCGCAGTCAGGCCGGCCCGGTGCCACCCCGGCAGGCGCCGCGGCAGCAACGTGCCGTTGGTGGTGATGGCCACCTTGCGGATGCCCGGCACCGCCGCAACCGTGGCGATGATCTCGTCCAGGTCCTTGCGCAGGCTGGGCTCACCGCCGGTCAGGCGGATCTTGCTCATGCCCAGCGCCGCGAAGGCCCGCACCAGGCGGCCGATCTCATCCACCTGCAGGAAACGCGGGCGGCCGTCGGCCTGGTACCCGTCGGGCAGGCAGTAGCTGCACCGGAAGTTGCAGGCTTCGGTCAACGACAGGCGCAGGTACGGAAAGCTGCGTCCGAAACCGTCGGTGAGTTGGCTCATGGCTGGTCCACCTTGTTGCTCCACCGTCTTGCCTGTGCCCGGAACGGCCCGGATACCCTCGCCTGCTGGAACGATTGCCAGAGTACGCGGCCTTCAGTTCCATGGGCATGACTTAAATCAATCGCGTTCGGCCCCGCGCGGCAGGCGTTGTGGCAGCATGCGGCTTTCCGTGCAGCGGGCGTGTGACAACCCTCATGATGATGAACGATTTCCAGCAACTGCTGCATGCCGCCGGCGAGCAGGCTGAACCGCAACGCCTGCTGTTCGTATTCGTGCGCGCCGAGCTGCCCGAATCGCCCACCGGTGACCAGCGCGACCGGCATGACCGCCGCGAGGGCGGCACCCTGTCGCCGGTGCTGTGCGTGGACAAGCTGCCAGCCGAGGTGCCCAGCTTCCAGGCGCTGGCGACCGAATCGACCACCACCGGCATCGACTGGGACCTGGTGTTCGTGGCGGCGCTGGATGGCAGAGGCGGTTTCGCACCCAACAGCGACGAAGCCGCGCGCCCGCTGAAGCTGATGGTCAACGCCATCCATGACGGTCAGATCGGCCGCTTCGCCGCCTTCGACCGTGGCGGCGAGCCCGTTCAGTTCTATTGAGCCACCAGCTGCAGGGTCAGGAAGAAGATCACCAGCACGGTGTTCAGCCCCCAGGCCACGGTCAACCCGCGCGCGGCCACGCCCAGGTTGGGGTTGTGCGCGGTGGGCGCCGCCCGCCAGACCGCCGGGATGATCCAGCCGGTATAGAGCAGCAGCACGGCAAATACCCCCAACAGCAGCGTGGTGCGCTGGTTGGCCAGCGCCCACAGGGCTACCGCCCACAGAATGTTGCTGGGAATGACGCCCTGCAGCCAGAACACACTCCACAGGCGGGAACGGCCCTGGGTGTCGGTGGGGTGCAGCGAAGCGGTCGCGGTCATAAGTCTCCTTCTGTTTAGGAAACGTGCTGAACAAGCCTGCGCTTGGTGGCTGGGAACGTCAACCCGAGTCGCACGTCACGCTTTGACGCTTGTAGAGGCGGGCCATGCTCGACTCAGGCCCTTCCCTTCAGAGCCTGTCGTCATCGCCCCTCCCCCCTTGTTCCCTAACGCCCCCCAACCTCGACACCTGTCGCAGATTGCACGGTGCGGGCGGACCGCCGCGCCAGCTAGCGCTGGCGGTGCTTAACAGCGTGGGAGAATGCCGAAAGCGTCTCCAATCGAGTGATGTTTGCAACTGTTCTGATTGGCATTGCACAGCGCCAGGGGCTCAGATGGCGTGCCACCGGAAAAGGGTGGCCGGGTTTCGAATCCCGAGTTGGTCCTGAGTGATTGCGCTTGCCAGTCGGCGTCCACATTCCGTGGCGCCGGCTGGCAATCCGTCTGCCGGCTATGGCGGGCGGTGCGTGGGGGCGTTCGCGCCCACCGGCTTGGGACCAACCCGGATTCGAACCACGTACCGCCCGCCACTTTTATGGGTGGCGGCTACCGATTGCCCTGCACGGAGCCTTGCCATGAACGAATCGGACTTCCCGCATCTGCACGCCTACCGCAGCACCGCCGGCGACGACGGCTCGCCACAGGCTGCGCCAACAGTGGACAGGAACACCTTCATTGCCAATCTCCACCGCATCGGCTCCGGTGCGGCGGCTGATGGGCAGCCGTGGCCGGAGCGGCATCAGCTGCCCGGCCGCTGCCTGGCCCTGGCAGATGCCGATTGCGCGTTGAGCGGATTGCGGGTGGTGCTGGAGATGCTGCTGGCGGCCGAACGCACCCGGCAGAATGGCGAACCCGAAGAGTACGTGGGCGACCGGGTGATGGAGGGGTTGGTCATGGCCTGCCAGTCGTTGTGCGCGCAGGCGGTGGGGCGCTTGCAGCCCGAAGGGTGAAGGCGATGCGCAACGCCCTTCAGCTTGGATCGCTTTCAGCAGGCGTCAGTACTCGCTGAAAGCGCTCCTCAGATCGACGCCGATGATCGGCGAGAAGTCCACCTTGCACAGCTCCAGCTCGAAGAGCTGATCGTGATTGTCCAGGCACAAGGTGACCCTCACCGGTACGCCGTCGGCATCGGCAAGCATGGCCGTGGCAATGTCGCTTCCGAAAACCTGGGTCGTGCTGGACAGGAACACCACGCCCCCGAATCCGACGACTTCCACGTTCTCCACCTGGACGCTGGTGGTGTTGCCCGCTGCGTCATGGCTGCGTACCTCGCCATCCACCGCAGCCAAGCGATGGCTGGTTGGGGGAAAGGTGTAGCTGGCGGTGCCTGCCGAAGTGGTCAGCGGGGTGCGATTACCGGTGGAGTCACAATTCTCAAGCCCCCTCCTCGAAGAGAGGGCCGAGAAGGCGCGCTACTCTTGTGATCTACCAGCCAAATGCTGCTTTCTCCTCAAGGCAACCAGAAAGAAGGCTGCCGCAGCCAGGAACGCGCCACACGCATCCCAGACTCGGTCAAGCCACAGCATCAAGGCCGAAAGTGCTAGCCAAATCCCAGAAAATGTAAGAAGCCACCCGCGTGTCAGTTTCATAGGGCTCACTGCAGAGTTTGAATTCCAGCCATAGCGCAGACTATAGCTGCTCCAACCTCATAGCTCGCCAGCGCTCCTCCTCCCACTGTTGCAACACCGGCAACAAAGGGCACTTCAACAAACAATATCAGAACGGATGCACTAGACACCGGCAAAGTCAACCATGTCGGAGGCTGAACGTAAGACATGCATGACTTGAAGTACTTGCCATATGTCTTTTGATGAATGGACGCATCAGAACCATTATCGTCTTCGCACAATCCCAGAGAATCGGACTGTGAAATAGGATTCCCACCAACATACGCAAAGCTTGCAATCCCCCAAAGTAGTCCAATGCGATCACTCTGCGAATACCGCCCCACTGCAGAGACGTATTCCGCTGATAGTTGTAGAACAACCCACTCGCATCCGTCGCCTGCTGGCCCGGGAAGCGCAACGCAAGCTCGAACGCCACACCATCCCCATCAGGATCGGCACTCGGAATCTGGTTGCCGAACACTTCGCTCTTGTTGCTCCAATCCCAGATCGCGACATCACGCACCGGGTCGCTGCAGGTAAACGATCTGCTGCCAGAGCGTGGTATTCCCTGCTGCGTTGGGGCTGCGCCCAGCGAGACAATTCGCTACCGTCCGCTGCCCCAGGAGCTGCCGCCGACCAATCGAGCCGTCTGAACAGACCACGTCTCCAGAAGATGCTGCGCTCCCGGTTCACCACCATTCTTCAGTACAGAATGAATCGCATCTAGTCTATTTTGAATAGCATTGGACATTGGCAACTTCAAAATCCTCTCACGCATTCCACGGAAAAAACTCTATCCACTTCCGCACCTGCAATCCTCTGACCTAGAGATATGTGCAGGTAGGGAAAATCATCATATGTGGGAATCACGAAGGTCCATAAGTAGATAGCAGACGGTGCAGGCGCTATCGCATACCCAGAGATCACATCTCGCGCATACAAGGCAATCAAGAAATTTCCAACGGCCCGCATTCCGCTTTTCTCGGCGTCCTTTTTCAAACACCGCAGATCAAACGCTCTCATGCTATGCCACGGACCTTCCTGGAGGGCTGAGGAGCTCCCTGTTTCATGTCTCACACATTGAGAATCCGCCGGATCACCGGAGAGTCGATCAGCAGGTTCTCGCCGAGCGCTTTCGCAAGATCCTGCAACTCGGCAGACCATCCCTCAACCTGCGGAAGCGCCACCCTGGTGAACAAGGTCCTCTTCCCATCTGCCCCCACCCGAAAAACAACCAATTCCTTTGCATCTTCATCAACACAGACGAGATGGTCATACGTATTCATTGTCAATTGTTCCATGTATTCAATGGCGGAATAGGGCTTCCGCTAAGACACGCAGCATATCTCTGCGTCGCCGACGCATGACAGACCGCACCAGCTCTTGCGCCACGCACCCTGGTGATTCCATTGCAGGTATCCGTGTCAGTCCGTAGCAGGGCCTCACAATCTTCTCCCTCCTCGTCCGAACACATCGCCTGACCGGCGATATTGCCCAGAAACCCGCCGACCACCGAACCTGCGGCACCGCCGAGAGCACTCCCGCCAGCCGCGCCGCCGATGGCGCAGACTGCTGCCCCTGGGCCTGATGGACTGCAAGCCGCCGCGCCGCTGATGCCTCCCACAGTGCCTCCTCCGTAGTAGCCCGCCGCACCGCCGCAAACCGCACCTCCAGCGGTGTAGGCCGCGACACACGCTCTCTTCTTTGCCAGCCCCTTCGGATCGGTAGCAATGATTGGATTCGAATCCACATAAGCGTAAGCGCTGATGCCCCCCCTTCAATCCAATAGCATCACTCTGCGAGTACCGCCCCGCCGCCGGGTCGTACTCGCGCTGATAGTTGTAGAACAACCCACTCGCATCCGTGGCCTGCTGCCCCGGGAAGCGCAGCGCCAGCTCGACTGCCACACCATCCCCGTCCGGGTCGGCACTCGGAATCTGGTTGCCAAACACTTCGCTCTTTCTGCTCCGCGCCCAAGCCGGGACATCGGGCGACCGAGCGATTGCCACGCGCGGTCCACCCGGATGACATCAAGTGAGCGCGACTTCGCCTTAGCTGACCTATTGCGCAGGCGCGCTGGCCCGATGCGTGAGCATCAGAGCGCCGACATCAAGGGAGGTCCGTACTGACGGAAACAGAGCCGTTTTCCCTCAGCCAGACGTTCACGTAGGTATCTGGGGGAGGTATCCGATTGATCGACGCCCCTGCAGGAAGGATCTCCCAGCTGGTGATCGAGCCGCAAACTGTTTTATGGATCAACCTGCGACTGTCCAACCCCCGTCTAGCCAGTTCGGTAACAACCACTTCGGGAGGCTGGCGATCAAAGCCTTTGAAGGCAGTGCAAGTCTTTCCAGTCTGACCCATGGGGTACGTTGAACTCTCAGCATCATCCCGGCACCCCAGCTGGCCCAGAACGAGCGAGAAGATGGCCAGTATCCGAATGCATCGCATTGCGTGTTGCTCCTTCCTTTACTGCCCTGCTGTAGGCCTTGTCTACTGCGGCGCCTCCGAGTCCTCCATCGCGCAGCCGAGTTGCGCAGATCATCCGCTCTTGATATGCGCGACACTCAAGCTCATTGGCCAGCTGCCGATGCCCGATCCCACCATATTCCCAGTCCTATGGGAATGCGCTTGCACCTTTAGGCCTACCCACGCAGGGCATTAGGCACCCTCTTTTCCAATAACGCCTTATGGTTTCGCTTCGGCGTCCTTTTTCAAACACCGCAGATCAAACGCTCTCATGCTATGCCACGGACCTTCCTGGAGGGCTGAGGAGCTCCATGTTTTCATGTTTCATATCTCACACATTAATAATCCGGCGGATCACCGGAGAGTCGACCAGCAGGTTCTCGCTGAGCGCTCTCGCAAGATCCTGCAATCGAACAGAGAACCATTCACACCCGACACCGGATCAAGACGAATTCCAGCTAGCTGCAAATCGTGAAGTGATACCCATACAATCTGCCGCAACCATACGTCGCGCGCGAGTCTCCAGGCGGAGCTTACCGATTGGCTTTCACTCCTTTAATAATAATTGCCATAAACATGCCGCAGATCAGGAGCGACCCCAGCGCCATAGGCAACATTACAAAATAATCGCCCCTCTCAAGGCGGCCAATCGCATACGCCTTCAATACAAGATAGGACGAGGACCTCAAGAAGATTAGCGCAAAGAACAACAAACCAAGCCAATTAAATATTTTCTTGCGCATATGCATATCATCTCCATTATTTGCAATTGCACCCGGACCCACCCGAAACATCCCTCACCGCCTTCATGGCATCCAGTGCATCCTTGTCAGTGGCTACGCGTTGCAACAGTTTCCGTGTGGCCTTAAGGTGACCGCTGAACGTCAAGCCAAACGACAACAGCTCTCCCGTCTTCGCGCCAACTGGCCCCAGCAACTCCCCGCCCACCTCGGCGTAGATGGATTCTCTTTCCTTTCCATCTTGAGCGGTTTGTATCGCTGACACTCCATCGTACGCCGTTGCTCCACCATTCACCATTACCAGGAATCCGGGGATTGCAACTTCGGGCTGCAGAGACAAAACACCGGCAATGGTGGCTCCTGCGCCATTCACAGCTTCCAAGCCTCCAAAGGTGAGGTCTGCCACACCGAACGTCATGCCTAAGTAGTCGACGCACTCGCAGGGACACAAACCAAGTGGATCTATCAAAGACGACGGGACGCCACCTGCGTATCCGTATGTGCTGATCCCGCCCCTGAGTCCAATGCGATCACTCTGCGAATACCGCCCCACCGCAGGGTCATACTCCCGCTGGTAGTTGTAGAACAGCCCACTCGCATCCGTGGCCTGCTGGCCTGGGAATCGCAGCGCCAGCTCGAACGCCACACCATCCCCATCCGGGTCGGCACTCGGCATCTGGTTGCCGAACACCTCGCTCTTGTTGCTCCACTCCCAGATTGCAACATTCCGCACCGGATCGATCACCACGCGCGGCGTACCCAGATGATCTGGTTGGACGTAGGCCAGCTCCGGCACGCCGGTAGCCGGCACATTAATCAGCGCCACCGGGTAGTTGTCCAGCCAGATGGCCTGCTGCTGCGCCAGCCCCGTGGCCGAGTAGTTGCCCAGCCACTGCCCTGCTTCGTCGTACAAGGTGATCTGCGCTGCGCCACCAGCCGGGGTACGCAGAACGCGTTCACCGCGGTGGTTGTAACCGTAGCTTTCCAGTACGGCATTGCCCTGCTTCACCGCGTTCATGCGGTTGGCATCGTTGTAGATGAACGTCTTGCCGCCGATGCTGGTGGTGTTGCCCACCGCGTCATGGTTGCGCGCTTCGCCGTCCACGGCGGTCAGCCGGTGGCTGGTTGCGGGGTAGGTGTAGCTGGCGGTGCCTGCCGAGGTGGTCAGCGCGGTGCGATTGCCGGTGGCGTCGTAGGCATAGGTTTCAATCGGCGTGCCGGTCGCGCCGTCCTGGGTCTGGGTCAGGCGGCCCAGCGTGTCGTAGGCGTACTTGGCCAGCACCGTCGAACCTGCGCCGTTCTTCAGCTCGGTGATCGAACCGACCGGGTCGTAGCCGTAGCCCAGCGACAGACCGCCCGCAGCCGGGTCGTGCACCGCCTGCGGGCGATAGTCCAAGTCCAGCGGACGCTGCAGCTGCCGCCCATTGCC
>NZ_JCAFTW010000016.1:0-77425 GCF_059370655.1 Stenotrophomonas sp. YJH_SMC_133 | reverse complement strand
CGGCAACCCCACCACCACATGGGTAGCGCCCGACCGTTGGTCGGGCGATGGCAGGGGCCGTGCGGACCAACGGTCCGCACCCACCGTAACCTGCGGTAGTGCCGGCCGCTGACCGGCAACCCCATCACCACATGGGTAGCGCCCGACCGTTGGTCGGGCGATGGCAGGGGCCGTGCGGACCAACGGTCCGCACATACCGTAACCTGCGGTAGTGTCGGTCGCTGGCCGGCAACCCCACCACCACATGGGTAGCGCCCGACCGTTGGTCGGGCGATGGCAGGGGCCGTGCGGACCAACGGTCCGCACCCGCCGTAACCTGCGGTAGTGCCGGCCGCTGGCCGGCAACCCCACCACGACCTCAGCGCAGGTAATCGCTCCGCGCCATCGCTTCACCCAGGTAATCCAGGAACGAGCTGATCCGCGCCGACACCGCCGTGTTGCGGTAATACACCGCGTGGATCGGCTGGTACACATCCAGCGTCTGCGTCGCCAGCACCGGCACCAACGTGCCGGCGGCGCGGTCGCGGTCGGTCACGAAGTCGGACAGGCAGGTGATGCCCACGCCTTCCACCGCCAGTCGGCGTAGTGTTTCGCCGCTGGACACCGCGATATCCGGACGCACCCGCAGCAGGCCATCGGCATCGCCCGGCAGCGGCCAGTGATTCAACGATTCCGGTTCGTTGAAGCTGAGCAGGGTGTGCTGGCCCAGCGCGGCGACGCTGGCCGGTTCGCCGTGTGCCGCCAGGTAGGCCGGACTGGCCACCAGCCGCAGCTGGCAGCGACCCAACGGCCGCGCATGCAGGGTGGAGTCGGCCAGCGGCCCGATCCGGATCGCCAGGTCGGTGCGCCGTTCCAGCAGGTCGATGTAGCGCTCGGAGCTGTTCAACTCCAGCTGCACCTCCGGGTAGCGCGCGCGGTACCCGGCCACCAGCGGCGCGATCACGTGCAGCACGAATGGCATCGCCGCATCCACGCGCAGGCGTCCGGCCGGGCGCTCGCGGCGGGCGGCCATCTGTTCCTCGGCGGACTCCACCGCATCGATGATCGCCCGTGCATGGCGCAGGTAGGCCTCGCCCTCGGCGGTCAGGTGCAGGCGGCGGGTGGTACGGGTCAACAGGGTGGTGCCGAGCTTGTCTTCCAGCCGCCCCAGCGCCCGGCTCACGCCCGACGGCGTCTGCCCCAGCTGTTCGGCGGCAGCACTGATCGACCCGCTGTCGATCACCGCGAGGAAGGCCTGCATTTCATCGAGCGTGGTCTTCATGCCTCCATTATTGACTGGACGGCAATAGTGATTGGCGTGAAGACCGGTTTTTCGGCAAAGGTGCGCCGCGCACACTGCGCGCCTTCCTTCCCTCCGGAGCCGGCCATGATCCGTGGCATTCCCCTCGCCCTGCTGGCGCTGACCCTCGGTGCCTTCGCCATCGGTACCACCGAGTTCGTCATCGTCGGCCTGATTCCCACCATTGCCGCCGACCTGCAGGTCAGCCTGCCCTCGGCCGGCCTGCTGGTCTCGCTGTATGCCCTCGGCGTGGCCATCGGTGCGCCGGTGCTGACCGCGCTCACCGGCCGCGTGCCGCGCAAGTCGCTGCTGGTGGCGCTGATGGTGCTGTTCACCCTCGGCAACGTCATCGCCTTCCTGGCGCCGGGCTACACCTCGCTGATCGTCGCCCGCATCCTCACCGGCCTCGCCCACGGTGTGTTCTTCTCGATCGGTTCGATCATCGCCACCGCGGTGGTGCCGAAGGAGAAGGCCGCCAGCGCGATCGCCATCATGTTCACCGGCCTCACCGTGGCGCTGGTGACCGGTGTGCCGCTGGGCACCTTCATCGGCCAGCACCTGGGCTGGCGCGCCACCTTCCTGGCGGTGGCCGCGCTGGGCGTGATCGCCCTGCTCGGCGCGCTGCTGTTCGTGCCGCGCAGCGTGCCGCAGAGTGCGCCGGCCAGCTTCCGCCAGCAGCTGGCCGTACTCGCCCAACCCCGCCTGCTGCTGGTCTATGCGATGACCGCGCTGGGCTACGGCGGCACCTTCCTGGCCTTCACCTATCTGGCGCCGATCCTGCAGGACGTCACTGGTTTCTCGGCAAACGCAGTCAGCCTGGTGCTGCTGGTGTACGGCGTGTCGGTGGCGATCGGCAACCTGTGGGGCGGGCGCATGGCCGACCGCATGGGCCCGGTGCCCGCACTGAAGCGCATCTTCGCCCTGTTGGCCGTCGTGCTGTTCGTGCTCACCTTCACCGCCTACAACACCTGGCTGATGCTGCTGACGGTACTGGCACTGGGTGCGGTGGCGTTCGGCAACGTGCCCGGCCTGCAGGTGTATGTGGTCAAGCAGGCTCAGCGCTATGCGCCGCAGGCCACCGACGTGGCATCGGGGCTGAACATCGCCGCCTTCAACATCGGTATCGCGCTGGGCGCCTCGCTCGGCGGCCTGGTGGTGGAGAACATCGGCCTGATGCACACGCCGTGGCTGGGCGCGCTGGTGGTGGTGGGTGCGTATGCATTGACCGTGCTCAGCGGCCGCCTGGACCGCCGCGACGGCATCGATGACCGCGCCGATGGCATCGCCGTGGCCACGCATTGAGATAGGTCATGCCCTGCCGGTACGGTGGTGCAATGCACCGTTGCCGGCACGCATGCGGCCACTGGCCTACCCTTTGCTGGATATTCGCATCCCTCCCCTCTGCTGGAGCTCCCCATGACTGTCCCCGCCTTCGGTCTCGGCACCTTCCGCCTGAAAGACCAGACCGTGATCGACTCGGTGCGCAATGCGCTGGATGTCGGCTACCGCGCCATCGATACCGCGCAGATCTACGGCAATGAAGCCGAGGTCGGCCAGGCCATCGCCGATTCCGGCGTGCCGCGCGAAGAGATCTACCTGACCACCAAGGTCTGGATCACCGCGTTCAAGCGCGAAGCGCTGCTGGCCAGCCTGCGTACCAGTCTGGAAAAGCTGCGCACCGATCATGTGGACCTGACGCTGATCCACTGGCCGTCGCCGAACGACAAGGTCGACGTGCCGATGGAGGAGTACCTGCCGGCGCTGGCCGAGGCCAAGGCACAGGGCCTGACGAAGGCGATCGGCATCTCCAACTTCACCATCGCCCAGACCCGCAAGGCCATCGAGATCCTTGGCGCCGATGCCATCGCCACCAACCAGATCGAGATCCATCCCTACCTGCAGAACCGCCTGCTGGTGAAGTTCCTGCAGGACAACGGCATCCACGTCACCGCCTACATGAGCCTGGCCTATGGCGAGGTGATCAAGGACCCGGTGATCCAGGCCATTGCCGGCCGCCACCAGGCCACTCCGGCGCAGATCGCGCTGGCCTGGGCGCTGCAGCAGGGCTTCTCGGTGATCCCGTCGTCGACCAAGCGCGAGAACCTGTCGAGCAACCTGGAAGCGGCAGCGATCCGCCTGACCGACGAAGACATGGCGCAGATCGCCAAGCTGGACCGTGGCCATCGCCTGGCGAATCCGGAAGGGATTGCACCCGCCTGGGATTGATCCCGACCGCGGTTGCGGATCGGAATCGGTAGGTGCCGCCCTTGGTCGGCACCTACCGGACGGTCAGCGCTCGGCAACACCGCGCAACATATCCAGGACGCTCTCGATGTCCAGTGGCTTGCACAGAAACCCAGCCGCGCCCAGCGCCTGCGCCCTGTCAATCACCTCTACCCGGGTGTCTGCGCTCATCACCAGAACGGGAGGCGCCGCAGGGTCCCTGACCAGCGCCTCCAGTACGTCCCACCCACTGCAACCTGGCATGTGCAGATCCAGCAGAACTACGTCGGGCGCCAGCGCCTTGATGACGGCCTGAGCATCGTGACCATCTTTCCGGAAGCTGAGGCGATGGCCTGCACACTGCAGCAGGTGCTGCACCACCTCGCGGTTGGTCTCCACGTCTTCGAAAGCAGGCAGTGCAGCGGACGAACCACCGCCGCGTGCAACTGGAAAAGCTCACCCAGGGAAGGAAGCGGCTCAGCCTCATCGGCCACGGCAGCAGCGAAGCACCACACGAATGAGGCGCCGCCGACATCGCTGCGGCCGACGCTGATCGTTCCGCCCATGGCATCGGAAATCAGCCGAACGATGTACAGCCCGAGCCCGACGCCCTGTTCGCAACGTGCTTCGCCCTGACTGACCTGCACGAAAGGCGAGAAAATCATGTCTCTCTGCGCTTCGTCGATGCCCGTCCCGGAGTCGCAGACCGAGATCCGCACCTGCCAGTCATCCACCGCTCGAACGGCGCCAACCGAGACCCTCGCCTCGCCCGCCATGGGACTGAACTTGATGGCATTGCAGAGAAGATTGGTCACCACCTGTTCGATGCGACCGCCATCTGCCAACAGCCATACGTCTGCTCTCCCCACATCCACCTGCAGTACCACGCCTTTGTCTGCAGCCGCAGGCATGCAGCTCGCCTGCGCCGCCTCGATGATGGAACGCAGCGAACAAGGATGTGGCCGCAGTTTCAGCTTGCCACCATCAATGCTGGCAACATCAAGTACATCATCAATGCGACGTCGGAGCGCCTGGGCCTGCCCTGCAACGGTGGCCAGTGCGTGTCGCTGGGCAGCACTTGCCGTATTGACCTCCAGAAGCTGGATGCCGCTGATGATGGCATTGAGCGGCGTGCGAAGCTCATGACTCATGGTGCCGACGAATCGCCCCTGCGCCTCACGCGACGCAATGGCACGCAACGCGATTTCGCGCATCGCTGCCACCAGTGACGCCACGACCAGCGGCAACAGGATGGTCAGCGCCAGCGCATAGGCCAGATAGGCGGGCCGCGAGAACCAGTAGCCTTCGGGGGCTGCCCAAAGCAGCGCCACGGCCGTTACCGCGATTGCCGGCGCCATGGCCTTGCGTCCGTAAGCCACCGTCGCGGCGATGACGAGGAACGGCAGGATTGCATTGAGTGCCATCAACAGGATGAAGGCCGCGTGCACCTGGATGGCCACCATCGCCAGACTGAGCAGAAGGCCCGCCGCGTCGTACCACGTGTCGTGACGCGCCCTGCGAAGGTTTACAAAGAGTGCCCACGCTACAGATACCGCCAGAAGTACAACGGCGGCCGGCAGCACCCGCGCTGCCTCATCGGCCAGAACAGGCTGAGGGCCATCGATCCAAAGCCAGCACCACAGCACCGCAAGCGCCTGCAGCAGCACCCGGAACCCACTGGCGCGCGGCTCCTGGAAGCATGACAGCAGTAGAGCCAGACGATGCATTTCCAGCACGCGCGCAGCATGCAGCAGCGCTGCCGGGGACGACATTGGAGAGGGCGTGTACGGATCATGCATGTCAGCGCCCCCCGGTCAGTGATTGACCTGTCGTGCGTCCCAGAAGGCGCTTTGCCGAGATTGCCAGCGCGCAGCCGCGCAGCCGCACGCTGCCGATGGCTTCGCCGGAGCGGAGAGCATCAGCCAGATTTTCGCAGGCATCGGCAATCCTGCAGCTGCCCAAGGCCGAGGTCACACTTTTCAAGGCATGCATGCGCGAAAGCTCCTGTTCCAGGCAACCCGGGGATTCATTCTCCGCAGCGCTCATCCAGCGCGAAATCGCCTCGTCCAGGTCAACGACAAACGATGAGAACTGG
This sequence comes from Stenotrophomonas sp. YJH_SMC_133, assembly GCF_059370655.1. NCBI lineage: Bacteria > Pseudomonadati > Pseudomonadota > Gammaproteobacteria > Lysobacterales > Lysobacteraceae > Stenotrophomonas > Stenotrophomonas sp. YJH_SMC_133. The sequence goes on along the minus strand of NZ_JCAFTW010000016.1, from coordinate 71,828 downwards.
TCTGGCGCGGTCGCTGCAATCAGGTTGAGCATCGATCGCTCCCCGAGCTCAGGTCCGTCTGCAGAATGTCGCCGCGGCTCTACGCCTTGCGTTGAGTTCAAGCGTCGCATTGCTTTCCTCTGCTTGTCGCATTCAACACCTGAAGAGATGCGTTTCCGCGTTCCGCGACACCCAAACAGAGGCCTGAAGCGACAACGTGCGGAGCGTACGGACTACTGCATCCGTTGATGGATCTGCAGGAACAGCTGCGGAAACATGCTACCCAGTAGATGCCCGCCTGCAACCGCGAGCAGGATGGCGCCCACGATGGCAACACATCTGACCGGGAGTGACATTCGCTTCAGATCCATGGCATCCAGCATGGAAGCAACGATCGCGTAACGCCATCGGATTCCTTTCAAATTTTCCTGAGGTTCGACATGCTCGCCCTGACACTCTTTCTGCTGCTCTCGTGTGCGGTTCTGGTTCGAAAGCGACACGTGCGTAGCGGCGCCCTGCTCGCCGTAGCGCCACTGGCCATCCTGGCCAGCGCGAGCGCGCCCATCACGCAGCTGCTGCTGGACCTGGCACAGGACGCGCCGCCAAGCACTGCAACAGCGCACCATCCACGCACGGCGATTGTCGTGCTGGGCGCTGGCATCGATCAGGACGCTCACGGCTCCAGGCCCGGCCTGGCTGGCTATAGCCGGTTGATGGCCGCAACGCAGCGCTACCTCGCCTGCGAACGCACCGGCGAATCCTGCGTGGTGCTGGTCAGCGGTGGCGCTACTGCGCCAGACAATGCCGCAGAAGCCAACGTCTACGCGCGTGAACTGATTGCGCTGGGCGTGCCTGCGGAACACATCATCCGCGAGCACGCCAGCGTGAACACCTGGCAGAACGCCAGCAACAGCAGCCGAATGATCCAGCGCGACAGTGTCCGGGTAGTGCTGGTGACCTCTGGCCTGCACCTAAGGCGAAGTCTGATCTACTTCCGGCACTTCGGTGTCGTGGCCGAGGGCTTGCCCAGTGATCGCCTCCGCGCCTCGCCGGGGTGGCTTCCCTCTGCGTACAACCTGCTGCTGATCGAAGTGATGCTGCACGAGTACATCGGCGTCCTGCGCTACCACGTTTACAACGGCATGGGTTGGAACGAGGAATCCATCAAGCTGGACAGTGTCACGCCTGCAGCAACCACCCACGCATCGCCGCACTGACCTCGTCCGGCTTCTCCATCGGGGCCAGGTGCCCGCAATCGGGCACCACCACCAGCTGCGAGTGCGGCACCATCGCGTGCATTTCCTCGCTCATTGCGAGTGGCGTAATGCGGTCGTTGACGCCACATACGATCAGCAGCGGGTCGCGGTAACCAGCCAGCACATCGTGGCCATCGCGGCGTTCCAGCGCGCTCTGGCGCAGGAACACTTCCGCGCCCAGGCGGGCGGTCATGTCACGCACACGTTGCACCAGCACGTAATCATCCAGCCGCGAGGCGTCGATGTAGCTGCGCATCAGGGCATCGCCGAAGCCGTGGAACTTCCCCGGCAGGCGCACGCTGGCGCGCTGGCTGCGGCGTTGTTCGGCACGTTCCGGTGAATCGGCGTGGATCGAGGTATCGATCAGCGCCAGCTGCAGCACACGCTCCGGCGCGATGCGCAGGATCTGCTGGGCGACGAAACCACCCAGCGAGAACCCGGCCAGCGCAAAGCGCTCCGGCGCCTGCGCCAGCACGTCCTCGGCCACCGCCTGCAGGGTCTCGCCGCGGGTCTGGTCGCCTACGGTGCAATCGGCAATGTCGGCCAGATCGGCCAACTGCGCGCGCCACAGTTCGGCATCGTTGAGCAGGCCGGGCAGCAGCAACAGGGGGATACGGTCGGTCATGGGGGTATTGTCGCGCCGGTGCGGTGGCGGCGCCATGCCAGCGACCGCGCCAAGCGCGGCGACGTGCCGCCGGATGAGCCAGGCGCGCCGGACCCGCGCCCGCTTCTGGATACCCTGTGGGACGCGAGTCAGACCGATGCCGCGACGCATTCCTCGGCGTCGGAAGCAGGCGCCGTCGACGCCCCACGCTGGGGCCGCACCTCCTGGACGATCCGCCCCTGCTCCATCACGAGCACGCGGTCGGCGCTGTTTATGGTCTCCGGCCTATGGGCCACGATCACCTTGGTCAGCTCCATACGCTGCACGGCTTCGTTGACCAAGCGCTCGCGCATGACATCAAGATGGCTGGTGGCCTCATCCAGAAACAGAATCCGTGGCCGGCGGTAGAGGGCGCGGGCCAGAATCACTCGCTGCTTCTGACCGCCTGAAAGCGAGTTGCCCATGTCTCCGATAAGACCGTGATAACCCATCGCCAGCCCCGCGATATCGTCGTGCACGGCTGCCATCCGAGCAGCTTCCTCGATGCGCTGTTCATCGAAGCCGCTATCGAAGCCGCTGATGTTGTCGGCAATGCTCCCGGCAAACAACTGGTCATCCGGGATCGCATCAAGCTCGCTGACCCGGGCGAACAGCCGCATCGAAGCGATCTCGTGCAGCGCTTGCTACATGCCCGGATCGCTCCAACGCATATCACTGCTGCAGCAGGTGGGTGCGCACCATCGTCTCCATCGCATACTGCGACTGACCCACGCGACCCGAACGCGGGTAATGTGGCTCGATCCGAGCCAGCAGTGCCTTCCATGGCACTACCTAGTCCACCTTGTAAAGGAGAATCTCGCGCCGAGTCTGCTTGCGCTTGCCCAGACCCTGCGTATCGCCAAATGTCAGCTGCATGGATGGCTTCTCAACGTGTGCCTCTATTGTCTCTCAGGCCGCCGGCCAGCGGACAGCACTACCGAAGTAGTTGTTCAGAGCATCCGTAGATGCAGGTCATGAGGACGACAAATCTCGCTCAGCCATCAGCGACCAATGGACTAAGAATAAGCAAATCTATAGATAAATAACGTTAGTCATCCCCCTCGACCTGTATATCGACCTTATCCCGAAAAATAACTGAAATTAAAGACAGGAGCAGAGCTGGAAGCCCCAAAAGAAGCACGAACGACAAAGGCGCACCGAACGACCATAGAGCGGCCGAAAACACGACAGCCGAAGCCCCAAGCAGCAGGAACGAGCACTTAATTTTCCCTATTAGCAGGTAACTTGCCGTCGAACACATCAGCGAGAATGCGGCAACAGAAACTCCGACCTCCTGAGGAACCTGCAAAGGCTCAGCACCCCGAAGCGCCGCCACCAGCATCAGCGCTGAGGCAGACGCCATTGCTACCAGGGAAATAAAATAGAACTTGCCATGCCGCCCATCAAATCCATCAGTAATCTTCATATCGACCCTCAAAGGATCGCAGGGCGAAAGCCCCGCGATCCAGCCAATGATTTACCAGCGCCAAGGATGTTCTGAACAGCTCCCTGCGAACTGTGCAGCAGTGCCCGCCACAGATTGCCGCTTCGGGGGACACTATTGAGTCGCGTAGTGGAATACATCATACGGCTGACATTTGGGGATGCGCAGGGCCTGGGCAAGCGCAAGCAGACCCGGCGCGAGATTCTCCTTTACGAGGTGGACTAGGTAGTGCCATGGAAGGCACTACCGGCCCGGATCGAGCCACATTACCCGCGTTCGGGTCGCGTGGGTCGGTCACCGTATGCGATGGAGACGATGCTGCGCATCCACCTGCTGCAGCAGTGATATGCGTTTGAGCGATTCGGGCATGTAGCAAGCGTTGCACGAGATTGATTCGATGCGGCTGTTCGAACGGCTCACCAGTCGTTCTCAGGTCAAGATGCCCTGCATAACTCGCGTGGACTCCATGCCAAGCGTCGAGAAGAGTCATGACGATTGCTCTGGTCCATCAACTGCCGCATTGAAACCAATACGGACTTGGCGTCCTTGCAGGAATCAGCCGCAGCTGCAGCTCAAGCGGCATCCTTGCAAAGTGATCATTTCGACGCGTGCTCTTCCCGAATCCGCTCGCGCCTGACGTCGGCACGCCTGGCTATCACAATGACAACCGCTCCTATGAACAAGAACGGCAAGGTCCGACCGTCTGCAGTTGCCGCCACCATAGCTAGGCAGCACACGCAGATGGCGAAGGTCTTTTCGTTGATACCTTGGATCCTCACAAATTTCCTCATTCCTGCAACATCGGGAAACATCTTCTTTCAATAAGGTCACGAAGGGTCGCCGCCACGCAGTGGCGCAATGGTAGCGTTGCTTCTTCGCTGAGTTGAAGAGCGAAATGCGTCAGTAGCCGCTTCTTTCCTTCTGGTGATTCAGTCACTCCTACGCAAGAGACACAGCAGGCACCCGGTACGCCGACATGCGTGGACCACTCGGACGTCACTGGCGTAGGGTATAAGCCATCGTTGTAGTCTATATTCAATCGTCGGAACGACTGACAGCAGCGCAATCATCAGCATGAGCTTGCTTTACGACGCCACCGATGTGATGACCGGGCTGACCGAGGTGCTGTGCTATGGCACGGCGGTGGTGGTGGAACCATTGCGTTGACCTGACTGTAGCGTCGAACTTGCTCGACTGCTTTTCGATGATGGCAGTCGAGCAAGCTCGACTCTACAAGAGCGGGGTGGGGACTTCGACCTGCTGCACCGGCAGAGTCACCATCATCACCGTCGGGTCGTCCGGATCGAGCTTGGTCTTGAAGCCCAGGCTCTGGCACATCGCCAGCATGGTGCTGTTCTCGCGCAGCACCTGACCTTCGACCACGTCCAGGCCCAGCCACTTGGCGTACTCGATCATGATCGCCATCAGCCGCCAGCCGATGCCGTGGCCCTTCAGGTCCGAGCGGATCAGGATGCCGTACTCACCGCGGTGGTAATCCGCATCGGCGTGCAGGCGCACCGCGCCGAGCATTTCGCCACTGCGCGGTTCGATCGCCACCAGTGCGATCGAGCGTGCATAGTCGAGCTGGGTCAGGCGCGCGATGAACTCGTGGCTGAAGTGCTTCACCGACTGGAAGAAGCGCAGGCGCAGATCCTCGTCGCTGACGCGGGCGAAGAACGCACGGAACAGCGCGTCATCCTCCGGCCGCACCGGACGCACGAAGGCGCGGCCGCCATCGGACAGTTCGATGGTGCGCTCCCACTCCTTCGGGTACGGGAACACCGAAAAACGCGGATGGCCACGGCCCTTGTGCAGGATGCGCGACGGCGCCACCGCCACGCGTGCGTCGAGGGCGAGGATGCCCTTGCCGTCGACCAGCAGCGGATTGATGTCCAGCGTACGCACTTCGGGAATGTCGGCGGCCAGCTGCGCCAGCTTGACCAGCGCCAGGGCCAGTGCGCGCTCGTCGGCGGCAGGCACATCGCCATAGGCCTTGAGGATGCGCGAGGCACGGGTCTGGCCGATCAGCTCATGGGCCAGGCGCAGATCCAGCGGCGGCAGCGCCAACGCCTTGTCATTGATCACTTCAACCGCGGTACCGCCACGGCCGACCACGATCACCGGGCCGAACGTCGCGTCATCGGCAATGCCGACGATCAACTCGCGCGCCTTCGGGCGAACGATGGTCGGCTGCACCAGCAGGCCATCGATGCGCGCATCCGGCCGCAGCTGGCGTGCGCGCGACAGGATCGCGTTGGCCGCGCTCTGCACCGCCGGCAGCGTGGACAGGTTCAGGCGCACGCCGTCCACTTCCGACTTGTGCGGAATGTCCGGGGACAGGATCTTCAGCGCCACGCTGGCGCCACGCTCCAGCAACGGCTGCGCCAAGTCCATTGCCTCGTGCGCATCGCGCGCGTGCATCACCGGCGCGGAGGGAATGCCGTAGGCCTTGAGCAGTTCGTGGGTGGCCAACGGGTCTAGCCATTGCTGGCCGTTGGCCAATGCCGCATCGACCAGCGCGCGTGCGGCCGCAGCGTCGACACTGAAGTCCTGCGGCAGGCTGGGCGGTGTTTCCATCAGGGCGTTCTGCGCTTCGCGGTAACGCACCAGATGCTGGAAGCCGCGCACCGCTTCGGCCTCGGTCGGATAGGTCGGCACCCGTGCCGCGTTGAGCGTGGCGGTGGCCTGGTCATCATTGCCCAGCCACACCGCGAATACCGGCTTGTCGCGGTGATGGCGCGGGCGCAGTCCGAGCGTGCGGGTAAGCGCCTGTGCAGCGTCTGCGGATGAAGTGAATGCGGTCGGCACGTTGACCACCATCACCGCATCATTCTCGTTGTCGGCCAGCAGCGCCTCGATGGCGGCGGCATAGCGATCACCATCGGCGTCGACCACGATGTCGACCGGGTTGCTGCGCGACCAGCCCTGCGGCAGCACGGCGTCGAGTTTCTCGACCGTGCTGTCGGACAGGTTGGCCAGCGTGCCACGTAGTGCAATGAGCTGGTCCACGGCCAGGCGGCCGACACCGCCACCATTGCTGAGAATGGCCAGGCGACGACCGGGGAAGGTCCCCAACCGGCCCAGCGATTCGGCGGCCGTGAACAGTTCGTCCAGCGCGCCCACGCGCAGCAGGCCGGCGCGGTTGAACGCGGCGCCATACACGTCGTCGGCGCGGGCCAGGGCCTGCACATGGGTATCGCGGCTGCCCGGCTGCACGCGCTCGGCGCGGCCGGACTTCACCACCACTACCGGCTTGGCGCGGGCGGCGGCACGCGCGGCCGACATGAACTTGCGCGCATCCTTGATCTGCTCGACGTAGAGCAGGATGGCGCGGGTGCGGTAGTCGGTGGCGAAGTAGTCGAGCAGGTCACCGAAGTCGACGTCCATCGTGTCGCCCAGCGAGACCACCGCGGAAAACCCGACCGAGCGGGCCACGCCCCACTCCACCAGCGCGGCGGCAATGGCCGAGGATTCGGAGATCAACGCAAGATCACCGGCCTGCGGGAAGTGCGCGGCGATGCTGGCATTGAGCCGTGCGTGCGGTGCAATCACACCCAGGCAGTGTGGGCCGAGGATGCGCAGGCCATGCTTGCGCGCCACCGCCTCCACCTGCGCCGACAGCGAGCCCGGGCCTTCACCCAGGTGGGCGGTGAGGATGATTGCGGCCTGCACGCCGCGTTCGGCAGCGGTGCGCACCACCTGCGGCACGATCGACGCCGGCGCGGTGATCACCACCAGATCCGGCACCCAGTCCAGGTCCTTCAGCCGCTTCACGGTGCGGATGCCATCGATTTCGGCATGCCGCGGGTTGATCCACGCCACCCTGCCGGGGAAGCCGGTGCCGCGCAGGTTGCGCATCACCGCACGTCCGGCCGAGCGCTGACGCGGGCTGCCGCCGATCACCGCGACCGACTGCGGACGGAACACGGACTGCAGGTGGTAGGTACTCATGCGCCTACGGTAACCAAATTCCATGGCGATGGGGTCAGATCCCTTCCCCAGGAAAGGGCTCTGACCCTTGCGTGAACCTTGCGTGCCGACCAAGGTCGGCAACTACCGGGGCACGGTGCTTCAGGGGTCAGAGCCCTTCGCTGCGCGAAGGGATCCGACCCCGTAACCGACCCCGTAACCGACCCCGGTTTACAACAGTGTGCCGTGCAGGATCATCGCGGCGATGCTGAAATAGATCACCAGCCCGGTCACGTCCACAAGGGTGGCCACGAACGGGGCCGAGGCACTGGCCGGGTCGAAGCCGAGCCGCTTCAGGATGAACGGCAGCATCGATCCGGACAGCGAGCCGAACGTGACGATGCCGACCAGCGCCGCACCGATGGTGATCGCCAGCAGGATCCAGTGCTCGCCGTAGTCATGCAGGCCACCCAGCTGCCAGATGACGATGCGCACGATGGCCAGGCAGCCGAGGATCGCGCCCAGCACCATGCCGGTGGGCACTTCGCGCAGGGCCACCTTCCACCAGTCGCGCAGGCGCAGTTCGCGCAGCGCCAGGCTGCGGATCAGCAGCGAGGTGGCCTGCGAACCGGAGTTGCCGCCCGAACTCATGATCAGTGGGATGAACAGGGTCAGCACCACCGCACGCGCCAGTTCGTCCTCATAGTGCTGCATCGCGCTGGCGGTCAGCATCTCGCCCAGGAACAGCACGCTCAGCCAGCCGGCGCGCTTGCGCAGCATCTCAAAGAAGCCGATCTGCATGTACGGCTTGTCCAGTGCTTCCATGCCGCCAAACTTGTGCGCGTCCTCGGTGGATTCCTCGATCAGCGCATCCAGTACGTCATCGACGGTGACGATGCCGAGCATCTGCTGCTGCGCATCGACCACCGGGATCGCCAGCAGGTCGTGGCGACGGATCAGCCGTGCCACTTCTTCCTGGTCCATCAGTGCGTCCACCGTCACCGGTGGATTGACCTGGGCCACGTCCAGGATCGACTCCTCCGGCAGGCCGGTGATCAGCCGGCGCATGGTCACCACCTGCTGCAGCTGCTGGCTGGCCGGGTCCAGCACGTAGATCGCGTACACCGTTTCACGGGTGCGCTCGACCTGGCGGATGTGCTGCAGGGTCTGCGCCACGGTCCAGCTGGCGGGTACCGCCACGTACTCGGTGGTCATCAGCGCGCCGGCGGTGTTCGGCGGGTAGCTGAGCAGCTTCTGGATGGCCTGGCGGGCGTCGGTGCCCAGCAGCGGGATCAACCGCGCGCGTTCTTCCTCATCCAGCTCATGGACGATGTCGGTGGCGCGGTCGTCGGCCATCAAGCCGAGCAGGGCGGCCGCGCGCGCCGGCGGCAGCGCAGCCACCAGTTCGCCACTGCGGTGCAGTTCCGGCGCTTCCAGCATTTTCACTGCACGCGGCAACGGCAGCGCAGCCAGCGTTTCCGCGGCGCGGGCCAGTTCCAGCGTGTTGAGGAATTCCACCGCATCGGCGGTGTTGAAGTTCGCCAGCGGCGCGGCCAGTGCGGCGGCATCGGCCACCGGGCGCAGCAATTGCTTCTGGTTCATCGGGTTTGCCTTGTGGGGGTGCGACCTCGCGCAACGCCAACGCAGGCAAACCGTCCCGATGTCAGGCGGTGGCCATCGCTGGCGTCGAACGAGGTCGACTTCTACTGTCGCTGGACATGGGTTGGGGACTCCGGGATGCGTGTGCCGACGGACGCGCCGCCAGCGGCGGGCAGTCTGGACCCGTGGACCATGCAGGTCAACCCGGTCCCGCCGCGGCAGCACCCTGCCCGCAGGTTGTTCTCGTGCGTACACAGGCCGGCGCGCATAATGGCGCGGTGGTGTTCGCCACGCTTTTCCCAACCCGAACGGACGCACAGCGGCTCCCCCGATGACCAGGTATTCCCATGCATAGCGGTGGTCTGGAACTGGCGCTGGTGCTGCTGCTGGCGGCGGTCATCGCCGTGCCGGTGTTCAAGAAGTTCGGTTTCGGCGCGGTGCTGGGCTACCTGGCGGCCGGTGTGGTGCTGGGCCCGGACGGGCTGGGCTTCGTGCAGGACGCCGACCGCATCCTCGGCGCCGCCGAGATCGGCGTGGTGATGCTGCTGTTCGTGATCGGCCTGGAGCTGTCGCCGGCACGCCTGAAGGTGATGCGGCGCTCGGTGTTCGGTGCCGGTGCGGCGCAGGTGGCGCTGTCCGGGCTGGTGCTGGGCGGCGTGCTGCTGCTCGACCACTTCCAGTGGAAGAGCGCGCTGGTGGTAGGCGTGGCGCTGGCGCTGTCATCCACGGCGGTGGGCCTGCAGCTGCTGTCCGAGCACAAGGCGATCAACAGCGACCATGGCCGGCTCGGGTTCGCCATTCTGCTGTTCCAGGACCTGATCGCGATCCCACTGCTGGCGGCCATCCCGCTGCTGGGCGGGGTGAAGAACGAGACCCTGCGCTGGGAAGATGCGGCCGTGGCGCTGGGTGCGCTGGCGGTGGTGATCCTGTGCGGACGACCGGTGCTGCGCAAGGTGTTCAGCATCATCGCGCGCACCCGCAGCCCGGAAGTATTCACTGCCACCGCCCTGCTGGTGGTGCTGGGCACCGCCTGGTTCATGCAGGAAGCCGGCCTCAGCCCCAGCCTCGGCGCGTTCCTGGCCGGCGTGCTGCTGTCCGATTCGGAGTTCCGGCATGAGCTGGAAGCGCAGATCGAGCCGTTCAAGGGGCTGCTGCTGGGCCTGTTCTTCATCGCGGTGGGCATGGGCATCGACCTGGACCGCATCGCCGCCGAGCCGTGGCTGATCGCCGCAGGTGTCGGCATCCTGCTGGTGGTCAAGTTCAGCCTGCTCTACGCGGTTGGACGTGTCGCCCGGCTCAGCTCGCGGCAATCGCTGCTGCTGGGCAGCGTGCTGTGGCTGGGCGGCGAGTTCGCCTTCGTGGTGTTCAACGAGGCACAGCGCGCGCACCTGCTGGGCAACGCCAACCACGACCGGCTGGTGGCGATCGTCGGCCTGTCGATGGCGATCACGCCGCTGTTGATGATCGCGCTGCTGAAACTGCTCGGCCAGGAGAAAGCTACTCCGCGCGAGCCGGCCGAGGCCGACAAGGTGGCGCCGGACAACCGGCCCAAGGTGCTGATCGCCGGCATGGGCCGCTTCGGCCAGGTGATCGCGCGCCTGCTGACCGCGCAGAAGGTGCCATTCGTGGCGCTGGAGGCGAACCCGGATACCGTGGCCGACCTGCGCCGATTCGGCAACCAGCTGTATTACGGCGACCCGACCCGGCCGGAGATGCTGCGCGCGGCCGGGGGCGAGCACATCGATGTGTTCGTGATCACCGTGGATGACCCGGAAACCAACCTGCGCGCGGTGCGCATGGTGCGCCGGCTGTACCCGGACGCGACGGTGCTGGCGCGTGCACGCAACCGCCAGCATGCGTGGCGGTTGATGGACATGTCGGCCGAGCCGTTCCGCGAAGTGTTCGGCACCAGCCTGGAGATGAGCGGCCGCGTGCTGACCGCGCTGGGCGTGGCACCGGACGTGGCCGAGCGCCACGTGCAGCGCTTCCGCGAGCACGATGAGCAGCTGCTGCGCGACCAGTACCTGGTGTACGACGACGAGGCAGCGGTGATCCAGACCTCGCGCGACGCACGCAACGACCTGATGCATCTGTTCGAGGCCGACGCGGAAAGCGACGGCAAGTAGGCGTGCCGACCAACGGTCGGCACCCACCACGGATTGCAGTAGTGCCGGCCGCTGGCCGGCAATCTCGCGTCCCCGAGGTGTCATGAGGTTGCCGGCCAGCGGCCGGCACTACCCACTGCGGATTCCGGCCGTAGATCCACGCCATGCGTGGATGACGCGATGCCGGGGTCAGAGCCCTTTCCGTGGGAAAGGGATCCGACCCCGATGCTCAACCGTTGTCGCGCAGGAACCGCGCCATCGACGAGACGCCCGGCACGCGCGGTTCAAACTCGCCGGCCACGTCGATGAAGCCACGCATCACCGCGATCTCGCGCGGGCTGCGGTTGAGGCTGTCGCGCGCCTCCGGATCGGCACCAGCGCGCAGCAGGCGCTGCACCAGCAGCGGCAGGCCGTGCAGGGCCGCGAGGTGCAGCGGTCCGAAGCCGCGCGGATCACGCACCTCAAGGCTCACGTCTTCGTCCAGCAGGCGTTCCACCGCTGCCATCACCACCTGTTCGTCGCAGGCGGTGCCGGGCTCGGCGCGTGCGCCCAGCAGCAGCAGCAGCGGCGTGACCGCACCGGCCGCGGCCTGGTCCGGTTCGGCACCGGCCAGCAGCAGGGTGTCGAGCAGGGCGAGCAGGCGCGAGCGGTCGCGGGCACTGAAGCCATACAGCGCGGCACAGTGCAGCGGGCCCAGCTGCTGGGCGTCACCGGCGTGCACGTCGGCACCGGCGGTGAGCAGGCGCGCAACGATGTCCGGCAGGCCCAGCGCGGACGCCAGCATCAGCACGGTCACTCCGCCCGGCAGGCGGTGTTCCAGCTTGGCGCCAGCGTCGAGCAGGGCCGAGACGATGTCCACCTGGCGCATGCTGACCGCCGCCGACAGCGGCGTGGCACCACTGGCCGCTGCATGCTGCGGATCAGCGCCACGCGCCAGCAACAGGTCGGTCACCGCCAGATGGCCACCGCCGGCGGCACGCAGCAGCGCGGTGCAGCCCTGCGCATCAACCGCATCGACGGCGAAGCCCAGGTCGATCAGGCGGCGTACCGCATCCACGTCACCGGCCATTGCGGCGGCCGGCAGATCGGACTCGCGCAGGGTGCGACGCGGCAACGGCCACACCCGCCAGTCCAGCCAGTCGGCCAGGTCGCGGCGACCAATCGACAGCGCCACGCCCAGCGGCGTCTGGCCATCGGCGGCGCGTGCTTCCGGCGAGGCACCGTGCTGCACCAGCAGCTTCAGCGCGCCTTCGCGGGCCAATGCGGTGGCCAGATGCAATGCGGTCATGCCATGGCTGTCGCGCGCTTCACGATCGACGCCCGCCTTCAGCAGCGCCTGCTGCAGGCGCAGCCAGCCCAGGCGCACCGCCAGCGACAACGGCGGATCACCGGCCGGCGAAGCCGCGAACGGATCGGCGCCACGCTCCAGCAATTCCAGCGCCAGCTGTTCCAGGCCACGGGCGGCCTGGTCGTGCTGCGCACAGGCCGCCAGGAAGCGTGCCAGGCCACCGCGTCCGGCCGGCGACAAGCCACGCTGCAACATCACCTGCAACGCCGGCACCGCATCGATTCCGCGCGACAGCAACGCGAACATCGGCGTATCGGAACAGGCGTCGCGCACGTAGGGATCGGCGCCGTGGCCCAGCAGCCAATCCACCGCGCGTGGCTCCAGCGCCAGCTCGGGGTCGAGCAGCAGGCCGCCCAGTTCTTCCGGCTGGCACAGCTTGGCCAGCGCGGCCATGCCTTCGGTGTTGCCGAAGCCCAGCGCCTCGCGCAGCAGGGTCAGCGGCGGGCGGTCCGGCAGCAGGCCGCTGGCACTGGCGGCTTCGCCACGCTCGGCCAGGCCGTCACTGACCGCGGCCGGCAACGGATAGGACGGATCCAGCAGGGCGACAATCGCCCAGCGCCCGGCTTCGGCAGCGTAGTCCACTGCACGGCGACCGACCGGATCGGTCGCGTCGGCGGCGATGCCCAGCTCCACCAGGCGCTTGACCAGCAACGGCGAGACATCCTCTGCCATCACCGCCAGCTGCACTGCGTTGCGCCCTTCGCCGTCGACGGCAACCAGGTCCGGCTTGTGCGGCAGCAAGTGTTCGACCACCGCGGCGCGCCCGGCACGGGCGGCTTCCAGCCAGGGCGTACGCCCGAGTGCATCGCGTGCTTCCAGGTTGGCACCGGCGGCCAGCAGCACGCCGATGATTTCAACGTGGCCGGCCAGCGCCGCCTCGTGCAGCGCGCTGCGGCGCTGGCGATCACGCGCGTCGGCACGCGCCTTGTGCTTGAGCAGCAGCTGCACGCCAGCCGGATCGTCGTCTTCGGTGGCGGCGGCGGCCAGCAGCACCGGGGTACCCTCTGCCGGTTCGCTGCGCGCACCGCGTTCGAGCAGGAAGCGGGCCAGGCGCCAGTTGCCGACCTGGCAGGCCACGGCCAGCGGCGACCAGCCCTCGTTGTTCAGCGCATCGACTTCGGCGGCGGCATCGCGCAGCAGCGCGGCCACGCCTGGGTCGGAACTGCGCGCGGCATGGTGCAGCGGGGTGTTGCCATCGCTGTCGGTGGCACGCGAATCGGCACCGTTGGCGAGCAGGGTCATCACGGCTTCGGGGCGGCCATGCCAGCTGTCGCGGGTGGCGGCCAGCAGCGGGGTCATGCCCCGGTGCGGCGCGTTCACGTCAACGCCGCGGGCAATCAGTTCGCGCAGCAGGCGCAGGTCCGGCAGCACCGCCGCCAGCACCGCCAGGCTGCGCTGGTCTCGCCAGTTCGGGTCGGGCAGCGCATACGGATCGGCGCCGGCCTGCAGCAGCTGCAGGCCGCGGTCGATGCGGCCGTGGCGGGCGGCTTCATACAGGGCCGGGGTCAGCTCCTGCGGTGCCATCGCCTCCAGCGGCGCGGTCTCGGCCGCGGCAGCGAACATCGGTTCGTGCTCGTTGCTGGCGGTGGCCAACGGGCTGGGGCGCAACGACACCAGCGGCGCCGGCGCGACCCGTTGCAGCAGCAGGTGCAGCACGGGAGACACCACCACCACGGCCAGCGCAGCGGGCCAGCGCGCGCTCTCCGGCAGCAGCCCCGGCCAGGCCGGCAGCACCACCAGCGCGGCCAGCGCGATCACCAGCGCCGCCACGCCGAGACCGCGCCAGGCGGTCAGGTCGCGACCGGCCAGCGCCTGCCAATGATGGGCCAGGCGGCCATCAAGCCGTTCGACATCGTTCCACAACGGCCAGGTGCGCCAGGCAGCGAGCAGGCCGGCACTGACCAGCACGCTCAGGCCCAGCACCGCCGCAAGGCTGCCGCTGTCACGCAGCGCCGCCAGCGGCCAGGCCAGCAGCAGCGCCAGCAGCAGCGGTGCGGCCGCCCACAGTGCCAGCAGCGCCGGCAGGTCCTGGCGTGCAACCACCTTCAGCGGCAGCAGCGCACGGCTGCGCCGCCACCACGACACGCCCAGCGCGAACGCCGGTTGCGCCAGGGCGGCGAGGATGGCACCGGCAACGCCGCCCACGGCAGCACCCAGTGCCAGCAAGGCGCCCACGGCGAAGGCGATCGACAGGGCGCGCGGACGGGAGACGTCAGTCATAGTGGCGCGGCATCAGGCTGGCCACCGACGGCGGCACCTGCAGGTAGAACCCGCGCTCGCTCATGTCACTGCGAACCTTGTCCGGGTCGGCCTGGGCCAGGCGACGCTGGGCATCCAGGGCCACGTCCAGGACGAAGGTGAGCGCACCCAGCGAGGTGAGCAGCGGCGCAGGCAGCGCGCTGAAATCATCGCGTCGGGGAACGTAGACGTAGGTGTCAGGCTTGAGTTGGCTTTTATAGACGTAGGCGTGCATGTCCGCGGGACGATAACCCGGGAAGAGCCATGATTGTGTCGGAAAGCCGACACCGGGGAAAGCCGTCGGCCGACGATGGCGGCGTGATCGACGGCGTTTCCCCGACGGGGTTCAGCAATGTGGCGGCGGCGTTCAGGCAACGCCGCTGCCCTGCGGTCGCTTACTTGACCTTGGCGTAGGTGCCCTTCAGCGCCACGCCAGCGAGGATCGTACCGGCATAGCATTCGTAGTTGGTGCTGCTCTTGAACTCGTTCTTCTTGTAGTAGCTGACGATGTCGACCACCGCGTTGGCACCGCGCGACTTGGCGCCGTCCTGCAGTGCGCGCAGCGCCGACAGCGCGACCCAGCGGCAGGCCTCGGCATCGCTCTTGTTGGCGGCGTTGGTCTTCTTGTTGGTCACGTCCTCGCCCAGGCGCTGCTGCACGCTGACCGGCTGGCCGGCCAGGTAGAAGCGCACGCTGCCGTCGATGCCGGCGTCCCGGGCGGCCTGCGAGGTGACCAGCTCCTGCAGGGACTGCTCAACGCGGGTGTCGCGGGCGGAGGCGGTGGAGGTCAGGGCCAGCAGTGCAGTGGCCGTGGCGATCATCAGGGTGCGGCGCATCGGAACATCTCCTTGTCGGGGGTGCGGGTGGGTTGAGGAAAAAGGCGGGATGGGACGGTGGATCATTCGCTCCAGCGGCGGAACACCAGCGAGGTGTTGATGCCGCCGAAGGCGAAGTTGTTGCTCATCACGTACTCGGCCTGCAATTCGCGGCCCTGCCCGGTGATGAAGTCGAGCTGGCCGCAGCGCGGGTCAACCTCGGCCAGGTTCAGCGTGGGGGCGAACCAGCCGGCACGCATCATCTCGATGCTCAGCCAGGCCTCGAACGCACCGCAGGCACCGAGCATGTGGCCGACGTAGCTCTTCAGCGAGCTGATCGGTACGCGGCTGCCGAACACCTGCGCGGTGGCCTGGGTCTCGGCGATGTCGCCGTGATCGGTGGCGGTGCCGTGGGCGTTGACGTAGTCGATCTGCGCCGCCTCCAGGCCCGCATCCTCCAGCGCCAGGCGCATGGCCTGGGCCATGGTGTCGGCGCTGGGCTGGGTGACGTGCTGGCCGTCGCTGTTGGTGCCGTAGCCGACCACCTCGGCAAGGATGGTGGCACCGCGCGCCTGCGCGTGCTCCAGGTCTTCCAGGATCAGCGTGCAGGCACCCTCGCCCAGCACCAGGCCATCGCGGCCGGCATCGAACGGGCGCGGCGTGGTCTGCGGCGCGTCGTTGCGCACGCTGGTGGCGAACAGGGTGTCGAACACCGCCGCAGCGGTAGCGTCGAGCTGCTCGGCACCACCGGCGACCATCACCGTCTGCTTGCCGCTGCGGATCGCTTCATAGGCCGCGCCCACGCCCTGGCTGCCCGAGGTGCAGGCGCTGGAGGTGGTGTAGACACGCCCGGACAGGCCGAAGAACACGCCGATGTTGACCGGCGCGGTATGGCTCATCATCTTCAGGTAGGTGGTGGCGCTGATGCCTTCGGTGGTGAACTCGTTGAGCATGCGCCCGAACTCGCCGGTGGCTTCGTGGCTGCCCGACGAGGAACCATAGGCCACGCCGGTGCGACCGCTGCGCAGCACCGGGTGCTCGTGCAGGCCGGCTTCGCGCAGCGCCACTTCGGTGGCACGCACCGACATGATCGCGACCTTGCCCATGGAGCGGGTGGTCTTGCGGTTGTAGCTCGGCGGCAGCGCGAAGTCCTGCGCCGGCGCAGCCAGCTTGGTGTTCAGCCCGGCATAGACATCCCACTCGGGCATCGCGCGCACCGCGTTGCGGCAGCTGCGCAGATGCGCCTCGATGGTCGGCCAGTCATGGCCGAGCGGACTGATCGCGGACGCACCGGTCACCACGACGCGACGATCGGTGGCCATCAGAGCATGCCCCCGTTCACCGAGATCACCTGGCGGGTGATGTAGCCGGCCGGTTCGGACAGCAGGAACGCCACCGTGGCCGCCACTTCGTCGGGACGGCCGACGCGGCCGGCGGGAATCAGCTTGAGCGCGTGTTCGATCACTTCATCGTTGAGCATTTCGGTCTCGATCAGGCCCGGGGCCACGCAGTTGACGGTGATCTGGCGGCTGGCCAGTTCCAGCGCCAGGGCCTTGGTGGCACCGATGATGCCGGCCTTGGCGGCACTGTAATTGACCTGCCCGCGGTTGCCGGCCAGTCCGGACACCGACGACAGGGTGACGATGCGGCCCGGCTTGCGCCGCCGCACCATCGGCATGATCAGCGGATGCAGCACGTTGTAGAAGCCATCCAGGTTGGTGTGGATGACCTGGTCCCAGTCTTCCGAAGAGAGCGCCGGGAAGGCGCCGTCGCGGGCGATGCCGGCATTGCAGACCACGCCGTAGTACGCGCCGTGCGCTTCGACATCGGCCTCCAGCGCGGCGCGTGCGGCCTCGCGGTCGGCCACGTCGAACATCAGTACGCGGGCCTGCTGGCCCAACGCGTGGATCTCGGCCACCACGGCCTGTGCCTCATCCAGGCGGCTGCGGCAATGCACCACCACGTCGAAGCCATCGCGCGCGATGCGCAGCGCGATGGCCCGGCCGATGCCCCGGCTGGCGCCGGTCACCAGCACGCTTCGATTCCCTGTCATGCCTGTCCACTCTCCAGATAGGCCATCGCATCGGCCGGTTCGAACACCGACACGTTGGCTGTCGCCCATTCGTCCTCGCCCGCCAGGATGCGGCAGGCGAACATCCCCAATCCATTGTCACCCAACAGCTCGCAGCGCGCCTGTACGCGCAGCCGCGAGCCGCTGGGGAAGCTGCAGCGCGCGCTGTTGTAGCGGCGGCTGCCGAGCAGGAAGCCCAGCTGCGGCGGCTTGCCGGCTGCACGCGCACGGCAGCCGGCCCAGGCCGCGATGGCCTGTGCCATGTATTCGATTCCCACCCAGGCCGGTACTTCGTGGTTTTCCACGAACAGGCCGGCCTCGGGCACCACCAGTTCCGCCTCGATGGTGTCCTGGTCCCAGTGCGTGATGCGCTCCAGCAGGCACATGTCCTGGCGGTGCGGTACTACCTCTTCAATTGCATACAGCATGTTCATCGACGCTCCAGCGCCAGCACGGCATTGCTGCCGCCGAAGGCGAACGAATTGCTCAGCACCCGCCGCGGTGCCTGCGCCAGGCGGGTGGCCGGTGCGACCAGCGGCAGTGCCGGCAGCGCGGGGTCTGCCACGCCGTCCCACCAGTGCGGTGGCAGTTGCTGCTGCGGGTTCTCGGCCAGCACGATCCAGCACAATGCAGCTTCGATCGCGCCTGACGCACCCAGCGTATGGCCGGTCAGGGGCTTGGTCGAACTGGCCCGAATGCCGTTGCCCAGCACCTGCGAAACCGCCAGGCTTTCCATCGCATCGTTGTGCCCGGTGGCGGTGCCATGCAGGTTCACGTAGTCCACTTCATCGGCCGCCCAGCCGGCGCGCTGCAGCGCCTGCTGCAGGGCATCGATGGCACCCAGGCCCTGCGGATCGGGGGCGGACATATGGTGAGCGTCGGCCGACTCGCCCCACCCGGCCAGGCACACCGGGCCCGGCTCGCGGGTGAGCAGGAACAGCGCGGCGCCCTCGCCGATGTTGATACCGGCGCGGTGCTGCGAGAACGGATTGCAGCGCAGGGCCGACACCGATTCCAGCGCGCTGAAACCGGCCACGGTGAAGCGGCACAGCGAGTCCGCGCCGCCTGCGATCACGGCGTCGACGATACCGGCTCGCAGCATGCGTGCAGCCGACATCAATGCCTTGGCACTGGACGAGCAGGCGGTGGACAGGGTCCACGCGGGCCCCTGAGCGCCGCTGCGCTGGCGCACGAACTGCGCGGCAGTACCCATTTCCTGCTGGGCGTAATCGAAGCCCTGCGGCCACTGGCCCTGTTCGGCGTGGGTGCGCAGGGCCTGCTCGGACTCACCAATGCCCGAGGTGCTGGTGCCCAGCACCACCGCCACGCGCTCGGCGCCATGGCGGGTGATCGCGGCGGCCACCGCCGGAGCGATCTGCGCCAGTGCCACGTCCAGCAGGGCGTTGTTGCGCCCGCGCAGGGCCACCGGCAGTTCCTCCAGCGCCGGCAGTGGCGTGCGTACTTCTCCCAGCGCCAGGGTGCGCCCCGGCAACAGGCTGTCGTTGTCACTGAGCCCGCCCGGCACGTCGGCGAACATCGCCGACGCGACAGCGGCGCGGCCATCGCCGAGCGCGCAGACCACGCCCAGGTCGTTCAGGTAGATCGGTGCACTCATCGGTCCTGTCCGGCCATGTCGATCGATTCGATGCGCAGCGCATAGCCTTCGGCACGGTTGTCCAGCTGCACGCTGCCATCGTCCAGGCGCTGCAGTTGCAGCCACACCGTGCCATCGCGCGACAGGCTGCGCTGCTGGCCGTCGTCGCTGACCTGCCAGTCGGCCGGCAGCGCGGCGGCGATGGCCGCGGTCGGCCACAGCGCGAACTGCAGGTCATCCAGCACACGCTCGGCACGTACCTGCGGCGGCAGCCACGGCGCGCGCTGCTGGGTCAGCTGCTGGCCGTCCCACTGCAGGCGCACGCCGGTCTGGCCCATCGCCTGCACCGCCAGCTGCACCTGCTGCGCGTCGGCTTCCAGCAGCGCGTCGAGGTCGCGCTCATGGCTGCCGAAGCGGAAATGCAGCTGCTGCTGCAGGGCCAGCGGCGCCGGCAGGCTGGCCGGCGACAGCCGCAGCGGCGGCAGCTCCACCTGGGGCTTGGGCATGCGCCCGGCACAGGCGGCCAGCAGCAGGCACAGCAGCAGGGCCGCAGTACGGAAGATCAGGCGCTGCACAATTCCTCCAGCACGCGCATGCGGCGACCACTTTCATCGGCCACATACGGATTCTTGGTGTCCCAGGCGTAACCGGCCAGGATGGAGCTGATCATGTCGCGCACTTCGGGCTGCTGCTGCGGGTGGTAGATGATCTTCTGGAAGCCGCCCTGGTACCAGCTTTCCACGAAGCGGCGGAAGGTCTTCACGCCGGCGCGCAGCGGGATCGAGAATTCAGCTTCCCAGTCTACGGTTTGGCCGGCATAACGGCGCTTGAGGCACTCGCTGGCCAGCTGCGCGGACTTGAAGGCAATGGTCACACCGGACGAGAACACCGGGTCGAGGAACTCGCCGGCGTTGCCCAGCAACGCGTAGCCGGGGCCCCACAGCGAGCTGACATTGGCCGAGTAACCCGTGATGCGGCGCACCGGCAGCACCGCCCATTCGGCATTGGCCAGCAGGCGGGTCAGGTTGGGGTCCTCGCCGACGATGGCCTGCAGCTTCTGCAGGTCGTCGCCTTCGTAGCGCTCGAAGAACGACGGCTCGGCGACCACGCCCAGCGAGCAGCAGCCGTTGGAGAATGGAATCGTCCAGTACCAGACGTCGATGTGTTCGGGATGGGTGGTGATCAGGATCTTGTTGCGGTCGAAGTCGGCTTCGGCCGGAATGTTGTCGCGCACGTGGCAGAAGATCGCGCCGCGCACCGGGAAATTGGATGGCGATTCCAGCTGCAGCAGGCGCGGCAGCAGGCGCGCGAAGCCCGATGCGTCGAGGATGAAATCGGCCTCGATGCGGTATTCGCTGCCATCCGGGCGGCGCACGTTCACCGCAGGCTGTTCACCGGGTTCGACCGACAGCACTTCATCACCGAAACGCAGCGTGGTTCCCATGCGCTCGGCGCCGCGTGCCAACACGTTGTCGAAGTCGGCGCGCTGCACCTGGTAGGTGGTACCCCAGCCCGGCGAGAACTTCTTCCGGAAGTCGAAGGCAGTACGCGCTTCACCGTGCACGAAGGCCGCGCCGTTCTTGTACTGGAAGCCGGCCTCGACCACATCCTGCAGCAGCCCGGCTGCTTCGATGTACTCCATGCTCTGCGGCAGCAGGCTTTCGCCGATGGAGAAGCGCGGGAACTGCTGGCGCTCCAGCATCAGCACCTGTCGGCCCTGCTGGCGCAGCATCGCCGCGGCCACGGAGCCGGCCGGGCCTGCGCCGATGATCAGGATTTCAGTGCGTTCGACAGCATCCACAGCAGTACTCATCGGGGCGTCCTTGTTGCTCGATCAGGGAAAGAAGAAAAGCGGAAGGCGGACTCAGGCCGGCGGCAGGTCATGCGGTGGCGGCCGGAACAGTGGCGAGATCAGCCAGACCAGGCCGATGCCGAACAGCAGGGTCAGGCCGAACGCGCGCAGCGCCGGGGTCTGCGACAGGCCCAGCAGGCCGAACGACAGCCAGGTGCTGGCCGCACCCACGCAGACCGCCAGCCATGCGCTGGCATCGCCACGGTGTTCGATCAGGAAGATGCCGTAGTCGATGCCCATGCCCAGCAGCAGCATCAGCGCCAGCACGTTGAACAGCTGCAGCGGCTGGCCGAACAGGCCCAGCAGGCCCAGGGTCAGTGCGCCGGCAATCAGGGTGGGGGCAAATACGCGCCAGGCCTGGCGGCGGTAGCGCAGCCACAGCGCACCGAACACCAGTGCGATGCCGACCAGCAGCAGCCCGCCCATCAGCTTGCGGTAGTGGCCCAGCAGCTTGGAGAAATCGGAGGTGCGGTCTACCCAGCGCACGCCGGGCAGGCCTTCGGCAGCACCCTGCAGCGTGGCCAGGGCATCGGCGCGCGACAGGTCATCGACCATCACCACGCTGATCATCTGCCCACCGACTTCACCCACCCACAGGTGGCGGAACGGCTGCGAGGCCGGCGAGGCCAGGAAGGCTTCGGCGGTGAGCGGCGCGCCGGCGAACTGCGGCCGCTGCAGCGGCTCGCCCACCGCCTCGGACACGGCCGACAGCACGCCGGGTTCCACCTTCGCGGTCAGCGCAGCATCGGCCTGCTGGCGTGCCGGTGATGGCAGCCAATCGCTGATCGCGCGATAGCCACCAATGCGCTTGTCGGTGGCCAACACACGCAGGCGCTCGGTCAGTGCTTCCTCGCGCTGCAGCAGCTGCGCGGCATCGACACCCTGCACCAGGTAGAACTGCGCCGGACTGGGCATGCCCAGCAACTGGCTCAGGCGGATCTGCTGCGCCATCAATGCCGGCGGCGAGGACTGCAGGCTGCGCAGGTCGTCGTTGCTCTGCAGGCGCACGATGCCGATGGCAGACAGTGCCAGCGCGACCACCACGAAGACCGTCACCGCGCGGCGGCCATGCAGCCGCGGGAAACGCTCCAGCGTATTGCCCAGCCACTGCGAGAAGCGGGTCTGGCGGATCTCGCCACCGTCGAGCCACGGGAACCAGAAGATCACCGTGAGGAAAGCTGCGGCCAGGCCGACCACCGAGAACAGCGCCATCTGGCGCAGGCCGGGGAACGGGGCCAGGCCCAATGCCAGGTAGGCCAGCGCGCTGGTCAGCAGGGCCAGCCACAGGCCGGGCAGCAGATGCCGCAGCAGTTTCCAGCGACGATCGGCCGGTTCGGCCTGGCGCGAGGCGAACCAGTGAATGCCGTAATCCTCGGCCACGCCCACCAGCGACGCACCAAACACCAGGGTCAGCACGTGCACCTTGCCGAACACCAGCACGGTCACCGCCAGCGCCACGCCACAGCCGATCAGCAGCGAGGCGGCCACCAGCAGGATCGGGCGCAGCGAGCGGAATGCCAGCCATACCAGCAGCAGCACCGCCGCCAGCGACCCCCAACCGATGGTGTTGATCTCCTGGTTGGCCTGCACCGCGGCGGCCTCGGCATGCAGCGGCACGCCGGCATGCAGGATTTCAAGCTCAGGCGCCGCCGCCGTGGCGGCCTGCCCGGCACGTTCCAGCAGGCCATCGAGGTGGCGCTCGCCATCCAGCTGGAACGCCGAGCCGGGCGTATCGAACTGCAGCACGGCCCAATGCCTGCCCTCGGCTTCAAGCAGGCCGTCATCGCCCAACCGCAGGCCCGAACCCTGCGCCTGCTGCTGCCACCACTGCGGCCACAGCGACAACGGATCCTGGCGCCATTCAGTCAATCGCGGCGCACCCATCGGGCCATACAGCGCAGCCAGCGCCTGCTCGGCCAACACGCCCGGTTCGCTGCCCAGCAACTGCTCGCGCTGGGCCGGTGTCAGCAGGCGGTCGCGGTACGGCGCGTAGAACGCGCGCGCCTCGTCAAACCAGCCTTCGATCGAGCCGCTGGGTACCAGCAAGGCATGGTCGGCATCCTTGGCCATGGCCGCCGCAAAGGCCACCTGCGCGCGCTTGGCAGCCGCGCTGTCCTTGCTGCCGAGCAGCACCACGACCTGCCGCGAACTGCCATCGGCAATGCGCCGGGTGACGTCGCTCAACAGGCGGTCGTGCGCATCCTGCGGCAGCAGGGCGAGGATGTCGGTGTCGATCCGCGATTGCTGGCTCCACAGCTGCCACTGCTGTGCGCCCAGCGCCAGCAGCACCAGCAGCCAGGCAATGCCCAGCCAGTGCCACCAGCGCCGCAACCGGTCCGGTGCGTTCGATGCCACGGCCTCACTCAAAGCGGCGGGCCTCGTCGGCATTGAGCGTGGCCGGCGCCTCGCTCAACGCGCTGAACTGGATCTGCGTGCGGTCCTTGTTGGCCTCGACGATCTCGACCTGGCGCACGTAGCGGTCGCCCTGCAGGGTCAGCGATTCGAAGGCCTTGGCCAGCATCGCCGACTTCGGCGTCAGGCGCAGCCGCCAGCCCTGCCCTTCACGGCTGGCCGCCACGTTGAACTGGCTGGACAGTGCCTGCACGTCGCCACTCATCAACGCGAACATGATCGCATTCACTGAACGCATCGCCGGCTGCTGCCGCGCGTCCAGTTCGACGCGGGTGCTGCCATCACGCTGCCGGCTTAGGATGCGGTCGGCGGTGACCACTACTTCCGAGGGGAACGGCTTGAGCGTGGTCCAGATCACGCCGTGCTGGCGCGCGACCACGAACCGGCCCTGCGAGCGCAGCGGGTTCCTGAAGCCACTCACCTGCTTTTCCTGAGTGAACTGGCCACGCAGCACATCCGGCCGCGCCACCGCCTGGGTAATCGCATCGATGGCGGGGTCGGCCGCCTGCACCAGTGGTGCGGCCACCAGCAGCAGCGCGCACAGCAGCGCACGCGCGAAACGGTTCGCTCGGTTCATGGCGCAGGCACTCCCAGGCGTTCCCACAGTACCGGCGGGCACTGGTACAGCATTTCCTTGCTGGCCGCGTCCACCGCGACCTGGATGGTCATCGCCCGGGTCAGCACCTGGCCGCTTTCCGCATCGAGGATTTCGTACTCGATCTTCAGCCGGTTCTCCCATTCCACGATGCGCGCGACCACGCGCAGCGCCTGGTTGAACAGCAGCGGGCGCACGTACTTCACCCGCGCGTCGACCACCGGCCACAGGTAGCCCGATTCGAGCATCTGCGGGTAGTCGTAGTCGTAGCGACCGAGCAGCGCGCAGCGCGCGATCTCGAAGTACTTGAAGTAGTTGCCATGCCAGACCACGTTCATCGGATCGCAGTCATGGAAGGCGGGGGTCAACGCAATCTCGCCAACCCGTTCAATGGCCTCATTCACCGGCATACAGCTCCCAACGTTGCGCGCGGATCTCCACCAGCAGTTCCCGCAGTTCGCGATCCAGCGCGCGGTCTTCCTCGACCAGGGCGATGCGTTGCCCCAGGTCGGCGTACATGTCGGCCAGACTGCCATGCAGCTGCGCATTCAGGCCAACCCGTTCACGCAGGGCCAGGCCCTGGCGCGCGGCGATCAGCATTGCCGCCACCACCTGTTCGGTCAGCTCGATCACGCGCAGGCAGTCGCGCGCGGCGATGGTGCCCATGCTGACCTTGTCCTGGTTGTGGCATTCGGTGGAACGCGAGAACACGCTGGCCGGCATGGTCTGCTTCAGCGCTTCGGCAGTCCAGGCCGACACGCTGATCTGCAGTGCCTTCAGCCCATGGTTGATGGCCGCGCGCGGACCGGTAGCCGCCGACAGGTTGGCCGGCAGGCCATGGTTGTAACGGGCGTCCACCACCAGCGCCAGCTGCCGGTCGAGCAGATCGGCAACGTTGGCCACGGTGTTCTTCAGGGTGTCCATCGCCAGCGCGATGTGGCCCCCGTAGAAGTGGCCGCCATGCAGGATGCGCTCGCCGTCGGCGTCGATCAGCGGGTTGTCGTTGGCGCTGTTCAGTTCGGTCTCGATCAGCTGGCGCAGGAACGGCAGGCTGTCCTCCAGCACGCCGATCACATGCGGTGCGCAGCGCAGCGAGTAGCGATCCTGCAGGCGCTGTTCATTGCGCGGCGGGCGCTCGCTGTGCAGGTCGCTGCGCAGGCGCGCGGCGATGCGGCCCTGGCCCGGGTGCGGCTTGGCTGCGAACAGGGTTTCGTCGAAGTGGTGCGCGTTGCCGTCGCTGGCCAGCACGTTGAACGCGGTCAGGCGCGTAGCCATGCGTGCCAGGTAGTCGGCGCGCTGCCAGGCCAGGCAGGCCAGGCCGGTCATCACCGCGGTGCCGTTCATGATCGCCAGGCCTTCCTTCGGCCGCAGCTTCAGCGGGGTCATGCCGATCTTCGCCAGCACGTCCGCCGCCGGCTGCACGCGGCCGTCGTGCAGCACCTCGCGCTCGCCGCACAGCACCGCCGCCACGTAGGACAGCGGCGTCAGGTCACCGCTGGCACCGACCGAGCCTTCGGCCGGAATCATCGGCAGCACGTCGTGCTGCAGCAGCGTGGCCAGGCCTTCCAGCAGCGGCAGGCTTACACCGGACATGCCGCGCACCAGAGAGGCCAGGCGCGCCGCCAGCACCGCACGGGTCTCGACCGGGTCCAGGTAACGGCCCAGGCCGCAGCCATGGTAGGTGTACAGGTGGTGCGGCAGTTCAGCCACCAGCGCCGGTGGGATGTTCACCGTGCACGAATCGCCATAGCCGGTGGTCACACCGTAGATCACGCCGTCCTCGCGCAGCAGGCGGTCGAGGAAGTCGGCACCGCGCTGGATGTGCGCGCGGAACGCCGGCGCGTCGCTCAGTGCGGCCTCGCACTGGCGCTGGGCCAGGGCAACCACGTCTTCGATGGTCAACGGTGCATCGCCAAAGCGGCATGCGGGTACGGCGTCAGTCGTCATGCGGAGCCTGATCCCAGAAGGGGAAGAAATTGAACCAGTCCAACGGGGACTGGATGACCTGGAGTTCCAGCCAACGCGCGAAGCGCTGTGCCTGTTCGGCCAGTGCCGCATCGCGTGAGCCGCGCGGCAGCACGATGCGTTCGGCGAACTGTTCGAATGCCACGCGGTAGCCCTCGCCCTGGTGCAGGCAGGCCATGGTGTAGACCGGGCAGCCCAGTGCGGCGGCGAGCACATAGGCACCGATCGGGAACGGGGCGCGGTGGCCAAGGAAATCGGCGGTGACGCTGCGTCCGCCCTGCACCGGCGTGCGGTCGCCGACGATGGCGACGAAGCCCCCCGCCGCGACGCGCTCGGCCAGCATCACTGCCGTGGCCGGGCCCATTTCGGTTACCTGCACCAGTTCCACCGCCGCCAGCGGGTCCAGCCGTTGCAGCAGGCGGTTGAAGCGCTGCGCATGCGCGGTGTGCACCAGCACGGTGATGCGGAACCCCGGCACCTGTTCGGCCAGCACCTGGCACAGTTCCAGGCAGCCGATGTGCGCGGTCAGGATCAGCCCGCCTTCGCGGCGCGCGATCTTCTCCAGCACCAGGTCGCGATGCAGGTGGATGCGTTCGGCCGGATAGCGCCCGCCCAGGCCGAGGATCTTGTCCAGCATCGTGTCGGCGAAGGCGAAGAAGTGGCGCAGGCTGTCGCGCCGGGTCGGCGCACGGCCCAGCACACCGCTGTGTGCCTGCAGGCGCTGGAGGTACTGCATGGAGGCCTGGCGGCCGACGCGGTTGCCCAGCCAGTGGCAGGCCACCACGGGCCACACGCACAGTCGGAACGGCCAGCGCCCGAACCAGCGGTGCACCCAGCACAGGAACAACACGCCGGCCACCGACGTCGATTCGCCGATGTCGGCCCAGTGCGGAGCGCCCTGCGCGGCCGCCATCTCAGCGCTGCCCCCGCAGGCGGCGCCACAGCAGGCGCGGCGCGCGCCAGAGCATGCCGAAGAACAGGCGGGTATGCATGCGGCTGATGCGCACGTTGTCACGCCACACATCGAAGTGCGACACGCCATCGGCGGGATAGGTCACGCGCGTGGCCAGGTGCTCGACCGGCAGCTGTCGCCAGTACAGGCGCACCATCACCTCGGTATCGAAATCCATGCGGCGGCCGATGGTCTCTTCACCGATCAGGCGCAGCACCGGCGGCAGCGGATACACGCGGAAGCCGCACATGGTGTCGCGCAGGTGCAGCGACAGCGTGTTGATCCAGACCCAGATATGGGTCGCGTAGCGTCCGTACAGGCGCGCCTTGGGAACACTGGCGTCGTAGGCCGGGATGCCGCAGATCACCACACCCGGGTGCGCACGCGCCGCCTCGACGAAACGCGGCAGGTCGGCGGTATCGTGCTGGCCGTCGGCATCGATCTGCAGCACGTGGCTGTAGCCACGCGCAGCGGCTTCAGCAAAACCGGCCAGCATCGCCCCACCCTTGCCCTGGTTGATGTCCAGGCGCAGCAGGTCGACGCCCTGGCGCTGTGCCAGCGAACGCAGCACCGTCGCGCACGCTTCATGCGAGCCATCGTCGACCAGCAGGCACGGCAGCCCGGCGGCCTGCACGCCGTCGACCACCGCCGCGATGGCGTGCTCGTGGTCGTAGACGGGAATCACCACCAGTGGCGCGAACGCGGCACCGGCAACGGCCGGATCAGTCCGCATCGGCGAAAACCACCTTGCCGCTGGCATGCACACCGTGGCTGGAGGTGTAGCGGAAGGCCAGCACATTGCGCGTGGCATCCCAGTCCAGCTGCAGGGTCAGCTCATCGCCCGGGCGGGCCACGTGCTGGAACTTCACCGCATCCATGCGCAGGAATCCGGCCGGCATGCTGAACGCCTGGCGGCCAAAACGCACGGCCCAGTCCAGCTGCGCCACGCCGGGCAGGATCGCCGCCTGCGGGAAGTGGCCCTGGAACGGCCGCAGCGCCGGGTCGAGGGTCATGCGCAACGTAGCGCTGGCAGCATCGCGGTGAACCCAGACCGGCACCGGCATGAGCGGCTGGAACAGCGCCGCCAGTGCCGCCTGGGTGACCTTGCCCTGTGCATTGATCGGCAGCGCCTTCACCAGGCGCCAGCGGCGCGGCCGGGTGACCGCGTCATGCGCCTGTGCCAGGCGCGCGCCAAGGCGCTGGCCCAGCGCGCGGCGCGCGGCGTCACCGCCCTCCAGCAGCGCCAGGCTGGCCGGTACCACCACCGCTGCCAGCTGCTCACGCTGTCCTGGCAGGACCAGTACTCTCACATCGTCCACTTCGGTGTCTTCGCGCAGCGCGCGTTCCAGCGCATCCAGCGAAACGCGGCGCTCCTCGATCTTGACGATGCGGTCGGCACGGCCCAGCAGGCGGAAGCGGCCATCGGCCAACGCTTCCACGCGGTCCTGGGTGCGCCACCAGTCGAGGGTTTCCAGATGCGCTGAGGCGACGGCCAGGCAGCCATCCTCGATGCGCCATTGCACGCCTGGCAACGGCTGCCACGGCGGCAGGTCGGTATCCCAGCGGCGCCAGGCGATACCACCGGTTTCGCTGCTGCCGTAAACCTCGGTCGGTGCCACGCCCAGCCATTGCCGTACCTGGCGTGCGGCTTCTTCGGGCAGCGGGCCACCGGAGGAGAACACCGCGCGCAGGCGGCCGTGCAGGCTGGCCCAGTCGAGCTGCTCGGGCAGGCGCTTGAGGTGGGCTGGCGTCGCCACCAGCACCGTGTCGGTACCGGCCAGCGCGCCCACCAGGTCTTCGTGGAAGAACCGGCGCGGATGGATCAGGCGGCCGGCGGCCAGCGGCCACAGCACCCGGAACAGCAGGCCGTAGATGTGCTGGTGGGACACCGTGCCATGCACCTGCACGCCTTCCAGCTGCGCGCCGAACGCAGCCTGCAGCGCATCCACCTCGCGCGCCAGCTGGTCCATGCGCTTGTTGATCGCACTGGGCTGGCCCGTGCTGCCGGAGGTGAACACGCACAGCTCGCAGGCGCGCTCGTCCAGCACCTGCAGTTCGCCGTCCACGCCAACGGTGGGGGCAACCAGCGCTCGGTAGTCGGCGGAAACATCGCCGGCAAAACCGCTCACCTGTGGCTGCAGCGCCTGCAGCGTGGCCGGCAGGTTGTCGGCAGCCAGGAACACCCGCTTGCCGGCATGCCAGGCGCCGAACAGCGCAGCAGCGAAGGCCACCGCATCATCGAAGTACAGGGCCCAGTCACGGCCATCGGCAGCAGCAAAGGCCGCACGCCAGGCCAGCACCCGCTGGCGGAAGCGGGCATGGTCGATCACCTCGCCATCGCACACGCCGATGCTGCGCTGCGGCTGCGGGTCCACCAGCAGCCGGTCCAGGGCAATCCACTCAGCCATGCGCGTGCGCTGCCTTGACCCGACGCCGCACCAGCCACTCACCTGCAAACAACACGCCCATCATCACGTACGCCAACAATCCGTTGTAGAGCATCCAGACCCGGTCCGACGCGTAAAGCGCGGTCAGCAGGGCCAGGCTGCCGTTGAGAACGAAGAAGCCACACCACACCTGGGTGACGCGGCGGGTATAGGCCACCGCGAACGCCGGCAGGTCCGGCTCCTGCAACCGCGCCAGGCGTTCCACCAGCGGCGGGCCGAAGCGCAGGCTGGTGCCGAACACCGCCAGCATCACCATGTTGACCAGCGCCGGATACAGCTTCAGCGGCAGGGCCTGGTTCAGCACGGTGGCCAACACGGCCAGCAGGCCGGTTCCCGCGGCGGCGGCCCACCACAGCGGCTGGCGCGTACTCAGCGCACGCAGCAGGGCCAGGGTGAACAGCAGCAGCGACAGCCAGCGTGGCTCGAAACGGCCCATCGCCAGGTACACCAGCACCGGGTAGGCCAGCGAGATCGCAGCCACCACGACCGTGCGTGCGCGTGCCATGGCGGAGCCGCCGGCGCTGCGGTCAGGCGGCTGCCTGGTCCGGCAGCAACCCATGCACGACATCGACGATGTCCTGCACGGTGCGCACGGCCTTGAACGCTTCCGGCTGCAGATTGCGGCCCAGCAGCGGCTTGAGCTGCACGATCAGGTCGACCGCATCGATGCTGTCGATATCCAGGTCGTCGTACAGGCGTGCCTCGGGGGTGATCCGGGCGGTTTCGATCTCGAAGCTGTCGGTCAGGATGCTGACGATGCGTTCGAACAGTTCATTCTTGGTCATGGCAATTCCTGGCGCCGTTACGACTGGCGGGCGGCGACGAACTCGCCGAGCGCGCGCACGCTGGAGAAATGGCGACGGGTTTCTTCCGAATCGGCCGAGAGGCTGACACCGTACTTCTTCTGCAGCGCCAGGCCCAGCTCCAGCGCGTCGATCGAATCCAGGCCGAGGCCCTCGACGAACAGCGGCGCGGTCGGATCGATGTCCTCCGGCGTGATGTCCTCCAGCGAAAGGGAGGAAATGATCAATTCCTTGATCTCGTGCTCAAGTGCTTGCACGGGGCGGCTCTCCAGACAGGTCGAAATAACGAGAAAGGTGCTCGGTAACGCGGCGTGCCGCCAAGGCATCCCCCCTTGGCGAGTCGTCTTCGGCCAAGAAAGGCGCGATCGGGATATCTTCGCCGATCTGCAGCCGAACGTGAAAGCGACGTGAGGGGACACGATACCACTTCTGTCCCTTGGTCAGGGTTGGCGGGCTGCAGGTGATCCGCACCGGGGTGACGTCGATGCGGCCCCGTACGGCGATGTTGGCGGCCCCGCGCTGCAGGCGCGGCGGCTGCCCGGGCACGCTGCGGGTGCCCTCCGGGAAGATGACCAGGGTGCCGCCGGCATGCACCGCGGCCACGCAGTCATCGACCAGGCCGGCGCCATCGTCATTGGAGATGTAGCCGGCGGCCCGTACCGGACCGCGCATGAACGGGTTGCAGGCCACGGCCCGCTTGACCACGCAGTCGGCGTTGGGAAGCAGCGAGATCAGGCAGACCACGTCGATCAGGGTCGGGTGGTTGGCCAGCACCAGCAGGCCGTCACGCTGCAGGCGTTCACCGCCCTCGATCTCGTAGGTCATCACCCCCAGCCCGCGCATCAGCCGCAGATGGCTGGCGAACGCGACCTGGACCACGCGCCGGGCGCGCCGGCGACGGGCCACCGGGTCCCGCATCAGCAGCAGTACCGGCATCACCAGGACGCCGAGCAGCAGCCCGCCCAGGCCAAACGCAACAAAGCTCAGGCCGGTGCCAAACACCCGCCAGGCGTGGTCGAGGCGGCGCGGCAGCTCACTCACGGCGGCCCCAGCGCCAGCGCTGGCCATGGGCCACGTGCTCCAGCGCTGGCGCGCCGGACAACAGGAAGCGATGCAGGTCCAGCGCGTGCGGCAGCAGGCCGGGCACAGTGCTGGCCTGGCCGTCGGCCGGCTGCCACTGCAGCGCCAGCGTCGGCCGGTCCTCTGCTGGCGCGGTCAAACGCCAGCACCAGGCGAAGAACGGGTCGGGTTCGTCGGCGAACGTCGCGTAAACCTCCGGGAGCGGCGACTCGTAGACCACCACCCGCACCTCGCGGGCGCCATCGGCCAGCAGGCCGACGGCCTCCAGGCACGCGGCTTCGACCGTTGCCTGGCCAGCCGCCAATGCCAGGTAGTTGCCGCGATGGCCGCGGGCGATTGAATACAGCGCGGCGATCGCGTTGTGCACCGACAGGCCAAATCCGGTGGGCGACAACGGCTGGTCGCCGACCAGCGCCCCCAGCAGGTCCATCGAACGTGCGACGTCGCCATGGCGGCTGGCGAACACCAGCGGCACGTCGCTGTCGGCCCCCTGCCCGTCCTCGCACCAGCACGCGGTCTGGATCGCCATGCGGCCCAACCGCTCGATGCGACGGCGTTGCATTGCCGGAACCTCTGCCAGTGCCGGCGTATCCCCGCCGTGCGGCAGGTACGGCGCTTCGGCCCAGCCCAGCCACTGGCTACGCTCGCTCAGGCCGGGCGCCCACGCGGCCCAGTCGACGATGGAGAATTCAATCATTTAGCGTTGGTGCTTCAACGGGAGAACGATAGGCACGAGCC
Organism: Stenotrophomonas sp. YJH_SMC_133; assembly: GCF_059370655.1. Lineage (NCBI taxonomy): Bacteria > Pseudomonadati > Pseudomonadota > Gammaproteobacteria > Lysobacterales > Lysobacteraceae > Stenotrophomonas > Stenotrophomonas sp. YJH_SMC_133. The sequence goes on along the minus strand of NZ_JCAFTW010000016.1, from coordinate 39,983 downwards.
ATTACGGCGACGCGCGGCGGCCCCCCATTCCTGCAGCCGTGCGTCCGTCCAGGACGTCGCCGGCTGCCCCCCTGGCTGCCGGAAAGGAGCGCACGCTAGCACGTCCCGCCCGGGGTGTGCAGGTTTCACATTCCCCAACACGGGGCCCGGCACCGGCGGGCCCCGCCATCAACCCATCAGTGGTAACCGGTGTCGGCGTGCACCTTGCCGCGGAACACCCGGTACGACCACGCCGTATAGCCCAGGATGACCGGCAGCAGAATGACCAGCCCGACCAGGGTGAAGCCCAGCGAGGAGGCCGGCGCGGCTGCCTGCCACAGGGTCATCGACGGCGGCAGCAGGTACGGCCACATGCCCAGCACCAGGCCAAGGAAACCAAGCACGAACAGCGCCAGGCTGAGCAGGAACGGCGGCAGGTCGCGGCGCGGATGGGTCGCACTGCGCCACAGCGCGGCGGCCACCGCCAGGGTCAACAGCGGCACCGGCGACAGCCACCAGAAGTTGCCGTCGCTGAACCAGCGGGCCATCAGCCGCGAATCGAGGAACGGCAGCCAGCTGCTGACCAGGCCCATCGCTGCGATCACCGCCACCACCAGCGGCCGGGTCATCTGCCGTGCCAGCGCCTGCACGCGGCCTTCGGTCTTCAGGATCAGCCAGGTGCTGCCCAGCAGCGCATAGCCGGCCACCAGCGCGGCACCGGTCAGCATCGCGAACGGGCTGAACCAGGCGAACGGTCCGCCCTGATAGACGCCGTCCACCAGCGGGATGCCCTGCACCAGGGTGCCCAGGATCACGCCCTGGGCAAAGGTCGCCAGCAGCGAACCGAGGCCGAACGCCACGCTCCACAGCCGGCGCGATCGATGCGCCTTGAAGCGGAACTCGAAGGCCACCCCGCGGAACACCAGCGCCACCACCAGCAACAACACCGGCAGGTACAGCGCCGACAACAACACCGCATAGGCCTTCGGGAACGCCGCCAGCAGCCCGGCGCCGCCCAGTACCAGCCAGGTCTCGTTGCCGTCCCAGATCGGCGCGGCGGTGTTCATCATCAGGTCCAGCTGTTCCTCGTCCTCGGCGAACGGGGCGAGGATGCCGATGCCGAGCACGAAACCGTCCAGCACCACATACATCAGCACGCCGAAGCCGATCACCGCGAACCACGCCACCGGCAGCCAGGTCATCAGGTCCATGTCAGCGCTCCTCCAGCGGTTCGTCGGCCGCCGACAGCGGGCGTGCCGGGGTGTGGCTGCCGTGGTCCAGCGACGGCCCATCATCGTGCGGACGCGGTCCGTGGCGCAGGATCTTCACCAGGTACCAGATGCCCCAGCCGAACACGAAGGCGTAGCCAACGACGTAGACCGCCAGCGACAGCGCGGTCATCCACGCGCTCTGCGGGCCGACCGCATCAGCGGTGCGCAGCACGCCATACACCACCCACGGCTGGCGGCCCATCTCGGTGACGAACCACCCGGACAGCAGCGCGATGAAGCCGCTGGGCAGCATCCAGTTCCAGCCGCGCAGCAGCCACGGCGAATCCAGCAGCTTCCTGCGCCACAACTGGAAAGCCGACACCCAGGCCAGCAGCAGCATCAGCGTGCCCAGCCCGACCATGATCCGGAAGGCGAAGAACACCGGCGTCACCGGCGGCCGCTCGCTGGACGGTACCGAAGTGAGCGGGTCGAAGGTGCCGTCCAGGCTGTGGGTGAGGATCACGCTGCCCAGCTTCGGGATGGCAACTTCGAAATCATTGCGCTCTTCCTTCTCGTTCGGCAGCGCGAACACCACCAGTGGTACGCCCTCGCCCTCCTTGGTTTCATGCCAGTGCGCTTCCATCGCCGCAATCTTCATCGGCTGGTGCTTGAGCGTGTTCAGGCCATGCATGTCGCCGACGAAAATCTGCACCGGCACGGTCAGTGCCGCGAACGCCACCGCTGCCACCAGCATGCGCCGGCCCGCTTCCACGTGCGTGCCCTTGCGCAGGTACCACGCGCCGACGCCACCGATCACGAAACAGGTGGTGATGAACGAACCCAGCGCCATGTGCGCCAGCCGGTACGGGAACGAAGGATTGAACACCACCTGCCACCAGTCCACCGGATGCACCACGCCGTTGACCATCTCGTAGCCGGCCGGCGTATGCAGCCAGCTGTTGGACGACAGGATCCAGAACGTGGAGAACAGCGTGCCCAGCGCCACCATGCAGGTGGACAGGAAATGCAGGCGCGGCGAGACGCGGCCCCAGCCGAACATCATCACGCCGAGGAAGCTGGCTTCCAGGAAGAACGCGGTCAGCACTTCGTAGGTCAGCAGCGGGCCGATGACCGTGCCGGCCACCTCGCTCAGCCGTGGCCAGTTGGTTCCGAACTGGAAGGCCATGACGATGCCGCTGACCACGCCCATGCCGAACGACACCGCGAAGATCTTCTGCCAGAAGAAATACAGCTCGCGCCACACGGGCAACTTCGTGCGCAGCCAGCGCCATTCGATGAAGGCCAGCCAGCTGGCCGTGCCAATGGTGAAGGCGGGGAACAGCACATGGAAACTGATGACGAATCCGAACTGGATCCGGGACAACAACAACGCGTCCAAGGGACGCCTCCTGCCTGTGACCGGTGGGATACCGGACCACTTTAGGAGGATTTCGTTAAGACGGGATGCGACCGGGTGACGCGCTGCTTCACTTTGTCGCAGGTGAAGCTGGGTGACAGGATGAATGGGCTACAGGGGCTTCAGCAGGGTCAAAGGCGGCTCCTTGGCGATTCGCAGGGCCCGGGGTACCAGTGCAGTCAAGCAGGCCGCCATCACCAGCACGACAGCGCTCGATATCGAGAACCACGGTGAACCGGTGATCCCGTCCTGCGGCGACCCTACCCACTGCAACGACAACGCGCCGAGCAGGGTGCCCAGCGTGGTGAACAGTGAAACCTCGAACATGATTTCGGCAAAGATCACGGATCCGCGAGCACCCAATGTCCGTCGAACCCCAATGGAGTGCCGGCGCTGATCAAGCCACGCGCCCACAACTCCAGAAACGCCGGCCATCAGCACACCGAGAACAACGGCGGTCATGACCGCGAGCACGGTCGTAGCGAAGCGATCAGCTTTGACGTAGGCGTCGCGATAACCCGCCAGCGTCTCGACACCGGCTGGATGCATGATCCGATAAGGCCGCTGCAGCGCATCGGCGGTGCGATCAAGCGATGAACGATCAACCTCCGACTTCCACTTCGCCAGATAATAGCGACTGGCGCCCATGGGAAGGCCCGGGAGCAGCACCCACTGCGAGTCCCGCTCATTGCCGCCTGGCGCCGGTCCAGCAACAGACGCAAATACGCCCACGATGACCCGGCTGCTGCCGGGGCCGAAATACAGGTGGCGGCCAACAGCATTCCCCGTTCCGAACAGATGGGCAGCCAGCGATTCACTGATCAGCACCACCGGAGCGCCTTCAATCGTGTCGTCCTCCGTGGCATCGCGCCCCAGGACGATTCCCGCGCCCAGCATCGCCAGCAAGCCAGAGCTTGCAGTTACAACGGGAACGCGATCACATCCAGCAACGTCTGCCGTGCCCGCGTTCATCGAATGCACCATGGCCGACTCACTGGTGCATACGCCGTATCGATGGGCTCTTCCCCCGAACGGAACAGCGTCGCTCACAACCGTGTCCTGAACACCGGGCAGCAGTGCTGCAGACAGGTCTGTCCGCAGCACTGCTTCATCCGCGCCTTCTTCGACATCAGAGACTCTGACCACACCAATCGATGCTGCCTCCCGGATGCTCCCGGCGTTCAATCTGGCGAAGCTGTCCAGCGCAGATTGCAGTGCGAACGCACATGCCAGGCTTGCAAGCGCTGCCTGCACTGCAAGCAGTGCGGCGCTTCCCAAATGTCGTCGGGTCTCCCTCATCGATTCGAACATTTCAGGCAGCCCCCTTCGCGAAGGCACTCGACAGGGAGCTGACCCTGCAGATTTCAAACGACGGGACCAATGAACAGAGCAACGTCGTGACGACTCCCAGGCCAGCGGCCATCAGCATTGCCCCAGCATGCATCGCCGTTATCGCGCTGGGCAGAACGTCTCCCGCAGCAACCACCCGGATTCCCAGCGTGTAGGTGACGACAGCGAGCACACTGCTTGCGGCTCCCGCCGCGATGGATTCCCACATGAGCTGGATGAACACGTCCCGACGTCGCGCTCCCAGTGCACGTCGTATCGCGAGCTCCCGCCGACGGCGCCCCAGACTGAAGCTCAGCAGCGCCGCCGCGTTGACGATGCACACACCGAGAAGGATCAGTGACAGCCGAAGCTGCATCCTGGCCCGCTCCGGAACCAATCCCAGCCTATCCAGCCACTCCATCAACGGCCAAAGTGCCACCTGCTGGGTGCCTGGTTCGATCCGAAGGCCCTTTGCCTGTGCATAGGCATCCAGATTCGCCCGGTAGGCGGCGACATCGTCCGCGGTGGGCAGCCACGCCCACAATTGGAGCCATGACACGTTGGCTCCTGCAGGGTCCGTGTCCTGGTCACCCCCCCAGATCGCCGTCCCATCCACAACAGTCAGCCTGTCCGCGATTGCGGTCTCAACTGGCAGGTAGATCTCGTCAGGTTCCACAAACGGCCGGCGTGTGAGATCTCCCTGAAACATCGGTACCGGATGCCAATCCTCCGCGACACCCACAACAGTGTAGGTGCGCCTGCCCAGTTCCAACCGATGACCAACACAGTCCTGCGCACACTCGCGCTCGGCGAGCGCACGCGACAGGACCACTATCCGACTCGCAGCATGCCCCTCCTCGGCGGTCCATGCCCGCCCTTGAACAACGGCGATGCCAAGGACACTGAAGACTTCAGAGGTGGCGAACCTCGCACGCAGCCTTGCGCTGGACGCTCCCGGCCGGGAGAGCGTCACCGCCCCCCCTGCCATTGCTGCCTGCTTCCACGCCCGGCCCTGGTTCAGAAGCACCTTCGCATCTGGCCAGGTCAGTGCCTGGCCAGGATCCGGCGAACCCCTGCGCAGTGCGTCTGGACGCGCGTCAAGGTACGGGCGGAACAATGCCGAGCTCCTGCCTGGCGCGGGATCCGACGATGCCTGGAGAACAATGGAGAGCATCACGGTCGTGATCCCCACCCCCGCACCCAGCATGAGAGCGATTGCCAGATGAGTGCCGATCCGTTGCTTGAATCGGGCAAGCGAAAGCTGGATGTAGTAGAGCATCATCCAATTGCATCCGGCGTTGGATTACTGGCGCACCTGTCCATGTGATTCTCACTCCATACCCGTGGAAGCTGATGGTTGAGAGTCTCTGATTGTGAAACTCCGACTCAAGCGGAGGCATGGAGTTTGCAACTTTCCTCAGGAAACACACGTAGCTCGCGGACCCTGAATAGAGCGACTGCCACTGATGACGAGGCCGACGTGACGGAGTCTGACGGGAAAGGCCAACTGCCGACGTGGAGACAACGCCCGACGCTTGGATATCTGATCGGAAGTTGGAGGAAGAAGCGTCCCAAAGCAGTTGCGGGCGTCAATGTTCTTCTAGACCCAGAAGTACCAGGCCGCTGCAGCCAGCAGCGCGCCAAACAACAGCACCTGCACCACCACATAGCCCACGCCACTGTCGCGTGACTCAGCGGCAATGCGCTTCTGCAGCGCCTCACTCACATCCGGCGTTTCTTCCCGCTGCACCTGCTCACGCAACGCCTGCGCCAGCGCGCGCTTTTCCGCATCGCGAGGGTCGGTCGGTCGGTTCACAGCAGTTCTCCGGCGGCGGCACGCCGCGTCAGTTCCTGCTTCAGGACCTGGCGCGCACGGTGAAGGTGGCTCTTGATGGTACCGCGCGCCAGCCCGGTCACCTGCTCGATTTCGGCCAGATCGAAATCCTCCAGGTAGTGCAGGCCGACGATCAGGCGCTGCGGTGCACTCAGCCGTTCCAGCGCCGCGCCGAGCTGGCGCCCTGCCTGCAGCGCCTCGCTCAACTCAACCGGGCCCGGGCCTTCATCGCCGACACCCAGTTCCTCCGGCACCTCCACGGCCACCATCCATTGCGCCTCCAGCCGCCGCCGGCGCAGGTGCTGCAGCGCCGTGGTGTAAGCGACCCGGGATACCCAGGTGCGCAGCGAGCATTCAAAACGAAACCGGTGCAGCTGGCGGAACACCGCAAGGAAATTTTCCTGCAGCAGGTCGGCCACCTGATCACGATCGCCCACCATGCGCCCGATCACATGCGCGCAGGTGCGTTGATGGGTCTCGACCAGCTGCGAAAACGCCACCTGCGAGCCATCGATGATGGCCCGCACCAGGGCCTGGTCCGCGTCCAGCGGTCCGATGGGTGCCTCCGTCTTCGCGTCGTGGCGGCGACGGCCCCGCAGTGCCGACAGTGCGTCGTCGAGCAGGCTCATCTACGGGGCGCCCCCTGTGCCCGTGGCACGCCTGCCTCAGCCCTTGCGCGCAGCAGGACGGGTGAAGTGCCAGGCCAGCAGCTGGCCCAGGCCGGCACTGCCGACCAGTGCGGCGGCGGCGCCGAAGGTCAGGTCACGGGCACCCATCGCTTCCAGCAGGGCCATGGCCAGCGCCAGGCAGACCAGGCTGATGCCCCAGCGCAGCGCGCCCTGGCGGCGGCGCTCTTCTTCCAGTACCGCCAGCGAGCGGATCACTTCCTCGGGCACGTGCGGAGCCACCAGCTTGCTGCGGGCGCGGGCATCGGCAATGGCATGGATCGCGTAGGCGATGCAGATGAAGAGGGTGATCGGGATCAGTTCCTGCATGGTCGGGCTCCTGTTCGGTGGATGATGCGGGTTCAGGAGAATGGATGCGCGAGGCCGGCCAGCGGTTGCACTACTTTGCCAATCCCGCTGCCATGACCTGTGGCCCCTGCCCCCGGCCCTTGCGGCTGCTACGCTTGGCCGGTTTTCCTCTACTGGTGCCGTCCGCCCATGTCCCGAGTGCTGCCCCTGTCCCTCCTGCTGTCGGCCGTGCTGGCCGCACCGGCCGCGCATGCCGCGCCGACGCCGATCACCATCGAACAGGCCATGGCCGACCCGGACTGGATCGGTCCGCCGGTCGAGAAGGCCTGGTGGTCGTGGAACAGCCAGCAGGTGGAGTACCAGCTCAAGCGCAACGGCAGCCCGGTGCGCGATACCTTCCGCCAGCCGGTGGCCGGTGGCGTGGCCGCGCAGGTGGCCGATGACCAGCGCGGCACCCTGGACGTGGCCGAGCCGGTCTACGACCGCAGCCGCAGCCGCAGCGCCTTCGTGCGCAATGGCGACGTGTTCGTGCGCGACCTGCGCAGCGGCGCGCTGACGCAGCTGACCCGCAGCAACGAGCGCGCGGGCAACGTGAACTTTGCCGCGGACAACGGCGTGATCTGGCGCGTCGGCCAGAACTGGTTCCACTGGACCGCCGCCAGCGGCGTGCAGCAGGTGGCCAGCCTGAAGGCCGAGAAGGACCCGCGCACGCCGCCGAAGGCCGACGTGCTGCGCGACCAGCAGCTGCGCACGCTGGAAACCCTGCGCCGCGACCGCGAGCAGCGCGAGGCATTGAAGGACCAGGACCAGCGCTGGCGCCAGGCTGATCCGACCCGCGCACCGGGCCCGGTCTACCTGGGCGCCGACGTCGAGATCGGTGACAGCGTGCTGTCGCCGGACCTGACCCACCTGGTCGTGGTGACCAAGCCGAAGGACTTCGATGACGGCCGTGGCGGCAAGATGCCGCTGTACGTGACCGAGTCGGGCTACGAGGAAACCGAGGACACCCGCACCCGCGTCGGCCGTAACGGCTTCGAGCCGCACACGCTGTGGTACGTGGACGTGCGCACCGGCAAGGCCGAGAAGGTTTCGCTGGCCGGCCTGCCGGGCATCAGCACCGATCCGCTGGCCGAGCTGCGCCGCAAGGCCGGCAAGGACGCGCTGAAGGGCGAGCGCAGCCTGCAGGTGATGAGCGACTTCATGGGCGGTGGCATCCGCTGGAGCCCCGATGGCCAGCAGGCCGCGGTGATGCTGCGTGCCAACGACAACAAGGACCGCTGGATCGTCAGCATCAACGCCGCCGACGGCCGCGTGCAGAACCGCCATCGCCTGACCGACAACGCCTGGATCAACTGGGGCTTCAATGATTTCGGCTGGATGGCCGATGGCCGCACGCTGTGGCTGCTGTCGGAGGAATCGGGCTTCTCGCACCTGTATACCCAGTCCGGTACGGCCAAGCCGCAGGCGCTGACCAGCGGCAAGTGGGAAACCTCGGCGCCGGTGCTGTCGGCCGACGGCAAGGGTTTCTACTTCCTGTGCAACCAGCAGGCGCCGCATGACTACGAAGTCTGCGCGGTCGACACCGGCAGCCGCCAGGTGCGCGAGCTGACCAGCCTCAACGGCGTGGAAGACTTCTCGCTGTCGCCGGACGGCCAGCAGCTGCTGGTGCGCTACTCCGGCGCCTACCTGCCGGCGCAGCTGGCCGTGGTACCGAGCACCGGCGCAGGCCAGGCCCGCGTGCTGACCGACACCCGCACTGCCGAGTTCAAGGCGCGCCAGTGGATCCAGCCGAAGCTGGTGGCGGTGCCGTCCAAGCATGGCGCCGGCGTGGTCTGGGCCAAGTACTACGAGCCCGAAAACAAGGAACCGGGGAAGAAGTACCCGATCGTGATGTTCGTGCACGGCGCCGGCTACCTGCAGAACGTGCACCAGCGCTACCCGGCCTACTTCCGCGAGCAGATGTTCCACAACCTGCTGGTGCAGAAGGGCTACATCGTGCTGGACATGGATTACCGCGGCAGCGAGGGCTACGGCCGCGACTGGCGTACGGCGATCTACCGCAACATGGGCCACCCGGAACTGGAAGACTACAAGGACGGCCTGGACTGGCTGGTCGACACCCAGCAGGGTGACCGCGACCATGCCGGCATCTACGGTGGTTCCTACGGCGGCTTCATGACCTTCATGGCCCTGTTCCGCTCGCCGGGCACGTTCAAGGCCGGCGCCGCGCTGCGCCCGGTGGTGGACTGGCACCAGTACAACCACGGCTATACCAGCAACATCCTCAATACCCCGGACATCGATCCGGAGGCGTACCGCGTGTCCTCGCCGATCGAATACGCGCAGAACCTGCAGGACAACCTGCTGATCGCCCACGGCATGATGGATGACAACGTGTTCTTCCAGGACTCGGTGAACCTGACCCAGCGCCTGATCGAACTGCACAAGGACAACTGGTCGATCGCACCGTACCCGCTGGAGCGCCACGGCTATGTGCGCGCCGATTCCTGGCTGGACCAGTACAAGCGCATCCTCAAGCTGTTCGAGCAGAACCTGAAGTGAGCAACGCCGCGGCCACGATCCACATCGTGGCCGCGGTCATCCTGGATGACCGCGGCCGGGCGCTGGTGGTACGCAAGCACGGCGCCAGCCGCTTCATCCAACCGGGCGGCAAGCCCGAACCCGGCGAAGCGCCGCTGCAGGCGCTGGCCCGCGAACTGGACGAAGAACTCGGTGTGCAGCTGTGCACCGAAACCGCCATCGCGCTGGGCACCTTTGAGGATTGGGCGGTGAACGAACCCGGCCATCGCGTGCAGGCACAGGCCTGGTGGGTGCGGGTGGACGGCACGCCACAGGCATGTGCCGAGATCGCCGAACTGGCCTGGGTGCCACTGCAGCCGCCGCATGGCCAGCCCTTGGCACCGTTGAGCGAACACCATATCCTGCCGGCCGTCGCCACCCGGGTGACGGCCCGCTGATCGCGCGGGCACCGATTGCAAGGACACCGGATGTCAATGTCGATCCCGCCGATTCCCTCGCTGGTCCAGCCGACCTATCACGCCTGGGTGCGCCCGATCGCACACGCTTCGTTCTCGCTGTCGCTGCTGCTCACGGTGTACTTCGTGATGCAGGGGCTGCTGCTGTGGCCGCTGCACAACCTTCCGATCTGGCATCTGGTTGAGAGGGAAGTACAAGACCAGCACCTGCACAGCCTGACCTGGCTTTTGGCGCATCCGGTGGCCGCGTCGATGATTGCCGCGCTGCTGTGCCTGGCCTCGACGCTGGCCAGCTGGGGCCTGCTGCGCGAGCGCAGCTGGGGCCTGTGGAGCTTTGTGGTGATCCTGCTGCTGAGCGCATTGGCCAACTTTGCGGTCGCCGGCTGGTTGGACGTGTTCATGCGTGATGTCATCCCGTTTCTCTCCGACGACGCCGTCCTGCAGCAGGAACTCCATCTGAAACGCTGGTTGATCACGCTGACCGTGGTGGCCATGTCATTGGTGCTCCTCGGCCTGCAGGGCTGGCTGGCCTGGCGCCTGTTGCGGCCGGACCTCCGCTCGCGCTTCCACTGAGCCCCCCCCCCTTTCCCGCACGACAAGGACCGTCGCTTGCGCTTGCCGACCCTTCTCCCCGCGTTGCTGGTGCTGACTGCGCTGCCTGCCGGCGCCGATGCGCTGCAATGTGGCGAATACCGCAGCGCCGATGGCGGCATGACGCTGGTGTTCACCACTCCCGGCAGCGGCTACCACCACGATGAGGGCAGCGAGCCTCAGCCGCTGTGGGTTGATCGCGGTGCGGCACAGACGCGGTTGGTCATGCTCGACGATGGCGTGGCGCAGCCGATCCGTATCAGCGCCGATGGGCAGCGCATCGAGCACGACGGGGTGGTGCTCTACACCCTGCGCCAGCCCCGCGCCTGCGCCAGCGAGCCCAGCGCGATGGATGGCAGCTGCCGCGCCGCTGGCAGCCACTGCGTTGCACGGCTGCCCACGGCCTCACCCGGCCAGGCCCAGCGTGCGTGCAGCGAAGGCGTTGGCGCGGGCTGCTCGGCGCTGCTGCGCCAGCTTCGCGATGGAACAACTGTAGCCGGCAGCGATGACACCAGCCCCGCGCGCTTCGAACGCCCGCCCATCTGCCGCGAACACACGCCCGGCCATGACCCGCAGGCCTGCGAGACGCTGACCGGCGATGCGCTGGCCGCCGCCATGCAGAAGGTCGGTGAACGCCTGCAACAGGAAGACGAAGACATGCCGGATTCACCGCTTCCGGCCGCTGCACGCGATCGCCTGCAGCAGTTGTGCCTGCAGCACCGCAGTGGCCGCTTCTGCGTCGAAGTAGCCGCACAGCAACTGATCGCGCTGGAGCCCGCATTGGCGGTGCAGGCGCTGCAGGTGGTCTGCGATGCCGGCCGCACCAGCGCCTGCGAACGCATCGCACCGCTGCGCGGTCCCGGCGCTGACCTGCGCCTCGTCCCGGCCCAGCAGGTGCCCTGCGGCCGCTACCAGGCCGATGGAGGCGTGATCGACAGGCTCGACTTCGGCGATGGCACCCGGGCCCGCCTGCAGAACGGCGCCATCCACCTGCAGCAGAACGGCGAAACCCTTGTGCTGCGCCAGCTCGGCAACGGCGATCTGCTCGGCATGGATGCGCAGACCGCCTACCAGCGTACCAGCCCGTGCCCGGCACGGCAGAATGTACGCCCCCGCGCGAGGGCCCTGGTTCGCCGTAGCGCCTGGAGTTTCCCGTTCGATCGTCAAGGAGACGACATGCATTCACCCGCACCGCGCCAGCGCTGGCTGGCCTGGGCGTTGCTGCTGGCCGCACCGATGGCCGCCGCACAGTCACCACAATGCGGCCTGTTCAAGGCCGACGAAGGCAGCAGCACGCTGCGCATCAGCTCACCCAACCGTGGCGAGCAGAAGCACTTCGGCAGTGCGCCGTCTCCGGTCGCGTTCCAGCAGATCGACGGAAAGCTGCAACTGGTGAACCTGGAACATGGCCTGCCCAGCGCGCTGCAGGTGCGCGACCGTGGCCGCACGGTCGAGGTGGATGGCACGACCTACATCCTGCTGGCCCCCGAACAGTGCGCCGCAGCAACCACGCCGGCTGAAGGCAGCTGCCTGGCCAATGCCGTGGCCTGCCTGGACAACCGTCACGAAGCCACTCCGGCCACGCTGGAAGCAGGGTGTCGGGAAGGCGTGCCCGGCATGTGCCTGCAACTGGCTGATCGTTGGCATGAGGAGGCTAAACCTGTCGTCGAAGCCGATCCTGTCCAGCAGAAGGCGGCCCTCGACGCCGCCCTGTCCGGTATCAAGCTCCCCGCTGCCTGTGACAACGGTGGCTTCGAACAGGAAACCCCGGCATGTGCCGCCGCGCTCGAGGCCGACCCCGCAGTGCAGGCGCAGCTGGTCAAGGCCGCGATGACGGCAGCCATGACCGAAGCCATGGTGACGATGACGGCGCCGACCGTGCCGGTGATCATTCCGGCTGAGCGGCGGCAACAGTTGTTGCGGCTGTGCCGCGAGGTAGCGCATGGCGGCTTCTGCGAGCGGGTGGCCGAACTGTCCTGGGACGCGGGAGATCCCCTGCTGGCGGTGCAGGCGCTGGCTGCGGCCTGCACACCGGGCAACGACACCGCCACCTGCGAGCGTCTGCCGGCGTTGCAGGCGCTGGGCGCATCATTGCGACCGCAACCGGCAACGGCCCTGCCCTGCGGCAACTACCGGGCCGATGGCGGTCTGATGGACACGCTGGACTTCGGTGACAACGGCCTGGTCGGCGTTGGCTGGAACAGCCATCTCCGCGCCCGCGTCGAAGAGGGCGACATCCGCATCCGCCACGACAGGGGCGGCGACTTCGTGCTGCGTCCGCTGCCTGGCGGCCAACTGCTGGGCCTGGATACCTGGACCCGCTTCCAGGTGTTCACCCCCACTGGCGATGGCCCGGGCCGCTGCAGTGCACCGAAGCAGTACACCGTGCTGCCGCTACCCCAGGATTGCCCGCAGGCGCTCGCTACCGGCGGGGCGGAAGCCTGCTGCGCGCAGGGCAAGCTGCAGGGCTGCAACGTACTCGGCAACCGCCTTGCGCTGTCCGGGCACTGGCTGCAGGCCGCCGAGCACTACACCACGGTCTGCCGCGCCGGCGTCCGCGAGGGCTGCGAGAACCTGGTCACGGCCCAGGGCAACGATGCCGAGGTGGATGCACATGCACTGCTGGACCGGCTGTGCAAGGCCGACCGCAGTGGCCTGCACGTGGCCTGCGACGTGCTCGGCACCCAGAACTGGGAACTGATCGATCTGGGCCGCGCGCTGCAGAAGGCGGCCGATGACGCGGCATCAGACGACACCCCGCCGCCACGCCATTCCAACCGCAAGCGCTGAGCCGGCCAGGGCCTGTCCGCAGCTTCGGGCGGGCCCTGCGGTAAAGTACGCGCCATGAACGAATTCGAGCGCGTGCGCGCCTACCTCACCGACCTGCAGGACCGCATCTGTGCGGCGATCGAGGCCGTCGATGGCCGGGCCCGCTTCCAGGAAGACCTGTGGCAGCGTGCCGAGGGCGGCGGTGGGCGCACCCGCGTGCTGCGCGACGGCGCGGTGTTCGAGCAGGCCGGTATCGGCTTTTCCGATGTGTCCGGCAGCCGCCTGCCGCCGTCGGCCTCGGCCAACCGCCCGGAACTGGCCGGCGCCTCCTGGCGCGCCACCGGCGTGTCGCTGGTGTTCCACCCGCTCAACCCCTACGTGCCGACCACCCATGCCAACGTGCGCTTCTTCCAGGCGCAGCGCGATGGTGAAGTGGTGGCCAGCTGGTTCGGCGGCGGCTTCGACCTGACCCCGTTCTATCCGTTCGACGAGGACGTGCAGCACTGGCACCAGGTGGCACGCGATCTGTGTGCGCCGTTCGGCGACGAACGCTATGCCGCGCACAAGCGCTGGTGTGATGAGTACTTCTTCCTGCGCCACCGCAATGAAACGCGCGGCGTCGGCGGGCTGTTCTTCGACGACCTGCACGGCGACTTCGAGCGCGACTTCGCTTATCTGCGTGCGGTCGGCGATGGTTTCCTCGACGCCTACCTGCCGATCGTGCAGCAGCGCAAGGACGCCATCTATGGCGAGCGCGAACGCGAGTTCCAGCTGTACCGCCGCGGCCGCTACGTGGAGTTCAACCTGGTCTACGACCGCGGCACCCTGTTCGGGCTGCAGAGCGGTGGCCGCAGCGAAAGCATCCTGATGAGCCTGCCGCCCCGGGTACGCTGGGAGTACGGCTTCACCCCGGAAGCGGGCAGCGCCGAGGCGCGCCTGGCCGACTATCTGGTGCCGCGCGACTGGCTGTGATCTTCCGGCGCCACGCCTGACCCGTGGCGCCCTCTCCTGCCTGTGGTGCGCCCCGCACCGGACAGGCCCTGCTCACTTCCTTCAAGGATGACCCCATGCCCGCTGCTGTTTCCCCCCGCCCTCGCGCTGCGGGCTGGCGCTCCCTGCTGTTGCTTGCATTGGCCTCGGCCAGCCTGCCGGCCGCCGCTCAGTCGATGGCCTGCGGCACCTACAAGGACAGCAACGGCAACACCACGCTGACCCTGGAGAGCGAAGGCCACGGCTTCCTGTCCGGCCCCTACCAGGCCACCGAGGAGCTGCGCATCGCCCGCCAGGAAGACGTGCTCGGTACCGGCAACCTGTCCACGGGCCAGCTGGAAAACTGGTACTTCTCGGACAACGACCGCACGATCAGCACGCCCTATCGCGAGTTCACCCGTGAGCACGCCGCCGCCTGCAAGACGATGCCGCAGCCCGTCGAGGGCGGTTGCGTGATGAACACCTCCGAGTGCCTGGAGGCGCTGCCAGAGGCCGCACCCGTGAAACTGCACGCCTGGTGCGCCGAGGGCGTGGGCGCAGCCTGCATGCGCCTGCTGGAGACCTACCAGCAGCAGGCCAAGGACGCAGCGCCCGGAAAGGAAGAACCGCCGATTCCCGAGATCTGCAGGGAGGAGCTGCCCTCGTTCGACGCCGAGGGTTGCATGACGGCAGCCAAGGAGATTGCCTCGGAAATGATGGGCAAGGCCCTGCTCGGCCTGCAGCATTCCGTGGATGCGCCTCTGCCACCTGCACAGCTTGATGAACTGATCGACCTTTGCCGCGTGCAACAGGGCGAAACGTTCTGCGCCGACACCGCCGAAACCTTGTGGAGCAGTGGCCGCCTGCAGGAGGCCCGCGATGCGCTGCAGCGATCCTGTGCACAGCGCGCGGATGCCCCGGCCTGCGGTCCGGCCAAAGACCTTGCCGTTCTCGCCAGCGCCCCCGCGGCAGCGCTCACGCCGGTGCCGGCCGCCGCACTGCCCTGTGGCAGCTTTGAAGCCGAGCGCAGCGTGCTGTCGCAGCTGCGTTTCCTCGAGGGTGGTGTGGTTGAGGCCGGTGGCCGCGAACAGCCACTGCGGGCAAGCCTGCGCGATGGCCGCATCCTCATCCACCGCGATATCGGCAGCGACTTCGTGCTGCAGCTGCTGCAGAACGGCAACCTGGTCGGTATCGACAGCGGCAATCGTTTCGCCTATTACGAGCGCAAACCGGCGGCCGGCACTACCCGCTGCACACCGTGAATGATGCGCTGTAGCGCCGAGCCCATGCTCGGTGCTGCACGATCAGGTGCCCTTCCGCGGAAGGATGGTGATGTGCCCGGTCGTCTCCAGCAGGGCGATCTGCACATCCTCGATCCGCAGGCCACCCTGCTGGCGCAACGCAGCATCGAAATCGGCCCGGCTGATCAGTTCGCGGCGAAGAACACCCTCCAAAAGCCGGCCATCGCGCGCGATTACGGTAGGTTCTCCTTCGATCATCCGCTCCATGCGTCGATTCCGGGTGGTCAGCCAGCCCACCCCATAGTTGAGCAGGATGAGGGTCGCGGCCAGCAGCAGGCCGCCGCCCAGCGAGGTATCGGTGCCCAGCAGCGCGTTCTGCACCGCATTGCCCAGCAGCACGATCAACAGCACGTCGAAGGGCGTGATCTGCCCTAGAGCCCGCTTGCCGCCAAGCCGGACCATGCCCAGCACCACGACATAGACCACCACCGCGCGCAGGATGAACTCCCACCAGGGCATTGCCAGTGCAAACAGATCGGGCATGGCCTTCCCCTGTGGAACGATAGCCCAGCCTAGCACCAAGGATCTGACCCCATCCCTGGTGCTGCGGCGGCACAAATAAAAAGCCCCGCTGACCAGGGGGAGGTCAACGGGGCCGGGGAACGGGCACTTGGGGAGGAGTCCCCGTTCCGAGATCTGCTCCAGGGGATGGGAGAGATCCACAACAGGCGTTGCGCCTGTCGAGAGTTATAGAAGCACTCCGAACACTAACGGTTCGTGAAGGGGCCCAATTTAATGAACCTCGATCAGGACAACATTCATGATCGAGTCAGAAACCTCTGACGAATGAACGAATTCACGTCGTTTTCGGCCTGAAATGCCCTCAGTGCGCTTCGTCCCAGTTGTTGCCGACGCCGGTATCGACCACCAGCGGCACCCGCAGTTTGGCCGCTTGCGACATGCGCTCGACCACCTGCAAACGCAAGTCTTCAACGAAACTGCTTTCGGTTTCGAACACCAGTTCATCGTGCACCTGCAGGATCATCCGTGCCGGTGCGCCGCTGTCACGCAGCCACTGGTCCACGTCCACCATCGCGCGTTTGATGATGTCGGCGGCGGTGCCCTGCATCGGCGCGTTGATCGCCGCGCGTTCGGCACCGGCGCGCAGGCCCTGGTTACGTGCATGAATGTCGTTCAGGTACAGGCGACGACCAAACAGGGTTTCCACATAGCCCTGGTCGCGGGCCTGCTGGCGCATCCGCTCCATGAAATCGCGCACGCCCGGGTAGCGGCTGAAGTACAGCGCCACGTAGTCCTGCGCCTGGCCACGGTCGATGCCCAGGTTGCGGGCCAGGCCGAAGGCGCTCATGCCGTACATCAGCCCGAAGTTGATCGCCTTGGCGGCGCGGCGCTCGTTCGGGGTCACTTCCTCCAGCGTGCGCCCGAACACCTCGGCGGCGGTGGCACGGTGCACGTCGGCGCCCTGCTCGAAGGCACGCACCAGGCCCGGGTCCTCGGACAGGTGGGCCATGATCCGCAGTTCGATCTGCGAATAGTCGGCCGCCAGCAGCTGGAAGCCCTCCGGCGCCACGAACGCGCGGCGGATGCGACGGCCGTCCTCGGTGCGGATCGGGATGTTCTGCAGGTTCGGGTCCGACGAGGACAGGCGGCCGGTGGCGGCTCCGGACTGGTGATAGCTGGTATGCACGCGGCCGGTATCCGGGTTGACCATCTCCGGCAGCTTGTCGGTGTAGGTGCTGCGCAGCTTGGCCAGCCCGCGGTACTCCAGGATCACGCGCGGCAGCTCGTGCTGGTCGGCAATCGCCTCCAGCGCCTCTTCATTGGTGCTGGGCTGGCCCTTGGGGGTCTTCACCACCGCCGGCAGCTTCAACTCGTCGAACAGCACCGCCTGCAGCTGCTTGGGCGAATCCAGGTTGAAGCTGCGCCCGGCCAGCTCGGTGGCTTTCTGCTGCGCGGCCAGCATGCGCGAAGACAGGTCCTGGCTCTGCCGGCGCAGTTCGTCGGTGTCGACCCGCACGCCGTTGGCTTCGATGCTGGCCAGCACCGGCACCAGCGGCATCTCGATGCCGCGGTAAACGCTGTCCAGCGCCGGCTCGGCCAGCAGCTGCGGCTGCAGCGCGTGGTGCAGGCGCAGGGTGATGTCGGCGTCCTCGGCGGCGTAGCGGCTGGCCTCGTCGATGCCCACCTGCGAGAACGGAATCTGCTTGGCGCCCTTGCCGGCCACGTCCTCGAACTTGATGGTGCTGTAGCCCAGGTAGCGCAGCGCCAGCGAATCCATGTCGTGGCGGGTGGCGGTGGAATTGAGCACGAAGCTCTCGAGCATGGTGTCGTCGTGGTAGCCCTGCACCTGCACGCCGTGGCGTCGCAGCACGTGCAGGTCGTACTTGCCGTGCTGGCCCAGCTTCTTCTTCGCCGGGTCCTGCAGCACCGAGCGCAGTGCGTCCAGCACCTGCTGCATCGGCAGCTGGGCCGGCGCACCCGGGTAATCGTGGCCGACCGGAATATACGCCGCCCTGCCCGGCTCGACGGCCAGGCTGATGCCCACCAGCCGCGCACGCATCGCGTCCAGCGCATCGGTTTCGGTATCGAAGCTGATCAGGTCGGCCTGCTGCAGGCGTTCGACCCAGGCCTGCAGCTGCTCGGCGCTCAGCACGGTCTCGTATTCACCCGGCGCGGACAGTGCCGGATCCAGCGTGCCGGCGGCGGGCGCCTCGACGCTGCCACGCGCGAAGCCGGCCGCAGTGCCGCGCAGGCTCGGGGTCGCCTCGCTGGCGGCCACCGGTGCCGGCACCGGCGCACCCAGCTCCTTCAGCGCCTGGGTGAAGCCGTAGCGCGCATACAGCTCGGTCAGCTCCGGCACGTCCTGCTCGCGCAGGGCCAGCGTGGTCGGGCTGGCGTCCAGCGCCAGGTCGGTGCGGATGGTCACCAGCTCGCGGTTCAGCGGCAGGCGCTCCAGCGCCGCGCGCAGGTTTTCGCCGATCTTGCCCTTCATGGTCGGCGCGGCCGCCATCACCCCATCCAGGTGCTGGTACTCGGCCAGCCACTTGGCGGCGGTCTTCGGCCCGCACTTCTCCACGCCCGGCACGTTGTCGACGGTGTCGCCCATCAGCGCCAGCAGGTCGATGATCTGGTCGGCGCGCACGCCGAATTTCTCCATCACCGCCGCATCCGAATCCATGCGGCTTCCGGTCATGGTGTTGACCAGCTCGATGCCCGGGCGCACCAGCTGGGCGAAGTCCTTGTCGCCGGTGGAAATGGTCACCTTCAGGTCCTGCGCCAGGCCCTGGAGGGCCAGCGTGCCGATCACATCGTCGGCTTCCACGCCGGGGACGCGCAGGATGCTGATGCCCAGCGCCTCGACGATGCGGCACATCGGCTCGACCTGGCTGCGCAGCTCATCGGGCATCGGCGGGCGGTTGGCCTTGTACTGATCGTACAGGTCATCGCGGAAGGTCTTGCCGGGCGCATCGACCACGAACGCGACGTAGGCCGGGCGTTCCTTCAGCGTCGAACGCAGCATGTTGACCACGCCGAACAGTGCGCCAGTGGGTTCACCCTGTGCATTGGACAGGGGCGGCAGCGCGTGGAACGCGCGGTACAGGTAACTGGACCCGTCGATCAGGACTAATCTGCTCATGGGCCGATTCTACGCGCCCGTGCCTGCACCGCGACGACACGGCACGCACCTGGCGATGGGGCATAATCAGGGCTCTCTCCAGGCAAAGGCCCCCGCCGATGAAGACCCTGATGCTGGCTTCCCTGCTCCTGCTCGCTGGCTGCGCCAGCATGGGTGGCGCAGGTGCTCCCCCGGTGGACGTCAAGGGCGCCGATGTCTCCAAGCGCACCATGGACAACGGCGATGTCATCGAGGAATACCGTGTGTCCGGCCAGCTGCGCATGGTCAAGGTGACGCCATCGCGCGGTGCTCCGTTCTACATGTACGACAAGAACGGCGATGGCCGTTTCGACAACGACAAGGACGGTGTGTCGCCGGTGTACTGGAAGCTGTACAGCTGGTGATGTGACCGGGGTCGGATCCCTCTCCACAGGAAAGGGCTCTGACCCCTCAAGGCCATCGGCACGGCCCATCCACGCATGGCGTGGATCTACCGGGACAACGAACGTGGATCCACGCCATGCGTGGGTGACCGCCTATCAGTAGATCCACGCCATGCGTGGATCCGCCCCCCGATCCCCGACAAAAAACAACGCCGGCGCGCATCCTGCGGCCGGCGTCGGGTCCCCTCCCCGGGAACGCTTGAATCAGTGGGTGTGGATCAGCGGATGACCAGCACCGGCAGCGTGCTGCGTGCCAGCACTTCGGCAGTCTGGCTGCCCAGCAGCACGCGGGTCACGCCACGGCGGCCGTGCGAGGTCATCACGATCAGGTCGCTGTTGCGCTCGCCGGCGGTCTCGATGATGCCGTCAGCTGCGTAGCGGTCCAGCACGTGCACCGGATTGGCGGTGATGCCCTGCTCGGCCGCCTTGGCCAGCGCCGGCTGCAGCACCTTCTGCGCGCCTTCCTCGCGGTCGGCCTTGTACTCGGGGCTGTTCATGTAGCCCACGCTCCAGCCCATGGCGTCGTACATGCCGACGGCCCACGGCTCGGAGACAGTCACGATATCGACCTCGGCGTTGAGGTCCTTGGCCAGCTCCAGGCCCTTGGCCAGGCCCTTGTCGGCCAGCTCGGATCCGTCGGTGGCAATCAGGATGCGCTTGTACATGGTGGGGCTCCGTAGCGATCTGCCAGATGGGAACGACACCATTGCACACCGGATGTGCAGGCCGTGCCTTGAGCAGAATCAATCCGGCGCCGCGCATTGGCGTGTGCGCACCGCCCGCTTGCACGCACCGGTCGGGCGGCGCATGCTCGGCGGGCGGCGCACTGCCGCGCCCAAGGACGACCGACATGCAGGACAACAAGCCGCCCGTCTGGAGTTCCCAGAAGTCCATCATGGTCGCCGCGATCATCGCCTTGGCGGTGCTGTTCGGCGGCTACCAGATCGGCAAGGACATGGCGCTGCGCGACAACGCCCGGCAGTCAGCCGGCCGATAACCTGCTGCCGTAGAGTCGAGCTTGCTCGACTCTACAGCGCCCCTACCTTCAGGCGATCTGCACCACGCGTGCGTTCTGGCACAGCGGATAGCTGCCCACGAATCCGGCAATCGCATCACGCATCGCTTCGAACGATTCGCCGTACATGTACAGCGCGGTTTCGGTCGGGCCCTGCCACCAGCTGCAGATCTCGCCCAGGCCGTCGATGTTCTCCGACAGCTGTTCGAACACGTGGTTGGAATCGCACTGCTCGTAGACTTCGTCCGGCAGGTTCAGGCCATCCAGGTAGATGCCCAGCCCCTCGGTCACGCCGAAGCTGCGGTCGGCTTCACCCGCGCCCTGCAGCTGCGAACCCTTCGGTGCACCCAGCTGTTCCAGCAGGTCGATCAGCTTCGGCACGCCGTCCGCATCGACCAGCGCCACTTCGATGTCGCCGTACTCGACTTCACCGAGGTCGGATATTGCAGTGCCACCACCGGTCAGCTCGCCCACCTGGGCCGCCTGCAACAGCGCGTCGAGCGGGTCCTCGAACAGTTCGTGACGATGCTCGGGCTGCAGCCGGGCGTTCAACTTCACGGTGACGTGCAGCGTGGGTTCGGTCATGGGGGCGTTCCTGGAGGATGTCAGGCCCCATTGTAGAGTCGAAGGGAGCGGCAGGAGCCGCTGCCAACGTCGCTTGCGACCGCCCAAAGGGTGCCGGTCAGGACGACCGGCATAGCCATGCTCGACTGCATTTTGCTCGTCCCAGTAGAGCCACGCCTATGCTCGGCTGCCCCGCTGTGACCAACGCCACTCCCGCTGCCTGCGAGCCACGCGATAATGCGCGTCGCAAGGACACCATTCCAACAGGGGGAATACATGAAGTCGATCATTGGTCTTTCGCTGCTGCTGCTCCTCACCGGCTGCGGCATCCGCACCGAAGTGGTGCGCGTGAACGTGCCCGATATCCGGGTGAATCCCGAAGAGGGTCCGGTAGTGGTGGTGGGGCCGGTGCGCGACGTCCGTCCGGTCTATTACCCGGAAGTTGCGGCAGCCGACCGTGCGAAGAACATTGCCGGGGTGGTTCGTCAAGGCAACGGCGTCCTTGTCTCCATCGAGTCCACCACAGCGGCGGACAAGACACGCGCAATCATGATCCAGGCATTGCGAAACATGGGCTATCGCACCGCCGATCAGTGCGAAACCTCATGTACGCAACTGGAGGCCTCGCTCACCGATTTCTCGGTCAAGATGCCGGCGAACTTCTTCCGGATGGTGTCATCCACACAACAGATGCTGGCCGACATTTCGGTGCAGGTCGTTGCGCGGAAGGAAGGCCAGACCCGTACCTTCACCGCCACCGGGCATGGCGCGAACATCTTCCAGGTGCCATCACGCGAGAACTGGGAAATCGCACTGGAGCGCGCGGTAAAGAGTTTCACCAGCAGCCTGCAGCAGTCGATGTCCGAACAGGATGCGACGGCCGGTTCAAAGGCGCAGGACTGACGCTCTGTCTTTCTGGTAGACCCGAGCCATGTTCGGCTGCCTTTCCCGCCAGAAGCAGCCGAGCATGGGCTCGGCTCTACACCACCAACGCTCAACGCAGGAACGGCGCCACCTTGCGCTTCAGCAACTCCACCAGCACCGGGTCCATGTAGTCGTAGTCATCCGGGATATCCAGGCAGATCACCCGCTTGTCCTTCAGCCACGGCTTGTAGCGGCTGGACAGCCGGCTGCGGTGAGCACGCTCCATCACGAACACGATATCGGCCCACTGCAGCAGCTCGGGGCTGAGCACTTCCTCGGCATCGGCCAGCAGCCCGGCCGATGCGGTTTCGATGCCCGGCCACTCGGCGAACACCTGCTCGGCCGTCGGGCTGCGCAGGCGGTTCTGGCTGCAGAGGAAGAGCACGTTGCGGGTCATGGCTGCAGCGTATCGGGGTCGGATCCCTTTTCCAACGGAGAAGGCTCCGCCCCCAACCACGTGCATTCCGCGATGGGGTCAGAGCCCTCCCTGCGGGGGGGATCCGACCCCCCGACGGTGATCAGATCACCGTCAGGTTGGCGTAGGCCATCACCAGCCACTTGCTGCCGGCGTCGGCAAACTCGACCTGCACGCGGGCGTGGGCGCCGCTGCCTTCGTAGTCGGTCACCATGCCTTCGCCGAACTTGGGATGGGTGACCAGCGCGCCGAGCTTGACTGGCGGCGCCTCGATCGAGGCATGGCCCATCACCCGGCTGGCGCCCATCGAGGCCGGCCGCGAGACCTGCACCTTCGGGCGCACTTCGTGCAGCAGCTCGCGCGGAATCTCGCGCAGGAAGCGCGACGGCAGGCTGTAGTTGTCCTGACCATGGATGCGGCGCGATTCGGCATAGCTCAGCACCAGCTTCTGGCGCGCGCGGGTGATGCCGACGTAGGCCAGGCGGCGCTCTTCTTCCAGCCGCCCGCTTTCCTCCAGCGAACGTGCACTCGGGAACAGGCCGTCTTCCATGCCTGCCAGGAACACCAGCGGAAATTCCAGGCCCTTGGCCGAATGCAGGGTCATCAGCTGCACGCCGTCCTCGCCGGCCTGCGCCTGGCCTTCACCGGCCTCCAGCGCGGCGTAGGCCAGGAACGCGACCAGCTCGTCCATGTCCTCGCCCACTTCCTCGATGTCGTCGGCGCGGCGCACGAAGCGCGAAGCGACCGAGACCAGTTCGTCGAGGTTGTCGGTGCGCGATTCCGAATCCAGCGAATTGCGGCTTTCTTTGCTCCAGTGCTCGCGCAGCTGCGAGCGGGCCAACACGTGGTCCACGCGCTCGGCCAGGGTCATGTGCACGGTCTGCGCCTGCAGCTCGTTGACCAGCCCCAGGAAGCCGGCCAGTGCATTGCGCGCGCGTGCGGCCAGCGCGTTGCCCTGGGTGACCAGCATCGTTGCTTCCCACAGCGAGATGCCCTGCGCGCGCGCCTCGCGGCGCACTTCGTCCAGCGTGCGGTCGCCGATGCCCCGGGTAGGCGTGTTGACCGCGCGCTCGAAGGCGGCGTCATCGTTGCGGTTGGACAGCAGGCGCAGGTAAGCCAGCGCGTCCTTGATTTCGGCCCGTTCGAAGAAGCGCATGCCGCCGTACACGCGATAGGGCACCTGTTCGCTCAGCAGCGCCTCTTCAAGCGCGCGCGACTGTGCGTTGCTGCGGTAGAGCACGGCCACTTCGGTGTAGCTGCCACCATCGCGTACCCACTGGCGGGCACGCTCGACGATGTAGCGCGCCTCGTCCATCTCGTTGTACGCCGCGTACAGGTCGATCGGTTCTCCGTCGCCACTGTCGGTCCACAGCTGCTTGCCGATGCGATCCGGGTTGTGCGCGATCACCGCATTGGCAGCGCCGAGGATGTTGGCAGTGGAGCGATAGTTCTGTTCCAGGCGGATGGTCTGCGCACCTGGGAAATCACGCAGGAAGCCCTGCACGTTCTCGACCTTGGCGCCGCGCCAGCCGTAGATGGCCTGGTCATCGTCGCCGACCACGAACACGTGGCCGGAATCGCCGGCCAGCACGCGCACGAAGGCGTACTGGATGGCATTGGTATCCTGGAACTCGTCCACCAGGATCTCGCGGAAGCGGGCACGGTAGTGCGACAGCAGCGCCGGGTTGTCGCGCAGCAGTTCATGGGCGCGCAGCAGCAGCTCGGCGAAGTCGACCAGGCCGGCGCGGTCGCAGCGTGCCTGGTATTCGATATAGGCCTGGCGCATGGTTTCCAGCCACGCATCATGCGGCTCGGGCTGGATGTGCTGCGGGCGGCGACCCTCATCCTTCTGTTCGTTGATCCACCAGGCGATCTGCTTGGCCGGGTACTTGCCGTCGTCCAGTTCCAGCGCCTGCACCACGCGCTTGACCAGCCGCAGCTGATCATCTGAATCCATCACCTGGAAGCCTTCGGGCAGCTTGGCGTCCTGCCAGTGCAGGCGCAGCAGGCGGTTGGCCAGGCCGTGGAAGGTGCCGATCCACATGCCGCGGCTGCCATTGGGCAGCTGCGCGTCGATGCGGTGGCGCATTTCACCGGCCGCCTTGTTGGTGAAGGTCACCGCGAAAATGCCGTGGGTCGGCACGCCTTCGACTTCATGCAGCCAGGCGATGCGGTGGGTGAGTACGCGGGTCTTGCCGGAACCGGCACCGGCCAGCACCAGGTGGTGGCCGGGGGGAGCGGAGACGGCTTCGCGCTGGGCCGGGTTCAGGCCATCAAGCAGGTGGGAGACATCCATGCCCCCATTTTACGGCATCGCCGTCGCGGCTCCTGCGACCACCTGGGTGGCCAGTGCTTGCGCCTGCTGACGCAGTTCAGGCACCGCCAGGCTTTCCCACAGGCTGCCGATGCGCAGGCTGCCGAGCACGCCCAGCCGTGCCTGCGGCTGGCCCCCGGCAGCACACAGGCGGTCGCCCGGCACCGTGCTGTCCAGGCCCAGCCCATGCGGGCCGGGGCGCGCCAGACCATCGGCCTGCAGCTGCTGCAGCAACGGATTGCGCAGCGCACTGGCGCGGGTTTCCACACCGGTGGCGTTGATCACGCCGCCGATCGTCCACTGCTGTTCATTGCCGGTGGCATCGCGACCCGACAGCCGCAGGGCATCGCCTTCGCGGCCGACGCGTTGCAGGCGGGACCGGTGAACACGCAGTTGGCCGCTTTCGATCAGCGCCTGCAGCTGTGCGTCGACCTCTTCGGCGATGCGGTGGCGATGCACGTCCCAGTAGCGCACCACATGGCGCAGGAAGCGGCGCTGGTCGGCCGCGTCGAGGCTGCACCACAGCGCCTGCCCGTGCGGACGGATGCGGTCCATCACGCCCTGCCACGGCAGGCCGTCGGCCTGTGCCTGGCGTGCGAACCCACGCAACGCGCGCAGGCGCTGGCGCAGGTTCATCGGCAGCAGCGTGGCCGGGTCGAACCTGGGCAGGCCACCATGCGCATGCGGCAACGGCAGCAGGCCGTGGCGCGAGATCACATGCAGCGGGCCGGTGTGGCCGGCGGCGACCAATGCCAACACGGTGTCGGCCATGCTCAGGCCGGAGCCTACGATGGCCACGGCCTGCTCGCCGGCCAGGGTGCGTACGCCGTCGTAGTCCCAGGCCTCGATCACGTCATCGGCGGGCAGTGCCTCGGCACCGGCCACCGGCAGCGGCCGCATGCTGTTGCCGGTGGCCAGCACCGCCTGCGCGGCGTGCAGCGTGCTGCCATCGCCGAGTGTCAGCTGGTAGCCATGGTCATCCGGCTGCAGGCCCAGCACCGGCTGCGCGATCACCTGCAGCTGTGCCGGGCTGGTCGCAGCGGCCTCCTGCAGGCGCTGCTGCAGGTAGGCAGCAAAGTAGTGGCGGCACACATAGCGCTCGCCCAGCACCTCGCGCGCCTCGCCCGGGTAGGCATTGGCGGCCATCAGGTAGTCGAGGAAATCGCCGGGCTGGTCGGCAAACGCACTCATCTTCGCCGCCGGCACGTTCAGCAGATGCTCCGGCCATGGCGTGGCATAGGCGATGCCCTGCGCCAGCTGCGAGGCGGGTTCGAAGATGGCCAGCGCCAGCGGCGCCTTGGCCTGGCGCAACACCTGGATCGCCACCAGCACCCCGGCCGCACCACCACCGATGATTGCCAGGTCCAGTTCGCCATTACGCGGTGAATCAGTCATGTGCCGATTGTAGGCCATCGGCGATGACGGGCCGGATTGCCGGAATGGGCGGCCGGCATTGCTTCACATCAACGCATCGGCCAGCCGTGCAATACCTTCGCGGCTGCGCCGCCACGTGGGACGGCTGCGCCACTGCTGCAGGTCCAGCTGCCGCGACTCGCGCAGGTAGCCGTCCTCGATCGCGCACAGCTGCTGGACCAGCGCGCGGTCGTAGCAGATCAGGCCGATCTCGGCATTCAGCGCGAACGAGCGGATATCCATGTTGATGGAGCCGAGCACGGCGATGTCCTCATCCACGCTCATGTGCTTGGCGTGCAGGAACTGCGGCTCGTACAGCGCGATGCGCACGCCACAGCGCAGCAGTTCATCGTAGTAGGCCTCCTGCGCCCACGACGTCAACCGCTGGTTGTTGCTGGCAGACAGGATCAGCTGCACCTGCACGCCGGACAATGCGGCGATACGCAGCGCACTCAGTGTGGCTTCGTCAGGTACGAAGTACGGGGTGACCATCACCAGCCGGCGTCGCGCCAGGTGGATCAGCG
Source organism: Stenotrophomonas sp. YJH_SMC_133 (assembly GCF_059370655.1). Classification (NCBI taxonomy): domain Bacteria; kingdom Pseudomonadati; phylum Pseudomonadota; class Gammaproteobacteria; order Lysobacterales; family Lysobacteraceae; genus Stenotrophomonas; species Stenotrophomonas sp. YJH_SMC_133. The sequence goes on along the minus strand of NZ_JCAFTW010000016.1, from coordinate 13,424 downwards.
CGGCTACCGCGTCGCGCGCGTTGCTGTACGGGTAGGCCGGGCCGCTGGGCAGCAGCTGGGTGGCGATGTCGTCGCCGCATTCGGGCACATCGGTGATCACATCTAGGCGCTGGCCGGTCTCCATGTACCAGTCGCTGGCGAATACGGCTTCCAGGTGCGCCACCGCCGGGCCGCGCACGCGCGCCACCAGTTCGCGGTTCGGGTGGCCCGGCACGAACTGCGGGCCCGCCAGGTTCTGCGAACCGACATAGGCCACTTCGTTGTCGATCACCGCGATCTTGCGGTGGTTGCGCAGGTCCATGCGTCCGCTGCGACGCCAGCGCAGGCCACCGGGCAGCATCGCGCGCACTTCGATGTCGCGCGCCTGCAGGCGCTTGCGATAGGCGCGCAGGCCACGCTTGGCGCCCACCGCATCGAGCAGCACGCGGCACTGCACGCCACGCGCGGCGGCACGCTGCAAGGCCTCGACAATGGCCTCGCCGACCGCGTCGTCGAACATCAGGTAGTACAGCAGGTGCACGCGGTCTTCGGCCTGGTCGATGTCGGCGATCAGCGTGTGCAGCGACTCGTCGTAGTCGGTCAGCAGATCGACGGCGTTGCCGTGTACCGGCATGAAATCGCCCTGGCGCTGCACCAACGGCACGATCTCGGCGCTGGCGGTGTCGGGCTGTGGGGTCCAGCGCAGGCGATGCTGCAGCGCCTGCTCCTCACGGATCACCTGCGAGGCCTCGGCCTGGCGGCGGATGCGCTCGCGCGACAGCCACGGATGGCCGAACAGCAGGTACAGCGGCAGGCCCAGCAGCGGTACGAAGCCGACCAGCAGCAGCCAGCTGCGCGCCGCGCCGGGCGTGGTGCGGGTGGGAATCCAGCACAGCGCGACCAGCCGGATCAGCCAGTCGATCAGCAGCAGGTAGGAACCCAGCAACCACTCGAACAGCATCGTGTCGCCCGTCGGGAGGTGATGGGCCATTCTGCCCAGCGGGGTGTGTAGAGTCGAGCTGCGCTCGACTGCGTTGAAGCAGCGTGCCAACCAAGGTTGGCACCTACCGGGGGGTGGAGGGAGTGTGCCGACCAACGGTCGGCACCCACAGGCGCCCACCACGGGAACATCGGGCATGAAAAAACCCGCCACAAGGGCGGGTTTCTTCGCGGGGACCAGCAATCCTTGCGGATTACTTGATCTTGCCTTCCTTGTACAGGACGTGCTTGCGCACGACCGGATCGTACTTCAGGAATTCCATCTTCCCCGGGGTGTTCTTCTTGTTCTTGTCGGTCGTGTAGAAGTGGCCGGTACCGGCCGAGGAAATCATACGGACCTTATCGCGCTTGCCTGCCATGATGCTTTACTCCTCAGACCTTTTCGCCGCGCGCACGCAGCTCAGCCAGAACGGAATCGATGCCGTTCTTGTCGATGGTGCGCAGTGCATGCGCGGAAACACGAAGCTTGACCCAGCGGTTCTCGCTGGCCACCCAGAAACGGCGCTCGTGCAGATTCGGCAGGAAACGACGACGGGTCTTGTTGTTGGCGTGCGAGACGTTGTTACCCGTCTGCACTCGCTTGCCGGAAACCTGGCATACGCGGGACATTGCGCACCTCGATAGTAGTAGTTGTCAGCCCGTAGCCCGGGAGACGGCGGCCTCGATGGTTGCCCACCACACGTCAAGAGAATCAAAGGGTTACGCTGGCGTTGGGCGGCCGGGGACGTGCTCCCGGGGGCGCCGCCCGGTAGAAAACCGGACACAGCGAGCCGCGCATTATGCACGGGTTCAAGCACTTGCGCAAGTTACCCACAGGCTGCGGCTGAACCGGCAGGGCCGGGAGCCCGCCAACCGGCATACTGCTCCGGTTCACTGCGGAGCTTTCCATGCGGCTGCTGGCCCTGACCTACGGAACCGAAGGCGATACGCGTCCGCTGGCCATGCTCTGCCATGGGCTGATCGGCGCAGGCCACGCGGTGACACTGCTGGCCGATGGCGGCACGCTGGGCAGCGCGCAGGCACTGGATGTGCCCCATGCGGCTCTTGAAGGTGACATCCATGACGAAGTGGTCGCGCTGGTCTCGCGTGGCAACGGTGTTGCCGCCGCCAGTAGCGGGCTGGCACGGATGGCGCTGCAGCATGTCAGCGGCTGGATGCGCCAGGCCGATGCCGCTGCCGAAGGCTGCGATGCGATTCTGACCGGTGGCCTGGCGGCCTTTGTCGGCATGAGCGTGGGCGAACGCCGCGGACTGCCGGTCATCGGCACCGGCATGATCCCGCTGACCCCGACGCGGGCCTTCCGCTCTCCGTTCCTGCCACCGGGACGCTCGCCGGGCTGGTTGAACCGCGCCAGCTATGGGCTGGTCAACGGCCTGATCTGGCGCCAGTTCCGTCGGCCGATCAACGCAGCCCGCAAGCAGCTGGGGCAATCGCCGCGCCGCTCGCTGTGGCCCGGCCTGCCGATGCTCTATGGCATCTCGCCGCAGCTGCTGCCGCCACCGGCGGATTGGCCGGCCGACCACATCGTCTGTGGCCAATGGCGCCTTCCTGATGCGCCCTGGATACCCCCGGCCGATCTGCAGGCCTTCCTCGATGCCGGCCCGGCGCCGGTGTATCTGGGCTTCGGCAGCATGACCGGCTTTGATCGCGAGCGCGTGTTGCCGGCCCTGCTGCAGGCGCTGGCGCCACGCCGGGTGCTGCTGTTTCCTGGCTGGGTGGGACTGCCTGCGATGCGCTTGCCCGATTCGGTCTTCGTACTGGGGCCGACTCCACACGAAGCGCTGTTCCCGCGTTGCGCATTCGCCATCCATCACGGTGGCAGCGGCACCACGCATTCGGCCTGCCGCGCCGGTGTTCCTTCGCTGGTGATGCCGTTCGCCGCCGATCAGTTCTTCTGGGCTGATCGTCTGTATCGGTTGGGCGTGGCACCGGCACCGTTGTCACCGAAGCGGCTGGACGCAGCAACGCTGGCGGCAGCCATCACCTTCGTTGAAACCGACGCAACACGCGCACGCGCGGCGGCCCTGGGCGTGGCGATGCGCCATGAGGACGGGGTGGCCTGTGGCGTTGCAATGATCGAGCGATGGTTGCGGCCGGTGTGACAGCGGCCAGGCCTCAGCGCAGGTGCGGAATCACCTGCGCCAGTAGGTGCGCATCCTTCAACGCGCCATGCAGGCCGCGCTGGCTGGGAATGCGCAGGCGCTGCAGCACATCATCCAGCTTGTTGCCCTGACCCGGCCAGCGTCCCCGCGCAAGCTTCAGGCTGCAGGTGATGCGGCAGTGCTGGGCCAGCGCGCCGGGGATGCCGGACAGGCGCAGCTCGTTGTCCAGGAAGCCCACATCGAAGGTAGCGTTGTGCGCGACCATCTCGCTGCCGCGCAGGAACTCCAGCAGTTCGACCGCCTTGCTGGAGAACAGCGGCTTGCCCACCAGCATCGCATCGCTGATGCCGTGCACGCGCTGTGCGCCCCAATCCACCTTGCGCTGCGGCTGCAGGTAGGTGTGGAACTGGCGGCCGGTGAGCTGGCCATCGATCAGTTCGACGGCACCGATTTCGATCACCCGGTGCCCCAGGCGGTGGGAGATGCCGGTGGTTTCGGTATCCAGTGCGACGATGCGGCTCATCAGGGTGTGCGTTCTCCAGTACGTGCACGCCGATTTTCGCACGCGACCGATGCACTCACCCCAACGCTTCCACCACCCAATCGATGAACACCCGCAGCCGCTGGCTCATGTGCCGGTTCGGCGGGAACATCACGTGCATCGGCATCGGCGGCAGCTGCCAGTCCTGCAACACCGGCAGCAGCTCGCCGCGCGCCACGTGCGGCTCGGCCATGTAGCTGGGCAGCGCCACCACGCCCAGCCCCGCAAGCGCCGCGGCCAGATAGGCGTTTCCATCATCGAAGCCGACCGTATAGCGGCCCTGCACCTCAACGCGCTCATCGCCGCGCTGCGCGCTGAACACCCGCGCCCGGCCACTGCGCGGGCTGAGGAAGCCGACCATGTGGTGGTCGGGTCCCTCCAGCGCGCGCGGGTCGGTCGGCAGGCCGAAGCGCTGCACATAGCCCGGACTGGCGTGGAAACCGATCGGCAGCGCGCCGAGCGGCCGCGCCACCAGTGCCGGGTCGGCGGGGGTGCCACCCCGGATCACGCAATCGACGTTGTCGGCGATGACGTCGACCTCGCGGTCGCTGACGCCGATGTCCAGCTGGATCTCCGGGTAGCGCGCCTGGAAATCCAGCAACGCCGGCACCAGCCGCAACCGCGCGTACGGCCCGGGCACATCCACGCGCAGCCGCCCGCGTGGCTGGGTGGCCGCGTCGCCCAGCCCGCCCTCCACTTCTTCCAGCTCGGCCAGCAGGCGGGCGATGCGCGGGTAGTAGGCCGCGCCGTCGGCGGTGACGCTGACCCGGCGCGTGGTGCGGTTGGGCAGGCGCAGCCGCAGGTGTGCCTCCAGTTGCTGCACCAGCTGGGTGGCCGTAGTGCGGCTGATCTGAAGGGTCTGCGCGGCCCGGGTGAAGCTGCCGGTTTCCACCACGCGGGCAAACGCCCGCATCGCCTCGAAACGGTCCATGGCGGGCCATGATTGTTTGGAATTGGCAATCAATCTAGGCCGATCATCGCGGTTTATCCAGACAGCACTGGCGCGGAGGATGGCGTTCTCTCCCACGGGATCTTCCCCATGTCACAGCGTGATGTCGTTTTCCCCGCCGTCCGCCAGGCCCTGTACGAGCGCAACCGCTACTCGCCGGCGATCCGATCCAATGGCTTCCTGTTCGTCTCCGGCCAGGTCGGCAGCCGCGAGGACGGCTCGCCCGAGCCGGATTTCGAAACCCAGGTGCGCCGCGCGTTCGAGAATCTCAATGCGGTGCTGGCCGCTGCCGGCTGCACGTTCGATGACGTGATCGATGTGACCGTGTTCCTGGTCGATCCGGAAACCAACTTCGAGAAGGCCTGGGCGATCGTGCCCGAGTACTGGGGCGAGGCGCCGCACCCGACCCTGACCGGCATCGGCGTGACCTGGCTGTACGGGTTCCAGTTCGAGATCAAGGTGATCGCGAAGTTGCCGTGATACGGGTAGTGCCGGCCGCTGGCCGGCAACGCAGTGGGGTCGAAAAGCGTGTCGACCAAGGTCGACACCCACCAAGGCAGGAGGTCCGCACCCACCAGGGCAGGATGCCCCCAGGCCGTCCACCTGAACGGGAGATTCCGACGTATTCCCGAAGCGGCCATTGATATTGTATCCGGCGAAAACCGCTTGCTAGCCTCCCTTCCATGCGCCGGATCTCCCGCCACCTTCGCTCGTACCTGATGATGCTGCTGATGGCGGCATTCGTGGTCGTGCCGGTGGCCGACGCGCTGGCCTGCACGGTGGAACCGCACGCCAGCACGGTGCACGTGGAGTCCGCTCCGGATGCCGATGGCGATACCGACGGCAAGCATGTTGGTGCCTGTGGCCACAACCACTGCCACCACTCCAACCTGAGCCTGCCGGCCAGTACCCTCGCCGCCTTCGGTGCGCCACTGCCGGCGCGCTGGATGAATGCCGGCGACGCGGCGACCTATGCGGTCGCCCAGGATGAATTGACGCGTCCCCCCCGGGCGTGAGTTGAGCGCGTCCCGCGATTGCGGGCTCCCGTTTCACTCACAACCGGAATCCCCCTATGTCGATCCTGACACCTCGGTCGCCGCGCGCGGCCGGGCTGGTCGTCGCTGTGTTGCTGGGCCTGGCCCCGGCGGCATCGGTGATGGCGCAAGCCGCCCCTTCCTACGACGCCCTGCTTGAACGCCTGGACCAGCTGCCCGGCACCCGTGTGGGTGCGGCGCTGGCCGAGGCCGCCGACGCGCGCGCCGACCAGGCCCGTGCATTGCCCAACCCTTCCCTCTCCTACTCCGCTGAAAACGCCTGGGGCACCGGCTCCTATGGCGGCATGGGCAAGGCCGATACCGTGCTCACCTTGTCCCAGCCGCTGGAGGTCTGGGGCCAGCGTGGCGCGCGCGTCCGTGCGGCCCGGGCCGAAGCCCAGGCGGCCAACCTGCGTGGTGCCCAAAGCCGCAGCGACGTGGCCAGCCAGCTGGCGGTGGTCTACGCACAGGCGGAAAGTGCACTGCGCCGCTACACCCTGGCCGAAGAAGCACTGACCCTCACCCGCGCTGACGCCAACGCCGTCAACGCGTTGGTCAAGCAGGGCCGCGAACCGCAGCTGCGTGCGGTGCAGGCGCAGAGCGAGGTGGCCAACGCCAGCGCCGCGCTGGATGAAGCGCAGGCGTTCCGCGATGCCGCGCTGGCCCGCCTGGCCGGTGCTGCACTGCTGGATGCACCGGTGCAGTCGATCGACGACAGCCTGCTCGACCGTGCGCCGCCGCTACCGCGTGGCGCCACCGACGTGGCACTGGCGGTGCGCATCGCCGAAGCCGAAGCCGATGCGGCGGGCAAGCTGGTCGAGGTGGAGCGCAAGCGTGCCCTGCCCGACCTCAGTGTCACCGCCGCGCAGACCCGCTTCCGCGAGGGCGGCGAGCGTGCCTACAACCTCGGGGTCAGCCTCAGCATCCCGCTGTTCGACCGCAACCGCGGTGGCATCCGCGCCGCCAATGCCGACCAGCGCGCGGCCGAAGCGCGCCTGGACCAGCAGCGCCGCGACAGCGAGGCCGAGCGCCTCTCTGCGGTGGCCGGGTTGAAGGCCGCCAGTAGCCGTACCCGCGCCGCCGATGAAAGCGTGGTCGCCGCCGAAGAGGCGTATCGCCTGGCCCGCATTGGCTTCGACGCCGGACGCATCTCGCAGCTGGAACTGCGCAGCACGCGCAGCGCCCTCATCGCCGCCCGCGGCACCGCCGTGGATGCGCGCCTGTCGCGCGTCGCCGCGGAAATCGATCTTGCCCGCCTGGAAGGGCGCGCACCCTTTGTGGAGGCTCCATGACTCTCTCCCGTACTTTCCCGCTGATCGGCGGCGTGCTGCTGACCGTCCTGCTGGCTGGCTGCGCCGGCAACGCGCAGACGCCTGCCAATGAAACCCCCGCTGCGGCCAAGGCCGGCACCGACGATGGCCACGGCCATGCCGCCGGCAGCAAGGAAGCCAAGGCAGAAACCGCGAAGGCACCTGCTGACGCCGACGAAGGCGTGGTGCAGCTGACCCCGGAGCAGATCAAGGCCTCCGGTATCGAAGTGGTCGCGATCGGTCGCGGTGGCGGTGGCTCCACGCGCCTGTCCGGCCGGGTCGAACCGTCGGTCGGTGCACGCGCCTCGGTGGCGTCGACCGTGACCGGCCGCGTCGAGCGCGTGCTGGTCGCGCCGGGCACCGCGGTGAAGCAGAACCAGGCGCTGGCGATCGTGGTCAGCGGCGAAGCGGCGGTGTTCCGCGCCAATGCGCTGGCCGCAGCGGCCGAAGCCGAAGCCGCGCGGCTGGCCTATGGCCGCGACAAGGCCCTGGTCGACCAGGGCGTGGTCGCCCGCCAGGAGATGGAAGCCTCGCGTGCACGTTCGCTGGCGGCACAGGCCCAGGCTGCTGCCGCGCAGGCCCAGGCCGCCGCGAACGGTGCGCCCGATGCCAGCGGTCGCGTGCGCATCACCAGCCCGGTGGCCGGCATCGTCGGCAACGTGCAGGTCACGCCGGGCGGCGTGGTCGCCGCCGGCAGCGCGGTGGCCGACGTCGCCGACCCGACGATGAACGAGCTGGTGTTCACCGCACCGCCCGCGCTGGCCGCGCAGGTCACGCCCGGCATGAAGCTGGAAGTCAGCGTGCCGGGTGGCGGCTTCACCGCCACCGTCACCGGTTCGGCTGCCGATGTGCGCCAGCAGGGCGGCGTCGCGGTGATCCGTGCTACGCCGGTGGATGCGTCGCTGCCGCCGGCCGGTTCGCCGGTATCGGCCGTAGTGGTCACCGAAGGCCAGGACGGCTCGCTCAGCGTCCCGGCCGATGCAGTGCAGAACGTCGATGGCAGCAGCGCGGTGTTCGTCGCCGTCGAAGGTGGCTTCAAGGCGCAGCCGGTCCTGGCTGGGCGTCGCGCCGGCGACCGCATCGAGATCCTCGGTGGCCTGACCGGCAATGAGCGCATCGTCGGTGCCAACGCCTTCCTGCTCAAGGCCGAACTGGCCAAGGGCGAAGCCGAGCACGGCCACTGAGGAGGCGACCATGTTCAAGCTGATCATTGAAACAGCGGTGCGCCACCGCTGGCTGGTGGTGTTCATGGCGGCGCTGATCGCTGCGGTGGGCCTGTTCCAGCTGGGCAAGCTGCCGATCGACGCGGTGCCGGACATCACCAACCGCCAGGTGCAGATCAACACGGTGGCACCGGCGCTGACCCCGGAGCAGATCGAGCGGCAGGTGACCTACCCGCTGGAAACCGCGCTGGCCGGCATCCCCGGCCTGACCACCACGCGTTCACTGTCGCGCAATGGCTTCTCGCAGGTCACCGCGATCTTCACCGATGCGACCGACATCTACTTCGCGCGCCAGCAGGTGGCCGAACGCATGCGCGAGGCATCGGAAGACCTGCCCGATGGCGCGTCGCCGATGCTGTCGCCGGTCACCACCGGCCTCGGCGAAGTGCTGATGTGGACCGTGGACTTCACCGCGTTCGATCCGGCCAGGCTGGCCAAGCCGGGTGAAGCCGGCTGGCAGGCCGGCGAGGTCTACCGCACGCCGGAAGGCAATCTGCTGCGTACACCGGAAGAACGTGCGACCTACCTGCGCACCGTGCAGGACTGGATCATCGCGCCGCAGATGCGTTCCAGCCCGGGGCTGGCCGGCGTCGATACGGTCGGTGGCTACGTCAAGGAATATGGCGTGCATCCGGACAGCGCCCGGCTGGCCGCGCACGGCCTCGGCCTGGCCGATCTGGTCACCGCCCTGCAGCGTTCCAACGTGCAGGCCGGTGCCGGTTTCGTGCAGCGCGCCGGCGAAGGACTGGTGGTGCGTGCCGATGGCCTGGCGCTGACCACCGAGGATCTGGCACAGGCCCCGGTGGCGACCCGCAATGGCGTGGTGGTGCGCGTGGCCGATGTGGCCGAGGTCGAGCTGAGCCGCGCGCCGCGCCTGGGTGCGGCCAGCCGCAACGGCCATGAAGCCGTGCTGGGTACCGCGCTGATGATTGCCGGCGGCAACAGCCGCACCGTGGCGCAGGCCGCTGCGGCGCGCCTGGAACAGGTGAACAAATCGCTGCCGGCCGACATCGTGGCCGCGCCGGTGCTGGACCGCAGCGTGCTGGTCAATTCCACCATCAAGACCGTGGCCAGGAACCTCACCGAGGGCGCGCTGCTGGTGGTGGTGGTGCTGTTCCTGCTGCTGGGCAACCTGCGTGCAGCAACGATCACCGCGCTGGTGATTCCACTGTCGTTCCTGTTCGCAGTGATCGGCATGAACCGCTTCGGCATCAGCGGCAACCTGATGAGCCTGGGTGCGCTGGACTTCGGCATCCTGGTGGACGGTGCGGTGATCGTGGTCGAGTCGACGCTGCTGATGCTGGGCCAGCGCCGCGCCGAACTGGGCCGTGCATTGACCGCGATGGAGCGGCTGCGCGTGGCTGCCGATTCGGCGATGAAGATGGCGCGTCCAGCTGCGTTCGGACAGTTGATCATCCTGCTGGTGTTCGCGCCGATCCTCACCCTGGAAGGCGTGGAGGGCAAGACGTTCCACCCGATGGCAGCGACCTTCATGCTGGCCCTGGTCGGTGCCTTCATCTTCTCCTTCACCTTCGTGCCGGCGATGGCCGCGCTGCTGGTGCGCGAGCCGAAGGTGAAGGACGGCGATACGCATGCCGAAGATGGCGAGCACGAGACGAAGCTGATCCGCGTGCTGCGTGCGCGCATCGAGCCGATGGTGCGCAAGGCCGTGGCGCATCCGCGCACGGTGCTGGCAGCTGCGGTGATGATGGTGGTGGTGGGCATCGGCGCGTTCTCGCTGCTGGGCCGCGAGTTCATGCCGACGCTGGACGAAGGCAACGTGGCGATGCAGGCCCTGCGCGTGCCGTCGACCTCGCTGGAGCAGTCGCTGGCGATGCAGCTGGCGCTGGAGAAAGCGATCGCCACGCAGCCGGAAGTGGAGACCGTGTTCTCGCGTACCGGTACCGCCGAGGCGGCCATCGACCCGATGCCGACCAACATCTCCGACAGCGTGATCGTGCTGAAGCCGCGCAAGGACTGGCCCGATCCGAAGCTGGCCAAGGACGCACTGGTGGCGCGCTTCGAAAAGCTGGCCGGGCAGCAGCTGGGCAACAGCTTCGAGTTCAGCCAGCCGATCGAACTGCGCTTCAACGAGCTGATTTCCGGCGTGCGTACCGACCTGGCAGTGATGATCTTCGGCGATGACTTCAGCCAGCTGCAGAAGGTGGCCGACCAGGTGGCGCTGAAGCTGCGTGCGGTGAACGGCGCGGCCGACGTGCGGGTGGAACAGATCTCCGGCCTGCCTACGCTCAACGTGGCGATCGACCACGTGGCGGCGGCGCAGTACGGCCTGACTGCCGCGGATGTGAGTGATGCACTGTCCACCGGCATTGGCGGCACGGCGGCCGGCAAGATCTTCGAAGGTGATCGCCGCTTCAACGTAGTGGTGCGCCTGGACGATGCCTCGCGCAACGATCCGGACCAGCTGGCCTCGCTGCCGATCGCCACGCCTTCGGGGCTGGTGATTCCGCTGTCGTCGGTCGCGCGCATCACGGTCAGCGAAGGACCGAACCAGATCAGCCGCAACAACGGCAGCCGCCGCGTGGTAGTGCAGGCCAACGTGCGTGGCCGTGATCTGGGCGGCTTCGTGGGTGAAGCACAGGCGGCGGTGGCAGACGTGGCGCTGCCGCCGGGTGCGTACCTGACCTGGGGCGGTCAGTTCGAGAACCTGCAGCGCGCGGAGAAGCGACTGGCAACGGTGGTGCCGGTGGTGTTCCTGCTGATCGGCAGCCTGCTGTTCATGGCCCTGCGCAGCGGCAAGGAAGCCATTCTGGTGTTCAGCTGCGTGCCGCTGGCGCTGGTCGGCGGCATCCTCGCGCTGCTGCTGCGTGGCATGCCGTTCTCGGTATCGGCGGCGGTCGGCTTCATCGCCGTCTCCGGCGTGGCCACCTTGAACGGCCTGGTGCTGATGCAGGCGATCCGCGAACGCCTGGATGCCGGTGACCTGCCGCTGCAGGCAGCGATCAACGGTGCATCGAGCCGTATCCGTGCGGTGCTGACCACGGCGCTGGTGGCGATCGTCGGCTTCATTCCGATGGCGATTGCCAGCGGTTCCGGTGCGGAAGTGCAGAAGCCGCTGGCGACGGTGGTGATCGGTGGCCTGATCACCGCCACCGTGCTGACCCTGCTGGTGCTGCCGACCTTTGCTGCACGGGTGGCCAAGCCGCGGGCGGTGGGGTGAGCTGAGAGGGGGTCGGAGCCCTTTCCGTGGGAAAGGGATCCGACCCCGTGACCGGGTCGGATTGCCGGCCAGCGGCCGGCACTACCCGGTAGCGGTCAGGCCTTCTTGCGCTCGGCGATGTAGGCCTGGATCTGCTGTTCCAGCACCGGCAGCGGCACCGAGCCCTGCTTGAGCAGGGTGTCGTGGAAGCCCTTGATGTCGAACTTGTCGCCCAGTTCCTTCTCGGCCTGCGCGCGCAGGCGCACGATGGCGATCTCGCCCAGCTTGTAGCTCAGTGCCTGGCCCGGCCAGGAGATGTAGCGGTCCACTTCGGTGGTCACTTCATGCTCGCTCAGCGCGGTGTGGTCACGCAGGTAGGCCAGCGCCTGCTCGCGGGTCCAGCCCTTGCTGTGCACGCCGGTGTCGATCACCAGGCGCGCGGCGCGCCACATCTCATAGGTCAGGCGGCCGAAATCCTCGTACGGGGTTTCGTAGATGCCCATCTCCACGCCCAGCTTCTCGCAGTACAGCGCCCAGCCTTCGCCATAGGCGGAGATGTAGGCGTTGCGGCGGAACTCGGGCAGGTTCTTCTGTTCGGCGGCGATCGCGCCCTGCAGCGCGTGGCCCGGATCGGACTCATGCAGCGTCAGTGCCGGCAGGTTGTACAGCGGGCGCGACGGCAGGTTGTAGGTATTGAGCCAGTAGGTGCCCATGCCACCACGGCCGGCGGTCCAGAACGGCGCGATATCCGGCGGCACCGGCACGATGGTGAAGCGCGCGCGCGGCAGCGTCATGTACTTGCCGAGCTGGCCGTCCGCCCGCTTGGAGATCCACGCGGCACGCGACAGCAGCTCTTCCGGCGTCTTGGCATAGAACTGCGGATCGGTACGCAGGAAGGTCAGGAACTCGGCGAAGCTGCCCTTGAACTTCACCTGCTTGATGATGTCGTTCATTTCCTTCTGGATGCGTGCGACTTCATCCAGGCCGATGCGATGGATCTCGTCCGGCGACAGGTCCAGCGTGGTGTATTCGTGGATCTGCTGCTTGTAGTACGCCTTGCCATCAGGCATCGCTTCGGCGGCCAGGGTGGTGCGCGCCTGCGGCACGTACTCGTTGACGAAGAAGGTGCGCAGCTGCTGGAACGCCGGCACCACCTTGCCGCTGATCGCTTCACGCGCCTGCGCCTGCAGCCTGGCCTGCTCGGCGGCCGGGATGGTGGTGGGCAGCTTCTTGAACGGCGCGTACAACGGCGATCCGGTCGGGTCCTTCAGCTCGGCGACGGTGGCGATGGACACTTCGCGGCCATCGAGCACGGCACGCGGCACGCTGAAGCCACGCTTCAGGCCGGCACGCATGTTCTCGGTCTGCTGGCCGAAGTAACGCGGCACATCGTTCAGCCGTGCGATGTAGTTCTGGTAGTCCTGCACGGTCTTCATCTCGCGCCGGGCCATGAAGGACAGGTTGGACCAGAACGAGGAGTCGGCGTTGAACGGCATCTCGTAGCCGCGCAGGCGCGTCTCTTCGGCCAGGTTGAACACCTGGTCGTGGTAGATCGCGTAGTTGACCTGGTTGTCGGGCGACAGGGTCTTCGGGTCGATCTTCTTCAGCGCGGCGAGGGTCTCGTCCCACACCTTCAGGCGCGCCTGCTGCGCGGCCGGGCCGACATCGGGCATGCGGGTGGCATTGGCCGGCGCGTCTTCGTCCTCGCTGGCCTCACCGCCGCCCTGCTGGCGCCACTTCCATTCCTTCTCGTACAGCGCGCGGAAGGCGGCATCGGCGGGCGATTCGGTGGCCACGCTGGCCGGTGCGGCGGTGGCAGGCGGCGCGGCAAGGGCCACGGCGGGGGCGGACAGGGCAATCAGCAGGGCAACGGCAAGACGGGTTTTCACGAGCACAGGTTCCCGGGAAGGCAGACCCCGATGATGGCACCGCCCACGGCCCACGGCATGGGACGAAGGTCCTGCCTGCAGCGCAGGCAGGACCGGGAACCGGCCGCAGGCCGGGCCCCCAGCGCCGGGGGCGCGTGGTAGAGCCGACTGTCAGTCGGCTGCTCTTCCGCCATATGCAGCAAACCCCGCGCTCCGCGCGAAAGTCGACTGACAGTCGACTCTACCCACGGCAGGCAGG
>NZ_JCAFTW010000015.1:0-88211 GCF_059370655.1 Stenotrophomonas sp. YJH_SMC_133 | reverse complement strand
CGTGGTCGCCAGCGAAGTGCGTACCCTCGCCCAGCGTTCGGCTGCGGCGGCCAAGGAGATCAAGGGCCTGATCGATGATTCGGTCGGCAAGGTCGCCGAAGGCTCCAGCCTGGTGCACCAGGCCGGCAGCACCATGGGCGAAATCGTCGCCTCGGTGCAGCGCGTGACCGACATCATGGCCGAGATCTCCGCCGCTTCGCAGGAACAGTCGGCCGGCATCGAGCAGGTCAACCAGACCGTGGTGCAGATGGACGAGACCACCCAGCAGAACGCCGCGCTGGTGGAAGAAGCCACCGCCGCCGCACGTGCGATGGAAGACCAGGCCGCGCAGCTGGCCGACGCCGTGGCGATCTTCCGCCTCGACAACCAGGTCTCGGCCGCGGTGAAGGCTGTCGCCGAACGCGTGGAACCGGCGCGCATCACCCCCGTGGCACGTCCGCAGCCGACCAGCACGCCCACGCCGGTACGTCGCAGCAGCAACGCCAGCACCTTCGCCGCCAGCGACAGCGACTGGCAGGAATTCTGAGACCCACCCGCGGCGGCTTCGGCCGCCGCCTCTGCCGATGGACACGTCCCCCGTGCAAAGTCCTACTCCCATCGTCACCGGCCCGCGCGAGTTCGAGTTCGCCGACCGTGATTTCCGCCGCGTCTGCGACCTGATCTACCAGCGCGTGGGCATCGCCCTCGCACCGGCCAAGCGCGACATGGTCTATGGCCGCCTGTCGCGCCGCCTGCGCACGCTGGGCATGCGCAGCTTCCAGCAGTACCTGGACCATCTTGAGCAGGAAGACGGTGACGAGTGGCAGTCGTTCACCAACGCACTGACCACCAACCTGACCTCGTTCTTCCGCGAGCCGCACCACTTCGACAAGCTGCGCGAAGAACTGCAGCAGCGTTCCAGCCGTTCGCCGCTGCTGCTGTGGTCGTGCGCGGCGTCCACCGGTGAGGAACCCTATTCGATGGCGATCACCGCCTGCGAGGCCTTCGGTACGCTGAAGCCGCCGGTGCGCATCATCGCTACCGACGTCGATACCCAGGTACTGGCCACCGCCGGCCGCGGCGTCTACAACATCGACCGTGTCGCCAATCTCGACCCGGACCTGCGCCGCCGCTACTTCCAGCGTGGCAGCGGTCCCAACGAGGGCCAGTGCCGCGTGCTGCCGGCGCTGCGCGAGCTGATCGAGTTCCGTCCACTGAACCTGCTCGCCCCGCGCTACGACGTCGGCGGCCCGTTCGACGCGCTGTTCTGCCGCAATGTGATGATCTACTTCGACAAGCCGACCCAGCGCGCCATCCTCGGCCGCCTGGTGCAGCACCTGGCCGACGATGGCCTGCTCTACACCGGACACTCGGAGAACTACCTGCACGCCGCCGACCTGATCCAGCCCTGCGGGCGCACCCTGTACCGCCGCGCGGCAAAGGCCGGCGCATGAACGCCTCACTGCGTACCGACGACGTGATGCGCTACCAGGATGCACGCTTCCAGACCCTTGCCGCCAAGCTGCTGCCCACCCAGTACCTGGTGGTCGATGACACCACCGCGCTGACCACCACCCTGGGTTCGTGCGTGGCCGCCTGCCTGCGCGACCCGGTGCTGAAGATCGGCGGCATGAACCACTTCCTGCTGCCGGAGGGCAACGCTGGCGACGGCGCGCCCGCACGCTACGGCAGCTATGCGATGGAGCTGCTGATCAACGACATGCTCAAGCGCGGCGCGCACCGCAAGCGCATCGAGGCCAAGGTGTTCGGCGGCGCCAACGTACTGAAGGGCTTCACCAGCAATCCGGTCGGCACCCGTAATGCCGAGTTCGTGCGCCAGTACCTGCAGGCCGAGCATATTCCGATCATCGCCGAGGACCTGTGCGGCATCCATCCGCGCAAGATCTGGTTCTTCGCCGACACCGGCCGGGTGGTGGTGCAGCGCCTGCCGCATGCCCACGAAGCCGAAGTGGCTGCCACCGAATCGGCAGTGCGTGCGCGCCTGTCCAAGGCCCCGGTCACCGGTGGCGTGGAGTTGTTCGAATGACCCTGACCGGCAACGCCCCCTGCCGGGTCCTGATCGTCGACGACTCCGCCGTCGTGCGCCAGATGCTCACGGAAATCCTGTCCAGCGATCCGGCCATCGACGTGGTCGGCACCGCTGCCGACCCGCTGCTGGCGCGCGAGAAGATCAAGCGCCTGGCCCCGGACGTGATCACGCTGGACGTGGAAATGCCACGCATGGACGGCCTCGCCTTCCTGGAAAACCTGATGCGGCTGCACCCACTGCCTGTGGTGATGATTTCCTCGTTGACCGAGCGCGGCGCCGATACCACGCTGCAGGCACTGGCACTGGGCGCCGTGGACTTCGTCTCCAAGCCCAAGCTGGACGTCGCACGCGGCCTGCAGGGCTACGCCGACGAGATCATCGCCAAGGTGAAGATGGCGGCGCGCTCGCGGGTGCGCCCGCTGGTGCGTGCTGCCGCTCCGAAACTCCTGCTGGAAGCAGCTCCTGCAATGCGCCCGGCTGCACCGCAGTTCCGCACCACCGACCGCCTGATCGCGATTGGTTCTTCGGCCGGCGGCACCGAGGCGCTGCGCGTGGTGCTGGAAGGCATGCCGGCCGATGCGCCTGCCGTGGTGATGACCCAGCACCTGCCCGCCAGCTTCAGCAGCGCCTTCGCCGAACGCCTGGACCGGCATTCCGCGATGGCCGTGCGTGAGGCCAGCGACGGCGAGGCAGTGCTGCCTGGCCATGCCTACCTGCCACCGGGCGGCAAGCACCTGCGGATCATCCGCGACGGTGCGCGCTGGCGCTGCCGCGTCGATGATGGCCCTGCAGTGAACCGCCACAAGCCCGCGGTGGACGTGCTGTTCCGTTCGGTCGCGCAGAGCGCGGGCGGCAACGCCATCGGCGCCATCCTCACCGGCATGGGTGACGATGGCGCGCGCGGCCTGCTGGAAATGCGCCAGGCCGGCGCGCCGACGCTGGTCCAGGATGAAGCCACCAGCGTGGTCTGGGGCATGCCCGGTGCTGCCTTCAAACTGGGAGCGGCCGAAGAACAGGTGCCATTGGAACGGATCGCCGAACGACTGTTGGCGCTCGCCCGCGGCTGATCGTCCGCGGCATCGCACCGCCTGATTCCCCCTTTCAGATGCCGGCCCCGGAAGGGCCGGCACGGCTGTCGTGTTTTCCAAGGAGTTTGACCATGGCCCTGCGTCTCTTCCGTTACCAACCGTCACTGCTGGCGGCCGCTCTGCTGGCTCCGCTGGCAGCTACCGCTGCCGGCGTGCCGGCACCGCCGCAGGCCACCGCGGGCCTTCCCCCCGCCCCCGTCGCGAAGGGCACCGTCTGGACCGATCGCGTTCAGATCCAGAGTGGTCCGGATACCGCATCGAAGCGCCTCCACGCACCCGACGTGGCGTTGCGCATCGTCACCCCCGATGACAGCGAGTCGCTCACGCCAAAGGGGCTCGCACTGCTCTTCAGCGGCAATGAGCCGGACTACTTCCGGCGCAACACCCTGCCCGGCAGCATCGTCGAGAGCCAGGCCAGCCCCGCCATCACGCTGATGCCCAACGTAGCCAGGGCGCTGGTGGGTGGCTACTTCAGCTATGCGCCCGACGCGCTGCCCAACCAGAGCAGCACCCTGCGTTTCAGTGCAGACACCTGGGCGCTGGTGCACCAGGGCAACACGCGGAAGGATCCCCTTTACCGCCTCAACCACGTCAGCACCATCGAGCAACGCCGTGCCGATGGCACCCTGGCTGAATTCATCAGATGCAGTGACAGCGACGACCGGGCGACCCTGGGCGAGTGGCAGGCCAATGACTACGCCAGACTCAAGATTGCCGCCCAGGTGATCACGATGAAGTGCACCGAGCAGCTCATCAAGCGAATTCCGGCGATGTACCCTCGCCCGCTTGCTGCTGAAGATCTCACGGCCTACGCAGGCGGTGCCGTGCCGCCGGCACGGGTGCGCATCTATGCCAGCCTGGGGCGGACCACCACCCTGTACACCGACGCCGCCTGCCGCGAGGACTACCGCGACAGGATCGACGTCAAGTACAACAACGCCGGTGACAAGGGCGTGCTCGGCATCCCCGCCACGGAAACCCTGCGCAGCAAGGAGAACGAGCGGTTCTCCATGCTCAGCTACCAGGAGTACGAAGTCGCCGGCGGCAAGCCGCTGATCGTCGAAGCGCGCTTCGACGCATCAAGCCGCATGTACTGCGACGGGCAGTTGTCGGGTCAGTTCGTGGCCAGGCCCGGGCAGGACTACGAAGTGGAAATGGAAGTGGCCGACAAGATGTGCCGCCTGCATCTGCGCCAGGTACACGCCGATGGCAGCACGACGCCACAGGTCGCACGCAGGACCCCCAGCAGCTGTGAGGGCACGCGTGCGCCGGTCCGCATTGAACCGCGGCAGGACATGCAGGTCCTGCTGTTCAGCCCAGGCCAGCTGCAGATCCAGGATGCCCGTCAGGGCGGCGCACCGGAACGGTTGACCGACGACGCGGGCAGCACCGAGGCACTGCGGAAGATGCTGCAGCAGGCCAGCAGCAATCCCGGCACACGCCTGTGCGTGGTGGTACCGGCTACCGATTACAGCAGCGCCCTTCACGATGCCGTGCGCGAACGCGTACTGGACGCACCGCAGGTATTGCCCAGCCTGTGGGAAGAGGCGGCCACGGTGAACAGGCGCCGCAGTGCCGCCGCCGATGCTCCGGTCGACATCGCCGCTGCGATCGCCCATTGCAATGCGTTCCCGATCAGGGAATTCGCGCCGCGCTGAGCAATCGCTCCCCTACCTTCGGCCTTCGCCGGGCATCAACCACCAGAGCGCACACAGCGCCTCATCTTCGTTTCCCCAAGGAGTACTACCGTGGCATTACGCCCAACCTGCCTCACCGCCGCGATCGCGGCCACCCTGCTGCTGGCGCCGTCGGCCTACGCCAACGACGAAGCATCCACACCCACGCCTGCCGTGGATTCCGCGGTCACCAGCGGATCAACGCTCGATCCAGCAACGGATGCGGCGACCGCGCCAGACGCGGTGCACGCCCCCACCGCGGCCGATCCGGCCATCGGGAATGTCACAGCCGCCGTGGCACCTCCTGTCGACTACAGCAGCCTGCAGCACATCAAGGTCACCTCCGGACTGGGTGCAGGCCCCAACGGCAATCGCGTGGGCGATCACGTGCTGCGCCTGGTGATGCGTGCCGACACCGCTGCCGTCACCGCGGCCAAGGTCGGCCTGTCTGCTCTGGCGTTCGTCACTGGCGTGGGTGACATCGGCACCAGCAACAGCTTCAGCAAGAACAACGTCCGTGGCGAGGACATCCACTCTGTGCCCAGCCCGGCCTTCGGCGCATTGCCCGGCATGATCCGCGAGCAGCTGGCACTCTATTTCGCGGCCCATCCCGGCGCCATTCCCAGCGACGAGCGCACCGTGGAAGCCAGCGCCGGCCAGTGGTCGCTGGTGTACCAGAAGCTCAGCGATGCAGAGACCCCCTACGAGCTGCGCCACGATGTAACCATCGGCTTCCCGGTGGTGCGCAAGCTGTTCCGCAGCGCCAGTGGCGGCCAGGGCGTGCACTGCCGGGACGAAGCACGGGTTGCCCCGCTGCAGGAATGGCAGGCAGACGACTATGCGAAGGCCAAGGCGGCGTCGCGTGAGTTCGCCGAGGCCTGCATTGCGCGTTTCGTGGCTGAGCTGCCCCGCCTGTTCCCCGACCATGGCGTTCTGCCGCAGCCTGCGGTGGAAGCCGAGCTTCCGGCGGAAACGCCGGCCGTGGCCGAGGAAGCGGCCGCCGTTACCCAGGCCTGAACCTGGGTACGCCCCCAAACGAAGAACCCCCGGTTCTCACCGGGGGTTCTTCGTTTCAACGGCGTGCCGGCCAGCGGCCGGCACTACCGCGTCAGGCAGCGACCGTGTTGGCCACGTCCTGGTATTCCTCGATCTGGTCGAAGTTCATGTAGCGGTAGATCTCCGCACCATTGGCGTTGATCACGCCGATGTCCGCCATGTACTCCTCCTTGGTCGGGATGCGGCCCAGACGCGAGCAGATCGCGGCCAGTTCGGCCGAACCCAGGTACACGTTGGTGTTGCGGCCCAGGCGGTTCGGGAAGTTGCGGGTCGAGGTCGACATCGCGGTGGAGCCTTCGCGGATCTGCGCCTGGTTGCCCATGCACAGCGAGCAGCCCGGCATTTCCATGCGGGCGCCGGTGGCGCCGAAGGTGCCGTACACGCCTTCCTTGGTCAGCTCCGAGGCGTCCATCTTGGTCGGCGGGGCCACCCACAGGCGGGTCGGCAGGTCACGCTTGCCTTCCAGCAGCTTGGCAGCGGCACGGAAGTGACCGATGTTGGTCATGCACGAACCGATGAACACTTCGTCGATCTTGGCGCCAGCGACTTCGGACAGGGTCTTCACGTCGTCCGGATCGTTCGGGCAGGCCACGATCGGCTCGTGGATGTCGGCCAGGTCGATCTCGATGACGGCGGCGTACTCGGCGTCGGCATCCGGCTCCAGCAGCTGCGGGTTGGCCAGCCACGCCTCCATCTTCTCGATGCGACGCTGCAGCGAACGCGGATCCTGGTAGCCCTCGGCAATCATCCACTTCAGCAGCGTGATGTTGCTGGTCAGGTACTCGATGATCGGTTCCTTGTTCAGGCGCACCGAGCAACCGGCCGCCGAACGCTCGGCCGAGGCGTCGGACAGTTCGAACGCCTGTTCGACCTTCAGCTCCGGCAGGCCTTCGATTTCCAGGATGCGGCCGGAGAAGATGTTCTTCTTGCCAGCCTTGGCCACGGTCAGCAGGCCCGACTTGATCGCGTACAGCGGGATCGCGTTGACCAGGTCACGCAGGGTCACGCCCGGCTGCATCTTGCCCTTGAAGCGCACCAGCACCGACTCCGGCATGTCCAGCGGCATCACGCCGGTGGCCGCAGCGAAGGCGACCAGGCCCGAACCGGCCGGGAACGAAATGCCCACCGGGAAGCGGGTGTGCGAGTCACCACCGGTACCCACGGTGTCCGGCAGCAGCATGCGGTTGAGCCAGCTGTGGATCACGCCGTCGCCCGGGCGCAGCGAAACGCCGCCACGGGTGGAGATGAACTCCGGCAGGGTGTGGTGGGTCTTCACGTCCACCGGCTTCGGGTAGGCGGCGGTGTGGCAGAACGACTGCATCACCAGGTCGGCCGAGAAGCCCAGGCAGGCCAGGTCCTTCAGCTCGTCACGGGTCATCGGGCCGGTGGTGTCCTGCGAGCCGACCGAGGTCATCTTCGGTTCGCAGTAGGTGCCCGGGCGCATGCCCTGGCCTTCCGGCAGGCCACAGGCGCGGCCGACCATCTTCTGTGCCAGCGAGAAGCCCTTGCCGGTGTCGGCCGGCTGCACCGGCAGGCGGAACAGGTTGGTCGGGGCCAGGCCCAGCGCTTCGCGCGCCTTGCCGGTCAGGCCACGGCCGATGATCAGCGGAATGCGGCCACCGGCACGCACTTCGTCGAACAGCACTTCGGACTTGACCTGGAACTCGGCGATCACTTCACCGTTCTTCAGCGCCTTGCCTTCGTACGGACGCAGCTCGACCACATCGCCGTGCTCCATCTTCGACACGTCCAGCTCGATCGGCAGTGCGCCGGCATCCTCCATGGTGTTGTAGAAGATCGGGGCGATCTTCGAACCCAGGCAGACGCCACCGGCGCGCTTGTTCGGGATGAACGGAATGTCATCACCGGTCCACCACAGCACGCTGTTGGTGGCCGACTTGCGCGAGGAGCCGGTACCGACCACGTCGCCGACATAGGCAACCAGGTGGCCCTTGTCCTTCAGGTCGAGGATCTGCTGGATCGGGCCGCGCTTGCCGTCTTCTTCCGGGGTGAACGGCGCGTCGTCGCGCTTGTTCTTCAGCATCGCCAGGGCGTGCATCGGGATGTCCGGGCGGGTGGTCGCATCCGGTGCCGGCGACAGGTCGTCGGTGTTGGTCTCGCCAGGCACCTTGAACACGGTGACGGTCAGGCTCTGCGGCACTTCCGGGTTGCTGGTGAACCACTCGGCATCGGCCCAGCTCTGCAGCACGGCCTGGGCGTTGGCGTTGCCGGCCTTGGCCTTTTCCTGCACGTCGTGGAACGCGTCGAACACCAGCAGGGTCTTCTTCAGGCCATTGGCAGCAATGGTGCCGGCGCTGGTGTCGTCAAGCAGCTGCACCAACGGCGCAACGTTGTAACCGCCGAGCATGGTGCCCAGAAGTTCGGTGGCGCGCTCGCGGCTGATCAGCGGGTTCTGCTCGCTGCCCAGCGCGATCGCGGCCAGGTACGAGGCCTTGACCTTGGCTGCGTCATCGACGCCGGCCGGCACGCGGTGGGTCAGCAGGTCGAGCAGGAACTCGGCCTCGCCCTGCGGCGGGTTCTTCAGCAGTTCAATGACATCGGCCGTCTGCTGCGCGCTCAGCGGCAGCGGCGGGATGCCAAGCGCAGCGCGCTCGGCGACGTGGTGGCGGTAGGCTTCCAACATGACAACTCCCGGGTAATGCGTAGGTTGAAATAACAAAGTGGGCTCAGGCTTGCGGCACGATCAGCTTCAGGCCCTTGAAGTAGTCGCGGTAAAACGTGTCGTTCCAGGTGATCAGGCCGTCGCACTGCAGCAGTGCGTGGGCGCCGACCATGAATTCGTCCAGGCTGCGGCGGCTGCCGCCGCGCTGGCGATGACGGCGGTGCATCTCGCCGGCGCGCAGTGCCGACTTGGCTTCCATCGGATTGAAATGCACACCCATCTCTTCCAGCGCTTCGAGCACTTCGGCACCGCCGCGCAGCGATGCGCAGACTTCGGCCAACGTCGCGCCACAGACCACCACGCGGCCACCGACCAGGCTCTGCCTGAGGATGGCTTCCACGGCATCGGCCTGCGGACCATTGCTGAGCAGCTCGACCAGCACCGGTGAATCGACGGCGATCATCACGGCTTACTCCTCGTCACGCACCGCGCGCACCGCCGCGTCGGACGATTCGAAGCCGTCCAGCGCGAACTTGCCGCGCGCCCGTGAAATGGCATCGTCAACACTCTTGCGCAGGATGATGCGGCTGCCGTCCAGCTCGACCTTCAGCAGCGTGCCCTTGGTCAGGCCGAGGGCATCACGCACCGCCTTGGGCAGGGTGATCTGTCCGCGTTCAGCAACGGTGGCTTCCATGGGGGGTACGCCTCAAAAAGTATGCATGAATTATACATACTCGCAGCATCTGGAACAAACCCGCCCAATCCGTGACCGCGATCCTGCGCTGGTCGCATCCGGGGGTTAGACTGGCTCCGCAGCGACCTGCTGCGGCCCCGGGCTGGACGCACCGCGTGCCGCCCGCACCTACCCGCCATAAAAGGATGTTCCATGCGCGCCTTGACCCTTGCCCTGATGCTGGCTGCCCCGCTGGCCCTTTCGACGACGGCAGCCCACGCCAATCCGTTCGGCGCCTACACCACCGGCGTCGAGATCACCCAACAGCAGATGGACACCCTGGAAGTCGGCAAGACCAGCCAGGACCAGGTCCGTGAGAAGTTCGGCGCACCCGGCCGCCGCGAACAGCTGGGCGACACCCAGGTCTGGTACTACGACTACGTGAAGATCAAGACCTTCGGCAAGAACATCCAGGAAGCGACCGTCCTGGAATTCAACAAGCAGGGTGTGCTGACGGCCAAGTCCAAGAGCAACGCTGTTGGCAAGACCGGCAATCCGCTGCTGGATGCCGCCAACGGCAAGTAAGTCCTGCTCGACACGCACTTCCGGACGGGACGCCCATGGGCGTCCCGTCTGCGTTCGGGCCAGCGGGCGACGACCGCACGCGCTGACACGAAGGCTACACACACCGCTGTAACCTTGCGTTCCAAGCCAGCCGGGTCATTGCCGGGCGCTGGATCGCCGATACTGGGCAGGATCCGGGGCCGGAATGCCACCGGCGACCGCAAGCAGGCCCCTGCACGCACGGGCCAGAGCAAGCCATCCGCAAGAAGGAGTTACCCCGCATGAGCGATTCGTTCTCCACCCGCAGCCAGCTGAACGTCGGCGGCAAGACCTACGACTACTTCAGCCTGCCCACGCTGGGCCAGCGCTTCGATATCTCCCACCTGCCCTACTCGATGAAGATCCTGCTGGAGAACCTGCTCCGGCACGAGGACGGCGGCATCACCGTCGGCAAGGACCACATCGAAGCCGTGGCCCGCTGGAATCCGGCGGCAGAACCGGACACCGAGATCGCCTTCATGCCGGCGCGCGTGGTCCTGCAGGACTTCACCGGCGTACCCTGCGTGGTCGACCTGGCCGCGATGCGCGATGCGGTGGTCAAGCTCGGCGGCTCGCCGGAGCAGATCAACCCGCAGATTCCTTCCGAGCTGGTCATCGACCACTCGGTGCAGGTCGATGTGTTCGGCAAGCCGGACGCACTGGACCTCAACGGCAAGATCGAATTCCAGCGCAACCAGGAACGCTACGGCTTCCTGCGCTGGGGCCAGAAGGCCTTCGACAACTTCAAGGTGGTGCCGCCGAACACCGGCATCGTCCACCAGGTGAACCTGGAAAACCTCGCCCGCGTGGTGATGACCGCGGAGAAGGATGGCAAAGCCGTGGCCTACCCCGATACCGTGTTCGGTACCGACAGCCACACCACGATGATCAACGGCATCGGCGTGCTGGGCTGGGGCGTTGGCGGCATCGAAGCGGAGGCCGCCATGCTCGGCCAGCCATCGTCGATGCTGATCCCGCAGGTGGTCGGCTTCAAGCTGACCGGCAAGCTGCCCGAGGGTGCCACCGCCACCGACCTGGTGCTGACCGTCACCCAGATGCTGCGCAAGCTGGGCGTGGTCGGCAAGTTCGTCGAGTTCTACGGTGACGGACTGCAGCACCTGCCGCTGGCCGACCGCGCCACCATCGGCAATATGGCCCCGGAATACGGCGCCACCTGTGGCATCTTCCCGATCGACGCCGAGTCGCTGAACTACCTGCGCCTGTCCGGCCGCAGCGAAGAGCAGATCAACCTGGTCGAGGCCTACGCCAAGGCGCAGGGCCTGTGGCACGAGCCAGGCAGCCCGCACGCCCAGTACAGCACCACGCTGGAACTGGACATGGGCACGGTGAAGCCGTCGCTGGCCGGCCCGAAGCGCCCGCAGGACCGCGTGCTGCTGGAAGACGTGCAGAAGAACTACCGTGAAGCCCTGGTCGGCATGACCGCCAACCGTGACAAGCGCAGCGACGACGTCTCCTCGTTCGTCAACGAAGGCGGCGGCGCCGCGGTCGGCAACGAGCAGCTGGCCAAGGGCTTCGCCGACATCGAGATCGAAGGCCGCAAGGTCCGCCTGAAGGACGGCGCGGTGGTCATCGCTGCCATCACTTCGTGCACCAATACCTCCAACCCGGCGGTGATGATCGGCGCCGGCCTGCTGGCCCGCAATGCGGCCGCCAAGGGCCTGAACCGCCAGCCGTGGGTGAAGACCTCGCTCGGGCCGGGCTCGCGGGTGGTCACCGATTACCTGGAAAAGGCCGGCGTACTGAAGGAGCTGGAAAAGATCGGCTTCTACGTGGTCGGCTACGGCTGCACCACCTGCATCGGCAACTCCGGCCCGCTGCCGACCGAAGTCAGCGCCGGCATCGCCACCGGCGACCTGGTGGTCACCTCGGTGCTGTCGGGCAATCGCAACTTCGAGGGCCGCGTGCACCCCGAAGTGAAGATGAACTACCTGGCCAGCCCGCCGCTGGTGGTGGCCTACGCCATCGCCGGCACCACCGACATCGACCTGACCACCCAGCCGCTGGGTACCGGCAGCGATGGCCAGCCAGTGTTCCTGCGCGACATCTGGCCGAGCAACAAGGAAATCGGCGACGTCATCGCCGCCACCATCGGGCCGGAGATGTTCAAGCAGAACTACGCCGACGTGTTCAAGGGTGATACCCGCTGGAACACCATCGCCTCGCCGGACGGCAACCTGTACGCGTGGAGCGATGCCTCCACCTACATCAAGAACCCGCCCTACTTCGATGGCATGACCATGCAGACCGGCAGCATCAACGACGTGCACGGCGCGCGCGTGATGGGCCTGTTCGGCGATTCGATCACCACCGACCACATCTCCCCGGCCGGCAACATCAAGAAGGACTCGCCGGCAGGCCGCTTCCTGCAGGAGCGCGGCGTGCAGCCGGCCGACTTCAACAGCTACGGCAGCCGCCGCGGCAACGATGACGTGATGGTCCGCGGCACCTTCGCCAACATCCGCATCAAGAACCTGATGTTCGGTGGCGAGGAAGGCGGCAACACCCTGTACTACCCGGCCGGTGGCGGCCAGCCGGAAAAGCTGGCGATCTACGATGCGGCCATGAAGTACAAGGCCGACAAGGTGCCGCTGGTGGTGCTGGCCGGCAAGGAATACGGTACCGGTTCGTCGCGTGACTGGGCTGCCAAGGGCACCCTGCTGCTGGGGGTGAAGGCAGTCATCGCCGAAAGCTTCGAGCGCATCCACCGCTCCAACCTGGTCGGCATGGGCGTGCTGCCGCTGCAGTTCCGCAACGGCGAGAACGCGCAGAGCCTGGGCCTGGACGGCTCGGAAGTGATCGACATCACCGGCCTGCAGGACGGTGCCAGCAAGCGCGCCACGGTCACCGCGACCAAGGCCGACGGCACGAAGAAGACCTTCGAGGTGTCGGTGATGCTGCTGACCCCGAAGGAAGTCGAGTACTTCCGTCATGGTGGCCTGCTGCAGTACGTGCTGCGCCAGTTGGCCAGCAAGTAACGTTCCGCTCTCGGTAGAGTCGACTGCTGGTCGACTACCCAACAAAAGGGGCGGATCCTCGCGGATCCGGCCCTTCCTGTTTCTCTGCAGCCAGGCATGGCCTGGCTCTACCGCATCTCCGGCGGCACCGGGATGGGCGCCAGATGCGCGGTCACCGGCGCGGCGCGTCCGGGTCGGCGCGCAGCGCCTTCAGCAGGCCCCACATGTAGAACGCCAGGGTGAACGAGAACGGCAGGCCGCACAGCACCACCGCCGTCTGCATTGCGCTGAAATTGCCGGCCAGCAGCAGCCCGACGCTGGCTACGGTGATGCCGACGGCCCAGAACACGCGCAGCCAGATCGGCGCGTCATGGCCATCTTCCACCCCATCGTCAACGCGACGGGTACACAGGTTGGCGATCATCAGCGTGCCCGAATCGACCGGGGTCAGGAACAGCACGAAGCCGATCACCACCGCGGCACCGGCCACGTACGGCGCGGCGGGCAGGTATTCCAGCAGCTTGAACAGCGTCATCGCCGCATCGTGCTGGGCCACGTCACCCAGGATCGCCTGGCCATGGTTGAGCACCAGGTCGATGGCGGTGTTGCCGAAGATCGACAGCCACGCCAGGGTGAAGCCGAGCGGGATCAGCAGCACGCCCATGATCACTTCGCGGATGGTGCGGCCCCGCGAGATGCGCGCCACGAAAAGGCCGACGAACGGCGCCCAGGCGATCCACCAGGCCCAGTAGAACAGCGTCCACGAGCCCATCCACTCACGACCCTTCCGGTCGTTGAGGTACATGTCGAAACTCTTGCGCACGAACGCACCGAGGTAATCGCCGGTGTTCTGGATCAGGCCATCGAACAGGTGCAGGGTCGGGCCGGTGACCAGCACGAACAGCAGCAGGCCGCACAGCAGGCGCACGTTGAGGTTGGACAACCAGGCAATGCCCTTCTCCACACCGGCGACCACGCCGATGGTGGCCACCACCATCATCACCAGCACGATCGCCACCAGCACCTGCGGCGTATCCGGGATGTGGAACAGGTAGACCAGGCCGGACTGCACCACCAGCGCGCCGATGCCGAGGTTGGTGACCATCGAGATCAGCGTGGCGAGGATGCCGAAGCCATCGACCATGTCGCCGATGCGGCCATGGATGCGCTCACCGAAGATCGGGTACAGCGCCGAGCGCAGCGCCAGCGGCAGGTCACGGCGGTAGGCGAAATAGCCCAGTGCCACGCCGACCAGCGCATACAGCGCCCAGCCGTGCAGGCCCCAGTGCAGGAAGGTCAGCACCATCGCCTCGCGGCCGGCGGCCACGGTGCCGCCGGGTTGCCCGGGCGGATGCAGGAAGTGGTCCAGCGGCTCGTAGGCGCCGTAGTACAGCAGCGCGATGCCGATGCCGGCCGAGAACAGCATCGAGACCCAGGCGACGTAGCCGAAGGCCGGCGATTCCTCGTTGTGACCCAGGCGGATGCGGCCATACGGCGAGAACGCCAGCCACAGCACGAAGCCCAGGCACAGCACGATCAGCAGCATGTACCACCAGCCGAACGCGGCCGACACCTCGGCCTGCGCCCATTGCAGCCAGTGCTCGCTGCCTTCGGGATAGAGAACGGTGAGCAGCCCGAGGATGCCGATCGACACCGAGGAGCTGAAGAAGACAAAACGGTTCAAGCGCAGGGGCGAACGCTTGGGATGAGCCAGGGAAGACATGGGGTCGTCTCATCAAGTCCGAGGGAGCACATGGGCGGGGCCGGACCGGTAAACCGGGCCCATGGCGTGGGGCGCGAGCGCATCCTAGGGTTTATTGATTGAACGTTCAATCAATAAAAAGCATAATGGCGGGCAGCCCGATCCTTCGGGTCGCAATCCGTGGAGAGACAATGCCGAAGAAAGGCGTGGAACCGGTACGACGCGAGCAGCTGATCCGGGCCACTTTCCAGACCATCGACGAGATCGGCATGGCCGATGCGACCGTCGCCACCATCGCGAAGAAGGCAGGGCTGTCCAGCGGCATCGTCGCCCACTACTTCGGCGACAAGGACGGCCTGCTCAATGCCGCAATGCGGCAGATCCTGCGCGAGCTGAAGGACGCGGTCGCCCGCTACCGCGCCGACGCCAGCGACGACCCGCGCGAGCAGCTGCGCGCCATCGTCGACGGCAACTTCGACGACAGCCAGATCAACGGCACCGCGATGCGCGTCTGGCTCACCTTCTGGGCCGCGAGCATGCACCAGCCGGAACTGGCCCGGCTGCAGCGCGCCAACGACCAGCGCCTGTTCTCCAACCTGTGCCACCAGTTCAACCGCCTGCTGCCCCACCCGCAGGCCCGCCTGGCCGCTCGCGGGCTGGCCGCGATGATCGATGGCCTGTGGCTGCGCGGCAGCCTGGTCGGCGGCCAGTTCAACGCCGAGAAGTCCCGGCGCATCGCTTACGGCTACATCGACTTCCAGTTGCAGGCTGTCGCGCTATAAGCGCTCCAGCACCCGCCCCCTTCCAAGGAGTACGCCCCATGACCACCCTGCCCGTCCAACAGCTCTACATCCACGGCCAGCGCGTCGATGCCACCAGCGGCAAGACCTTCAAGACCGTCAACCCGGCCACCGGTGAGGTGATCGCCGAAGTGCAGGTTGCCAGCCAGGCCGACGTCGAGCGTGCCGTGCAGAGCGCGTCCGAAGGCCAGAAGGTGTGGGCCGCGATGACCGCGATGGAACGCTCGCGCATCCTGCGCCGCGCCGTCGAGATCCTGCGTGAGCGCAACGACGAGCTGGCCCACCTGGAAACCCTGGACACCGGCAAGGCGCTGGCCGAAACCACCACCGTGGACATCGTCACCGGCGCCGACGTGGTCGAGTACTACGCCGGCCTGGCCACCGCCATCGAAGGCATCCAGCTGCCGCTGCGCGAATCGAGCTTCTTCTACACCCGCCGCGAGCCGCTGGGCGTGGTCGCCGGCATCGGCGCCTGGAACTACCCGATCCAGATCGCCATGTGGAAGTCGGCCCCGGCCCTGGCCGCCGGCAACGCGATGGTGTTCAAGCCTTCGGAAGTGACCCCGCTGACCGCGATCCGGCTGGCCGAGATCTACACCGAAGCCGGCGTGCCGGCTGGCGTGTTCAACGTCGTGCAGGGCCCGGGCCGCGAGATCGGCCAGTGGCTGACCGAGCACCCGGTGATCGAGAAGATTTCCTTCACCGGTGGCGTCGCCACCGGCAAGAAGGTCATGGCCAGCGCCGCGTCCTCCTCGCTGAAGGAAGTGACCATGGAGCTGGGCGGCAAGTCGCCGCTGGTGATCTGCGATGACGCCGACCTGGACCGCGCCGCCGACATCGCGGTGATGGCCAACTTCTTCAGCTCCGGCCAGGTCTGCACCAACGGCACCCGCGTATTCGTGCCGCGCAGCATGCTCGCCGCGTTCGAGGCCGCCGTTGTCGAGCGCGTCAAGCGCATCCGCATCGGCGACCCGATGGCCGCCGAAACCAACTTCGGCCCGCTGACCAGCTTCCCGCACATGGAAAACGTGCTGCGCTACATCGAAAGCGGCAAGGCCGAAGGCGCCCGCCTGCTGACCGGCGGTGGCCGTGCCACCGAAGGCGCGCTGGCCAATGGCGCCTACGTTCTGCCGACCGTGTTCTCCGACTGCCGCGATGACATGACCATCGTCAAGGAAGAGATCTTCGGGCCGGTCATGAGCATCCTCGCCTACGACGACGAAGACGAAGTGGTGCGTCGCGCCAACGACACCACCTTCGGTCTGGCCGCCGGCGTGGTCAGCAAGGACATCAGCCGCGCCCACCGCATCATCCACCGCCTGGAAGCCGGCATCTGCTGGATCAATACGTGGGGCGAGTCGCCGGCCGAAATGCCGGTCGGTGGCTACAAGGAATCCGGCGTCGGCCGCGAGAACGGCATCTCCACCCTCGGCCACTACACCCGCATCAAGTCGGTGCAGGTGGAACTGGGCGACTACGCCAGCGTGTTCTGACCGGCGCGCCCCGAGCGCGCACCCTCGTCCGGCCACCGCGCCGATCCGACATTCCGCCGGGACGCCTGCATGCAGCGCGCCCCGGCCTGCAGGAGACACCCATGAGCACCCACAACGAGTACGACTACATCATCATCGGCGCTGGTTCGGCCGGCAACGTGCTGGCGACCCGCCTCACCGAAGATGCCGATGTCAGCGTGCTGCTGCTGGAAGCCGGTGGCCCGGACTACCGGCTCGACTTCCGTACCCAGATGCCGGCGGCACTGGCCTTCCCGCTGCAGGGCAAGCGCTACAACTGGGCGTACAAGACCGATCCCGAGCCCTTCATGAACAACCGCCGCATGGACTGCGGCCGCGGCAAGGGGCTGGGCGGCTCGTCGCTGATCAACGGCATGTGCTACATCCGCGGCAACGCGATGGATTACGACAACTGGGCCAGCATGCCGGGCCTGGAAGACTGGACCTACCTGGACTGCCTGCCGTACTTCCGCAAGGCGGAAACCCGCGACATCGGCCCCAATGACTACCACGGTGGCGACGGCCCGCTGCGCGTGACCACGCCGAAGGCCGGTAACAACGAGCTGTTCGCTGCGATGGTCGAAGCCGGCGTGCAGGCCGGCTACCCGCGCACCGACGACCTCAACGGCTACCAGCAGGAAGGCTTCGGCCCGATGGACCGCACGGTGACCCCGAAGGGCCGTCGCTCCAGCACCGCCCGTGGTTACCTGGACCTGGCCAAGCCGCGCCCGAACCTGACCATCGTCACCCACGCGCTTACCGACCGCATCCTGTTCTCGGGCAAGCGTGCGGTGGGCGTGCAGTGGCTGCACAACGACCAGCCGCAGCGTGCCACCGCGCGCCGCGAAGTACTGCTGTGTGGCGGCGCCATCGCCTCGCCGCAGATCCTGCAGCGTTCGGGCGTCGGCCCGGCCGACCTGCTGCGCAGCCTGGACATCGACCTGGTGCACCACCTGCCGGGCGTCGGCGCCAACCTGCAGGACCACCTGGAGATGTACCTGCAGTACGAGTGCAAGAAGCCGGTCTCGCTGGCACCGGCACTGAAGCTGTACAACCAGCCGGCCATCGGCGCCGAGTGGCTGTTCCTGGGCACCGGCATCGGCGCCAGCAACCAGTTCGAGGCCGGCGGCTTCATCCGCAGCGACGCCGAATTCGACTGGCCGAACCTGCAGTACCACTTCCTGCCGGTAGCGATCAATTACAACGGCTCCAACCCGATCAAGGCGCACAGCTTCCAGATGCACGTCGGTTCGATGCGCTCGCCCAGCCGCGGCCGCATCCACGTGCGTTCGAAGGATCCGCGCGAACATCCGAGCATCCTCTTCAACTACATGTCGCATGAGCAGGACTGGCGCGAGTTCCGCGCGGCGATCCGCATCACCCGCGAGATCTTCGCGCAGCCGGCGCTGGCACCGTACAGCGGCCGCGAGATTTCCCCGGGCAGCGCGCTGCAGACCGATGCGCAGATCGATGCGTTCGTCCGCGAACATGCCGAGACCGCCTACCACCCGTCGTGCTCGAACAAGATGGGCCACGCCGATGACCCGATGGCGGTGGTCGACGGCCAGGGCCGCGTGCACGGGCTGGAAGGCCTGCGCATCGTCGATGCCTCGATCATGCCGCAGGTGGTGACCGGCAACCTCAACGCGCCGACCATCATGATGGCCGAGAAGCTGGCCGACGTGATCCGCGGCCGCACCCCGCTGGCCCGCAGCACCGCGCCGTACTACAAGGCCAACGGTGCACCGGTGCGCAAGCAGGACTGACGCAAGCGCCCCGCTTGGCGACACGGTCGTGCCGGCCGCTGGCCGGCATCCACCGGAATCCCGATCGAGCGCAGATGCCGGCCAGCGGCCGGCACGACCAAGCAAAGAGGCCCTTCGGGGCCTCTTCGCGTTTTCCCTACGGCGGGGTATGCTGCAATGAACGGCCATTGTCGCTACGCTCAGGGCCGGAACCTAATACATCACGATTCCTGGAGGGGGAATATGAGTCTGGATCGTCCCTGGCTGCAGAGCTATCCGAAAGGCGTTCCCGCCGAAATCGACATCAACGAGTTCCATTCGGTAGCTTCGGTCTTCGACGCTTCCGTCGCGAAATTCCGCGACCGTCCGGCCTACTCCAGCTTCGGCAAAGTGCTCACCTACGGTGAGACCGATGCGCTGGTCACCCAGTTCGCCGCCTACCTGCTGGGTGAGCTCAAGCTCAAGAAGGGTGACCGCGTCGCCCTGATGATGCCCAACTGCCTGCAGTACCCGGTGGCCACCTTCGGCGTGTTGCGCGCCGGACTGACCGTGGTCAACGTCAACCCGCTGTACACCGCGCGCGAACTCAAGCACCAGCTGGTCGACGCGGGCGTCAGTGCGCTGGTGGTGGTCGACAACTTCGGCGACACCGTCGAACAGGTCATCGCCGATACGCCGGTCAAGCACGTGGTCACCACCGGCCTGGGCGACCTGCTCGGCGCCAAGGGCGCGATCGTCAACTTCGTGCTGAAGTACGTCAAGAAGATGGTGCCCAACTACCACATCAAGGGCGCCGTCCGCTTCAGGCAGGCGCTCAAGCTGGGCAGCCGCCACGCGCTTCCGAAGGTCGAGATCGACCACGACGACATCGCTTTCCTGCAGTACACCGGCGGTACCACCGGCGTGGCCAAGGGCGCGATGCTGACCAACCGCAACCTGATTGCCAACATGCAGCAGGCGTCGGCGTGGCTGTCCACCTCGGGCATCGAGCCGGGCAAGGAAGTGATCATCACTGCCTTGCCGCTGTACCACATCTTCGCGTTGACCGCGAACGGCCTGGTCTTCATGAAGTTCGGTGGCTGCAACCACCTGATCACCAACCCGCGCGACATGAAGGGTTTCGTCAAGGAGCTCAAGGGCACCCGCTTCACCGCCATCACCGGCGTCAACACGCTGTTCAACGGCCTGCTCAACACGCCCGGCTTCGACGAGATCGACTTTTCTTCGGTCAAGTTCACCCTCGGCGGCGGCATGGCGGTACAACGTGCCGTGGCCGAACGCTGGAAGAAGGTTACCGGGGTGACCCTGGTCGAAGCCTATGGCCTGACCGAGACCTCGCCGGCGGCCTGCATCAACCCGCTCACCCTGCCCGAGTACAACGGCGCCATCGGGCTGCCGATCCCGTCCACCGATGCGTGCATCAAGGACGACAACGGCAACATCCTGGCGCTGGGCGAAGTGGGCGAGCTGTGCATCAAGGGCCCGCAGGTGATGAAGGGCTACTGGCAGCGCCCGGAGGAAACCGCCACCGCCATCGACGCCGACGGCTGGCTGCACACCGGCGACATGGCGAAGATGGACGAACAGGGCTTCTTCTACATCGTCGACCGCAAGAAGGACATGATCCTGGTGTCCGGCTTCAACGTGTACCCGAACGAGGTCGAGGACGTCATCGCGATGATGCCCGGCGTGTTGGAAGTGGCTGCGGTCGGTGTCCCGGACGAGAAGTCCGGCGAGGTCGTGAAGGTCGTGATCGTGAAGAAGGACCCGAACCTGACCGCGGAAATGGTCAAGGAACATGCCCGGGCCAACCTGACCGGTTACAAGCACCCCAGAATCGTAGAATTCCGAAAGGAGCTGCCGAAGACCAACGTCGGCAAGATTCTCCGTCGCGAGCTGCGTGATACGCCCGCCCAGTAAGGGTTTCCGGGCAACACGACAGTACAGGGGACCCCGCCGGAGACGGCGGGGTCTTTTTATTGCCGGAACATGGCCGGCCCGGCGCTTGCGGGCGGTTCACGACGGGTGCATAGAATCAGTCGCCGCCGCATGTTCAGCTCGCCCCCTCACTCCTCTCCGTCCGCTCTGCGGTTGGCCGGACGGTCACACGGAGAACTCCCATGTCTGCAGTACGCCCCATCATTACCCGTCCCTCGCAGCACCCTACCCTGCGTATCACCGAAGAACCCGAGCGGGATGTTTACTGGATCCATATGCACGCCAATCTGGTCAACCAGCCAGGCCGGCCGTGCTTCGCCTCGCGCCTGGTCGATGACATCGTCGACTACCAGCGCGAACTGGGCGATCGCCTCAGCGCCTCGCACGCTCTGTCACCCCATGTCGTACTTGCCTCGGACAGCGACGTGTTCAACCTGGGTGGCGATCTCGAACTGTTCTGCCGCCTGATCCGCGAGGGCGACCGCGCCCGCCTGCTCGACTATGCCCAGCGCTGCGTGCGCGGCGTGCATGCCTTCCATGCCGGCCTGGGCACCCGTGCCCACAGCATCGCCCTGGTCCAGGGCAATGCACTGGGGGGCGGCTTCGAGGCCGCACTGAGCTGCCACACCATCGTCGCCGAGGAAGGCGTGTTGATGGGCCTGCCGGAGGTGCTGTTCGACCTGTTCCCCGGCATGGGCGCCTACTCCTTCCTGTGCCAGCGGATCAGTCCGCGGCTGGCGGAGAAGATCATGCTGGAAGGCAACCTCTACACCGCCAGCCAGCTGAAGGAAATGGGCCTGGTCGACATCGTGGTGCCGGTGGGCGAAGGTGTTGCCGCAGTCGAACAGGTGATCAAGGAAAGCCGACGCATCCCACACGCCTGGGCGGCGATGCGTGAGGTCAACGAGATCGCCACCATGGTGCCGCTGCATGAAATGATGCGGATCACCGAGATCTGGGTAGACACTGCGATGCAGCTCGGCGAGAAGTCCCTGCGCACCATGGATCGGCTCGTACGGGCGCAGGCCCGGCGCAATGGCGACCCGGCCTGATCGTCTGGCGGGTCAGGACGGACTGCGCTCGCTGTCGTCGCGGTGCGGTGCCCCCGCACTACGGGCAGCCAACGCATTCCTGCCGTTGCGCAGAGCGGTCGCCAGGTTGCCGAGGCGGGAGCTCCATTCACCCTTCAGCTGCCAGTCCGCCATGCGCATGATTTCGCCACTGGAGGCGGCAACCTGGACAAGCCCCAGGTTGCTTGCCACGCCGCGCAGCGCGTGGGCGTGCTCGCGGAAATCCTCCCAGGCCTGGCGCTCGCCGCAGCCCTGCAGCTGGCCCATGCTCGCGTCAACGTCCGCCAGGCACTGGTCGATGAACTTGCGTTCGAAGCCATCGCCCATGCCCAGCGACGCCAGCTCGTCCAGGACCGCGGTATCGAGCACGCCATCGCCGACCGGCAATGCAGGCACCGACTGGATGCCGGGCTCGGCGCGGGTGTTGGCGGCGACATCGGCCAGCACTTCCAGCAGGCGGGTGGCCACCACGGGCTTGGCAAGGAAGGCGCGGGCGCCGGCCTGCTCACAACGCAGGATGGACTCGGGGGTGACGTCTGCGCTCAGCACCATGACCGGAACGTAAGGCATGCCGCTGGCCTGCATCACCCGCAACTGCTTGAGCAGATCCAGTCCGCTCATGCCGGGCATGTGCAGGTCGACGATCGCTGCGTCGTAACTGGCCTGCTCCAGCGCATCGAGCACTTCGGCGCCGCCGTTGACGCAGGTGACCTTGTGGCCGGCCTTCTCCAGCAGCCGCTGCAGCACCATGCGGTTGGCCTCGTGGTCGTCGGCGACCAGAACCCGCAGGCTCCGCACCCGTGCACGATGGCGCAGGAAGGGGTTGGAAAACGCGATGACATTGCCGGCTTCAGCCACCTCGGACGGAACCGCCGGGGCTGATGAGGTGTCTGCGACGTCCAGCGTGATCTCGACCCAGAACACGCTGCCGCGCGGGCTGTTCGGCGCATAGCCGACCTGCCCGCCCATCGACTCGACCAGGCCCTTGGCAATGGCGGTGCCCAGACCGGTGCCTTCATGGCGACGGGCCAGGCCGACATCGCCCTGCTCGAACGCATTGAACAGGCGTCCGCGCAACGCCACCGGCACGCCGATGCCGGTATCGACGATCTCGAACCGCAGGCGCATCCGCTCGCTGCCCAGCGCATCGGGGCTGGACACGCGCAGATGCACGTAGCCACTGTCGGTGAACTTGACCGCGTTGCCCATCAGGTTCAGCAGGATCTGCTGCAGATGCCCGGCATCCCCGAGCAGGCGCGGCGGCACGTTGTCGTCCACCTGCACGCGATAATCCAGCGATTTGGAGCGGGTCTGCGGGGTCAGGATCAGGTTGATCGCCTGCAGCACGTCGGCCAGCGCGAACTCGTGCCACTCCACGCGCACCTTGCCGGCTTCGATCGCGGAGATGTCCAGCACCTCTTCCACCAGCGCCAGCAGACTGCGGGTCGAGGCCTGGATGGTGTTCAGGCACTCGCGCTGTTCGTCGTCCAGGCGGGTGGTGGCCAGCACTTCGGTCATGCCGGCCAGCCCGTTCAACGGCGTGCGGAACTCATGGCTCATGTTGGCCAGGAAGCGGCTCTTGGCTTCGTTGGCCTGGCGCGCCTCGGCCACCGCCCGGGTCAAGGCATGCAGCAGCGAATCGAAGTACAGCGGAATCGCGCCCAGGCCCAGCAGCAGGCCCCAGCCCAGATAATCGTGGCCGCGCCAGTACGGCGACAGCATCACCGTGCACAGGAAGGCCAGGCAGCCCATGGCCGTGGCCACGCGCAGGTAGGTGCTGCCGTAGCGCATGCCGTTGCCGATCGTCACCCACAGCATCACCGCATACAGCGGTGCGGCCGGCTCGCCCTGGATGGTCATGATCCAGGCCATGCAGGTGTAATCGGTCAGCATGCCGATCACGCGGCGCACATGCGACACGCCCGGATTGACCAGGATCGCGGTCAGCAGGCCGGCGGAAATGGTCAGCTCGAAGGCGAGGATCAGCCACGTCGCCGTCAGCGCCTCACCGCCGCCGCTCAGCGAGCGCCAGCCGAGATAGCTGATGAACAGTGCCGTGATGATGATGCGGATCAGGTTCTGCGCGTGCTCGCTGTCCTCGCGCCCGGACAGGCGCTGCTTGAAGCGGGCCAACAGCGAGCGCTTGTCGGATCCAGCGGCGGGAATCGTATCCATGGTCGGATGTCGCATCCTTCGGCGCAGCAGGGAGGAGCAGCACAACGGTACTGCCAGCAACCCCAACCACAGGGAAATGGCCAGCCCCAGGTTGGCCTGCCAATAGGGAGTCAACAGCACGGTAGTGCCGAAACTGACCATCGCCAGCACGATGGCAGCGGTCAGGTAACGCGGCCCGAAACGCAGGCCGTTGCCCACCGTGACCCACATCACCACCGCATACACCCACGCCAGCGGCTCACCCATCTGGATCATGCCGATCGCAATCAGGCCGTAATCGGCCAGCATCCCGGCCACCCGCCGCGGGTCCGAGCGCTGCGGCTTCCACAGCAGCCAGCCGAACAACAGCAGCGACAGGCCCAGCCCGGTCACCGCCGTTGCCAGCGCGCCCTGGTACTGATCCAGCCGGTGCAGGCGGGCGCCGGACAACAGAACATAGACCAGGATCAGCGAGATCAGCACCACCCGCACGATCGCCTGGCCATGTTCCGAATCCGGACGCTGCGCCAGCCGACGCCTCACGCGCGCGAACAGGTCCTGCATGTCACCCACCCGGTCGCGTCGATGCCGTCGAGTGCTGGGCGCAGATATCCATCAACTGCTGGTGGCCGCGCATCAGCGCATCCACGCAGCGCGGATCGAACAGTCGCCCACGCTGGGCGTACAGATAAGCCAGAGTGGCTTCCATGGTCCATGCTTCCTTGTACGGACGGGGCGAGATCAGCGCATCGAAGACGTCGGCGACAGCAACGATCCGCGCTTCCAGCGGAATCGCTTCGCCGACCAGGCCGTCGGGATAGCCGCTGCCGTCATAGCGCTCGTGATGGCGCAGCGCGATGAGCGCGCCCACCTGGATGAAACGGTTCTGGCTGCCACTCAGCAGCTCGTGGCCGATGCGTGGGTGCCGGCGCATGATCGCCAGCTCCTCGTCATTGAGCTTGCCCTGCTTGAGCAGCACCGCGTCGGGAATGGCGATCTTGCCCATGTCATGCAGCGGCGCCGCCATCTCGATCAGGCGCACGTCGTCTTCGGGCAGGCCAAGCTGCTCGGCGATCAGCCCCGCAACGCGCGCCATGCGTTCGAGATAGGCACTGGTGCCGGCATCACGGAACTCGATCGCCCGGGCCAATCGCGACAGGGTCTCGCGTTCGCGTTCCTCGACCTCGTGCATGCTGGCCAGCAGGCGCTGCTCCAGCGACAACGCACGTTGCTTCACGTTCTCGGTCTGCTGGCGCAGTTGCAGCAGGTTGTAGCAGCGCGCGCGCAGTTCGCGCGGGCGGATCGGCTTGACCAGGAAGTCGATGACCCCCGCTTCCAGCGCCGCCTGGCGGATCGGCTCGTCGCCGACCACGGTGATCAGGATCACCGGGATATCGCGGTGCTTGGGCAGGCGACGGAATCGACGGGCGAACTCCAGCCCATCCATCTCCGGCATGCGGTAATCGAGCAGCAGCAGGTCGACCGGGTGCGCCTCGCACCAGGCCAATGCGGTCAGCGGATCACCGAAGTCATACACGCTCAGTTCCGGCGCGATGTCTTCGATGACGTGACGCAGCATCGTCCGCGCGGACGTCTGGTCGTCAACAATGACGATGTTCAACGCGTACTCCGCCTGGTTTCTCGACCATGCTGGATCATCAGCAGGCGAGGATACCCTGCTGCTGCGAACGCTCGCACCCTGCATCGGCCCGACTCCCGTGTCATGCGTCCCGGTTCATGATCGTCATCACATTGTGAAGCGGACTCTCCACAATGCGCACTCCCCCTGGCGCCGATCAAGCCATAACAGACGTCAAGGTAGTGCATTAACGATACGCCGAGCGCGGGAGGCGTCAATCGCGCCGTCTCATTTCGCGACGGCGCGCACAAACGGGAGTCAAAAAGACGACTTACTGCTCCGGACGCATGTACGGGAACAGCAGCACGTCACGGATCGAGCTGCTGCCGGTCAGCAGCATCACCAGGCGATCAACGCCGATGCCGAGCCCGCCGGTCGGGGCCATGCCGTACTCCAGCGCACGGATGTAGTCGGCGTCGTAATGCATCGCCTCGTCGTCGCCGCCTTCCTTCGCGGCCACCTGGGCCTGGAAACGCTGGGCCTGGTCTTCCGGGTCGTTCAGTTCGGAGAAGCCGTTGGCCAGCTCCTTGCCGTTGACGAACAGCTCGAAGCGATCCGTGTAGCCCGGGTCGTTGTCATTGGCACGGGCCAGCGGCGAGACCTCGACCGGATGGTCGGTGATGAAGGTCGGCTGGATCAGGGTGTGCTCGACCGTGGCCTCGAAGATCTCCAGCAACAGCTTGCCCCAGCCGTAGGACGGCTTGACGCGGATCTTCAAGCGCTCGCAATGGCGCAGCAGCGCATCGCGGTCAGTGCAATCAGCGGCCGAGATTTCCGGGTTGTGGTGGCGCACTGCCTCATCCATGCGCCAGCGGCGGAACGCCGGGCCCAGGTCGATCTTCGCGCCGTCCCATTCCACTTCGGTGCCACCGTTCACGGCCTTGGCCACATCACGGATCACACCCTCGGTCAGGTCCATGATTTCGTTGTACGTGGCATAGGCCTCGTACAGTTCCATCATGGTGAATTCCGGATTGTGGCGGGTGCTGACGCCTTCATTGCGGAAGTTGCGGTTGATCTCGTACACACGCTCCAGGCCACCCACGGTCAGGCGCTTGAGGTACAGCTCCGGCGCCACGCGCAGGTACAGGTCCAGGTCCAGCGCGTTGTGATGGGTGGTGAACGGCTTGGCCGCCGCGCCGCCGGGGATGTAATGCATCATCGGCGTCTCGACTTCCAGGAAGTCGCGGTTGTCCAGCCACGCGCGCATGGCGCGGATGATCTTCGAGCGCTTGATGAACACTGCGCGCGATTCCGGGGTCACGATCAGATCGACGTAACGCTGGCGGTAGCGCTGCTCGACGTCGGCCAGGCCGTGCCACTTGTCCGGCAGCGGGCGCAGCGACTTGGTCAGCAGGCGGATCGACTCGGCCTTGACCGACAGTTCGCCGGTCTTGGTACGGGTCAGGCCGCCTTCGACGGCGATGATGTCGCCCACGTCCCAGCCCTTGAAGGCCGTGTAGGCATCGCCCAGCACCGCGCCCTGCAGGAACAGCTGGATGCGGCCGGACTCGTCCTGGATCTGCGCGAAGCTGGCCTTGCCCATGATGCGCTTGGCCATCAGGCGGCCGGCCATCTTCACCTGGCGGCCGTTGCCTTCCAGCGCCTCGGCGGTCCAGGTCTCGGCATCGGCGAATTCTTCCTGCAGGCGGCCGGCGAAGTCCTCGCGACGGAAGTCGTTCGGGTACGCGATGCCCTGCCCACGCAGCGTCTTGAGTTTCTCGCGGCGCTCGGCGATCAACTTGTTTTCGTCAACGGGGGGGGTATCGGTAGCTTCGCTCATGGATCTGCGGGAATCGTGTAGTGAGGGGGGATGTTGCACCCGGCACAGCCGGTTGCCCAGCATACCAAAACCGCCCTGCCCCGGCCTTGGGCCGGGCCCGCCCAGATGGCCGCCAACCTTGGTTGGCGGTCCGTGTGTCGACCAAGGTCGACACCTACCGGATTCCGGGGAACCGATGCCCCGGTAGTCGCCAACCTTGGTTGGCGCTCGTCCCGGCGTCAACCGGTCCCGGGGAACGCCTGCCGCAGCTCGTCCACCAGCACCCGCTGGTTCTCCGAATAGTCCACCGGCACCGACACCAGGTGCACCCCGCCCTCGTTGAAGGCCGCCTCCAGCGTCGGGATGAACTGCTCGATGGCGGGCACCTCGTGGCCCTTGCAGCCGTAGGCTTCCGCGTACTTCACGAAATCCGGGTTGCTGAAGGTCATGCCGTAGTCGGTGAAGCCATCTACCGCCTGCTTCCAGCGGATCATGCCGTAGGCGCCGTCGTTGAGGATCAGCACCACCAGGTTCAGGCCCAGCCGACGCGCGGTCTCCAGCTCCTGGCTGTTCATCATGAACCCGCCATCGCCGCACACCGCCAGCACCCGCCGCTGCGGGTACAGGATCGAAGCCATGATCGCCGACGGCAGGCCCGCGCCCATGGTCGCCAACGCATTGTCCAGCAGCAGCGTATTGGCCACCTGGGTGCGGTAATTGCGCGCGAACCAGATCTTGTACATGCCGTTGTCCAGCGCCACGATGCCGTCCGGCGGCATCACCTGGCGCACGTCGTGCACCAGCCGCTGAGGCGTGAATCCAGCCTCCTCGGCTCGGTCAGCCAGGTGTTCCAGAATGGTCGCGCGCAGCGGCAGCAGCGCGTCAGCGTTCGGCACCGCGCCTTCGATACGATCGGCCAACTGGGTCAGCGAACGACCGATGTCACCGATCACTTCCACCTGCGGGAAGTACACCTGCTCCACGGCCGCCTGCGAGTAGCCGATATGGATCACGGTCGGCCCACCCGGGCGCATCACGAACGGCGGCTTCTCGGTGACCTCGTGGCCGATGGTCACGATCACGTCCGCCTGGTCGATCGCC
Organism: Stenotrophomonas sp. YJH_SMC_133; assembly: GCF_059370655.1. Classification (NCBI taxonomy): domain Bacteria; kingdom Pseudomonadati; phylum Pseudomonadota; class Gammaproteobacteria; order Lysobacterales; family Lysobacteraceae; genus Stenotrophomonas; species Stenotrophomonas sp. YJH_SMC_133. Next base: position 60,066 of record NZ_JCAFTW010000015.1, on the reverse strand, counting down.
ATGTGCACGTAATCGCGCTCGGTCAGCGCCGCGGTGCCCATGTACAGGCCCGAACCACCGGCCACCGCGCCCTTGCCCATCTGCGTGGTGAAGAACGGAATGCCGGCGCGCAACACGAACGCCGACAGCGCTTCGCTGGACTGCGGCCGCGACGCCGCCGAGGCGATCATCAGCAGGGGGCGCTTGGCGTTGCGGATGATCTCCGCCGCCCGATCCAGCGCCTCCGGACTGGCAATGGGACGATCCACCGCGTGCGGCGGGATCAGCGCCACGCCCTCGACCTCATCGGCCGCGATATCTTCGGGCAGCTCCAGCAGCACCGGGCCCGGACGCTCTTCCTGGGCGACACGGAACGCCTCGCGCACGATGGTCGGGATGGTGCGCGCCGAGACGATCTGCCGCGCCAGCTTGGTCAGCGGCTTCATCGTGCTGACGATGTCGACGATCTGGAAGCGCGCCTGCTTGCTGGCGACGATGCCCTTCTGCCCGGTGATCATGATGACCGGCCATGCGCCAAGCAGCGCATACGCGGCGCCGGTGGTGAAATTCAGCGCGCCGGGGCCGAGCGTGGCCAGGCACACGCCCGGCTTGCCGGTCAGGCGGCCATAGGTGGCCGCCATGAACACCGCCGCCTGCTCATGGCGGGTGATGACCAGCTCGATGCTGGAATGGCGCAGCGACTCGACCACGTCGAGATTTTCTTCGCCGGGAATGCCGAAAATGCGCTCGACGCCTTCGTTCTCAAGTGCGGCGACAAGCAGATCTGAACCCTTGGACATTGGAATGCCGTCCTTTTCGCTGGACTGATGGTGGATCGTTGCAGGGAGGATGGAAGCTGCGCGTCAACGCTTGTCGAACCACACCGTCTGCGCGTTGACGAATTCGCGGATGCCGAAGTGCGAGAGCTCACGGCCGAAGCCGCTCTTCTTCACGCCGCCGATCGGCACGCGCGGATCGGACGCGGAGAAGCCGTTGACGAATACACCGCCGGTCTGCAGCCGGCGCGCCAGCTGCATGGCACGGGCGCGGTCGCCACTCCACAGGTTGCCGCTGAGGCCGAACTCGCTCTGGTTGGCCAGTTCCACCGCATGGTCGGCGTCGCGGGCGCGGCTGATCGAGGCCACCGGCCCGAACGTTTCGGTGTCGAAGGCCTGCATGCCCGGCTCAACCCCGGCCAGCACGGTGGGTGCATAGAACGCACCCGGACGATCCAGCTGGTGACCGCCGACCAGCAGCTGCGCACCGGCGTCGACCGAAGCACGTACCTGCGCGTCGAGCTGCTCCAGCAGATCCTGGCGCGCCATCGGGCCGATGCGGTTCGCCGGGTCGCGGCCGTCGCCAATGGTCAGTGCCTGCACCTTCTGGCAGAACTGCGCCACGAAACGATCGTAGACCGCGTCTTCGACGATGATGCGCTTGCCGGCGATGCAGACCTGCCCGGTGTTCTGGAAGCGCGAGGCCACCGCCGCATCGACGGCCGCATCAAGATCGGCATCGGCCAGGACGATGAACGGATCGGAACCGCCCAGTTCCAGCACCACCTTCTTCAGCGCCTGCCCGGCCTGGGCAGCAATGCTGCGACCGGCGGCCACACTGCCGGTCAGGGTCACCGCGGCGATGCGGTCATCGGCGATCGCGCGGCTGGTGCCCTCGCGGCTGATGTTGGCCGCGATGAAGGTGCCCTCCGGCAAGCCGGCATCGCGCCAGGCGGCGTCGAGCAGCTGCGCGGTACCGACGATGTTCTCGGCCGGCTTCAGCAGGAAGCCGTTGCCGCCCATCAGGATCGGCACCGCCGCGCGCATCACCTGCCAGTACGGGAAGTTCCACGGCATGATGCCCAGCACCACGCCCAGCGGCAGGTAGGACACGTAAGCCTTGTCGTCGGGCACCTGGGTCGGTTCGTCGCGCAGGAACTGCGCACCGTTGTCGGCGTACCAGTCGCACAGCACAGCACACTTCTCGATTTCGGCCAGCGCTTCTGCCTGGACCTTGCCCATTTCGGCGGTAGCCAGCGCGGCCAGCTTTTCACGGTCACGGCGTAGCACCGCGGCCATCGCACGCAGTACGTCTGCGCGCTGTTCGAGGCTCTTGACGCTCCAGGCCGCAAAGCCGACCTGGCCGCGGTCCAGGATTGTTTCCAGCTCGGCGTCGGTGGCGAAGGGATGGCTGGCGATCTGCTGGCCGGTGGCCGGATCGCGGGAAATGGCGGTGGTGGGGGCAGCGGACATGCAGGGCTCCTGTTGTCTCGACAACGGGCGGTGGCCCGTCTCCTGCACAGGAATGTGGACCCGAATGGCGGAGGCAACAAGGCGTCTGCTTATCCTGTGACCTGCACTTACCTGCCTGAATGGGGTTATCGGCAGGGCTGCGCCCTGCACCCGCAGAGGCTTCAAGCCAAGGCAACGGCAGAAGCTGGCATTCCGTGGGTTGGCGGGGTGGGTCCGGTTGCGGGGGACGCTGCAAGTACATCCATGTAAGCTCGGTCGCCGCATCCATGCGGCTCACGCCCCCTCAACCGGACCCACCCCGCCTTCGACAGAGTTCTGCGATCTGTCGGGACGGCGCTGTGCGTTGCTGTTGGTGGGTGTCGACCTTGGTCGACACAGTAGATCCACGCCATGCGTGGATGACTCATTCGATATCTGAGAGAAAAATCGTGTCGACCAAGGTCGACACCTACCAACAGCCGCGCGGAACAAAGCCGCAGTTGCCAACAACCGCGCGAAATCTGTCTGAGGTGGGGTGGTGTGGGTTGGCAGGACCGTTGGCGCCATGGATGGCGCCATCGAGCCCCCATGGACGGGTTTACGGCGTGTCCTGTCAACCCACACCACCCCGCCATCCCTCGGATAGTCCGCTGTTGCTGTTGCCGTTGCTGTCGCTTCGGCCTCTGCGGGTGCAGGGCGCAGCCCTGCCGAACACCCCCCTACTTCCGCGGCAGGTAGGTCACCAGGGAAAGGTCATGCCGGCTCTCCGGCACCAGCGCCACGTACTGCAGGTCCAGCAACCCGCGCGTGGGATGGTTCAACTTCTTCGCACCTTCATCGAACCGACGCACATCGTGCTCCGGCCACCACTGGCGGAACTCCTCGCTGTGCGCCGAGATGTCCTCGACCAGCGCCAGGAACGGAGCCTTGTCCGGCGCCTGCGCCATCGCCGCGCGGAAGCCTGCCAGCAGGCCGCGGGTCATTTCTTCCCAGTTGAGGATCAGCGTGCGGTACGGCGGGTACAGGAACATCAGCCGCAGCGTATTGCGCTCGTGCGGCGCCAGCTGGCTGTAGTCCACGAACAGATCGGCGATGGCCGGGTTCCAGGCCAGGATGTCGAAGCGGGTGTTGCGCACGTACGCCGGGATCGGCTGCATCGCCTCCACCAGCTGGCGCAGGCCGTCGGTCACACTCTCGTCCGGTGATTCCAGCGGCACGCCGTAGCCGGACAGCGCGAACGCGTAGGCGCGTTCGTCGTCGCTCATGCGCAGCACCTGCGCCAGGCGCTCCAGCACCTCGGGCGAGGCGCGCACTTCACGGCCCTGCTCGATCCAGGTGTACCAGCTGACGCTCACCCCGATCGCCAGCGCGACTTCCTCGCGCTTCAGGCCTGGGGTGCGCCGCCGCCCGGCCGGCAGGCCGAGCGTGGCGGGGTCGACACGGGCGCGGCAGGCCTTGAGAAAGCCGCCGAGTTCCTTGCGTTCACTTTCGCTGCGCATCATCGCTACCGCCGTACCCGTTGTAGCGTCGAGCCATGCTCGACGCATCTGCTACTGCGCCAACAGCAGCCGAGCATGGGCTCGGCTCTACCGGAAGCGTGATCAGCCACCCTCGGCGTTGCGCACGAGGGTGACGACATCCGCGCAGGCGCGCCGATCAGGCATCGACGCGCTTGGAGCCCACGGCCAGGCCGGCCTTCAGGCTGGCCTCGACGAACTCGTCCAGGTCGCCGTCCAGCACCTTCTGCGTATCCGAACGCTCGATGCCGGTGCGCAGGTCCTTGATACGGCTCTGGTCGAGCACGTAATTGCGGATCTGGCTGCCCCAGCCGATGTCGGACTTGGTCGCTTCCACGGCGTCCTTTTCGGCGTTGCGCTTCTGGATCTCCAGCTCGTACAGCTTGGCGGCCAGCATCTTCATCGCGTTGTCGCGGTTCTGGTGCTGGCTGCGGCCGGTCTGGCAGGCCACGACGATGTTGGTCGGGATGTGGGTGATGCGCACCGCCGACTCGGTCTTGTTGACGTGCTGGCCACCGGCACCCGACGAACGGTACACGTCGGTACGCAGGTCGGCCGGATTGATGGTGATGTCGATGTTGTCATCGATTTCCGGCGACACGAACACCGAGGTGAAGCTGGTGTGGCGGCGGTTGTCCGAGTCGAACGGCGACTTGCGCACCAGGCGGTGCACGCCGGTCTCGGTCTTCAGCCAGCCATAGGCGTAGTCGCCTTCCACGCGCAGCGTGGCCGACTTGATGCCGGCGACGTCACCACCGGAGACTTCCATCAGCTCGGTCTTCCAGCCGCGCGATTCACACCAGCGCAGGTACATGCGCAGCAGGATCTCGGCCCAGTCCTGGGCTTCGGTGCCACCGGCACCGGCCTGGATGTCGACGAACGCAGCGGCATTGTCCATCTCGCCGGAGAACATGCGCTGGAACTCCAGCTTTTCCACGTGCGCCTGGTGCTTGTCCAGGTCGGCGACCACCGCCAGTGCGGTGTCCTCGTCCTGCTCGGACTCGGCCAGCTCGAGCAGTTCGGTGGCGTCGTTCAGGCCATCCAGCACCGAGGCGATGCCGCCCACGGTCTTTTCCAGGCTGGAACGTTCGCGGCCCAGGTTCTGGGCGTACTCAGCGTTGTTCCAGACGTCGGGGCTTTCCAGCTCCCGCGTTACTTCTTCAAGACGCTCTTTCTTGGCGTCGTAGTCAAAGATACCCCCGAAGCGACAGCACGCGATCGGTCAGATCGGTGATGCGCTGGCGGACAGGATTCAGTTCGATCATGTCGGCGGTTATGCATTCAAAAGATGACTGCCAATGATACCGCAGGCCGGGGGCGCCCGGAATGAGGGACCAGGCCTGCCGCTGGGAGCCAACCACTGGTAGACCCGCCGAGTCGACTGTAGTCGACTGCTTTTCATTCAGGTTGCGGTGGAGCCCGCGCTGCGCGCGATAGTCGACCAACAGTCGACTCTACCCGCGCCCGCGCCGCCCAGCGCCTGCCGCAGGACCGGCAGCTGGCGCCGGCTGCAGGGCACTTTGGCTCCATCGGCCATGTGCAGCAGGGCCTCGCCTCCGTCCAGCGGCTCGATCGAGCGCAACTGGCCGCGATTGATCAGCCAGCTGCGATGCGGGCGCAGGAACTCGCCCGGGTCCAGCCGCTGCTCCAGCACCGCCATAGTGATCCGCAGCGGGTAGTCGTGGCCGCGCACCCGCAGGTTCACGTAGTTGCCCGCCGACTGCGCGTACTCCACATCTGCGGTGGCGACCAGGAATTCCTTGCCCAGCTTGCGCACCAGGAAGTGCTGGGGGCGCTCGACCGGCTCCACCGGCGGGCCGACGTCGGGCTCGGCCAGCAGGCTCGCTTCGCCCTGCCTGCGCCTGCCGAACCAGCTGGCAAAGTGCTCAAGGGCCACGAACATCGCGAACGTGCGCACATCCTTCAGGTATTCGTAGGCAAAGCGCTCCAGCCAGCCGGCATCGTCCTGGTAGCGGTAGCCCAGCGACGCGTAGGCCAGATGCCGCAGCAGCATCATCCCCACCACGTGCAGCAGCGACCAGCCGACGCTGGCCAGCAGATACAGCGGCAACCGCCGCCTCCAGGTATCAGCATGCAGCGGCCAGCGCTCGCAGCCCCACCACAGCAACGGCAGGGTCAACAGGATCAGACCGAGGCTGCTGAACTCCCAGATCATCGGCTCCCACAGCCCGAGATCGGCGCCGCGGCGACTGGCGTCCATCACTTCCACCAGCGCATTGGTCACTGCCGAGGCCGACAGGATCGCCGCCCATACCAGCAGGCGGGTTGAAGTACGCCAGCGCGATGGTCGGCCCTGGGTCATTGCTGCATCCATGTCGTTGCGGTGCTCCAGCCTGCCTCAAGGGACCAAGGGTAGCGGCTCCATTGGTCCCACCACCCCCGCCATTGGTCACTGCGTCGGTTCCAGCGGCCCCTTGCCGGTCGCCGCACGGACCGGACGGCGTCACCTTGGCTCGACTCTCCGGCACACCACCACCATGACCCGACGCTACGACATCGACGCCCTGCGCGTGTTCGCCTTCGCCCTGCTGATCCTCTACCACACCGCCATGGCCTACGTGGACGACTGGGGCTTTCACCTCAAGAGCGTGCATACCGCCGAATGGCTGCAGTGGCCGATGCTGTTCGTCAACCGCTGGCGGATGTCGCTGCTGTTCCTGATCTCGGGTATCGCCATCGCGCTGATGCGGCCGGAAGGCAGGTTGCTGCGCTTCGCCGGCCTGCGCACCTGGCGGCTGCTGCTGCCGCTGCTGTTCGGCATGTTCGTGATCGTGCCGATCCAGCCCTACTGCGAAGGCGTAGCCAACGGCCACGTGGCACCCGGCTTCGGCCACTTCCTGCTGCGCTATTGGCAGGTGCGGCCATGGCCGGAAGGGAGTTTCGCCGGTTGGCAGTACGGCATCACCTGGAACCATCTGTGGTACCTGGCGTATCTCTGGAACTACACGCTGGCCCTGGCCCTGTTGATGCCGTTGCTGGGAACGGCGGTGGTGCGCCGCGCGGTGGCGTTCTGCGCAGCATCGCCGATGCTGCTGATCGGCCTTCCGTCCGCCCTGCTGCTGGCCTGGGTGATCTGGCTGGAGCCGATCTACCCGTCCACCAATGCCCTGCTCAGCGACTGGTACCAGCACGCGAAGTACGCAACGGTATTCCTGGCCGGCTACCTGCTGGGCCGTGAGCCGGTGTTCTGGCAGCGCGTGGTCGCCCTGCGCCGCACCACGCTGTGGCTGGCGCTTGCTGCCGTTGGCTGGTATCTGGGGTTGCGCATCCTCGGCCAGGTGCTGCCCGCCGACTCCCCGCTGCGGCAATGGCCCGAACCGTTCTGGGACCTGCAGGGCCGGGCCAGCCAGTCGCTTTACGTCTGGACCGCGCTGCTGAGCATCCTCGGCTGGGGAAAGGTCTTCCTCGACCGCCCGTTCCGCTGGCTGCCGTACTGCACCGAGGCGATCTATCCCTGGTACATGCTGCACCAGAGCCTGATCATCGTGCTGTTGTTCTGGTTCAGACCGCTGCAGCTGGGCCCATGGCTGGAACCGGCACTGCTGCTGGGCGGCACCGTCGGCGGCTGCCTGCTGATCCACGAGCTGCTGATCCGTCGCTGCCGCTGGCTGCGGCCCCTGTTCGGCCTGCGTGCCGATCCGCCAGCGGCGTCAAAGGCGCGCACCGTGGCGTTGTAGAGCCGCGCCGAGGCTCGGCTGCCTGTGCCGTGAGCCGGGCATGGCCCCGGCTCTACATCAAAGCAGTCAAGCAAGCTCGACGCTACGCGGACGTCCGAGCGGTCAACGCACCTCAAACTCGCCCACCAGCACGGTTTCGGCGCGATCCTTCAGGCGCATCGTCACCATCTGGTCCTTCTGCCTGGCCGTGCCCCAATGGGTGGTCAAGCGCAGCATCAGGGTCGTCGCGCCGGTCACCAGCTGCTGGCGGCTCCCGAAGTAGTTCGCTTCCACCTTGTACTTGCCTGGCTTGGCGTTGCGCAGAGAGAACTGCTCGGGGCCATAGCCACCGGTGAAGTCCTCCGACATCTGCCCACCCTGGTAGGTCAGGCGGTTGCCGTAGTAGGCGCGCTCGCCGTTCGGGTCGGTCACCCACAGATCCATGTCGCTGTTGTCGGCATCCCACGACAGCACCACGCGCAGGTCCAGCGGCATTGCCTGCAGCAGGCGCGGGTCGATGCTGGTGGTATCCAGCCGGGGCGTGCTGCGGGCCACCAGGTTGGTCAGTTCATCCAATGCGATCAGGGCGATGCCATCGAAACGCCTGTCCCATGGCCGCACAACCACCTGGTACAGCGGCGCCAGCGCCTGCTGCGGCTTGCCGGCCGCTGCCAGTGCCAGGCCCAGGTCGCGGAAGCTCTGCGGCTCTTCCTGGCCCATCGCCAGCACCTGCTCGAACACCGGCACCGCCAGTGCGGGGGCATCAGCCTGCATCAGCCGGTAACCGAGCACGCGCAGCAGGTGCCGGTTGTCCAGGTCCATCTCGGCCAGGTTCGACAGCACACGCAGTGCCAGGTCGCGCTGACCCTGCTCCAGCAGCAGGTCGGCTACGTCGAGGAAGAACGCGCTGCTGTCGGCATGCGCATCGCGCTCGGCCAGGTAGCGGTCATACAGTTGCGACGCCGGGCCCTGGCGCAGGCGCCGGGCGATGGCCGAATCCGACTGCCAGGCCGCCAGCTGGATACCGAGCTCGCCCTCGTTGGCGGCAGCGGGCGCAGCGACACGACCACCAGTGACCGTGATTGAATCCAGGGCCTTGTTCGATGCAGGCGCCGAGCGACGTGCACGCGCGCTGCTGGCTTCCATGCGCTGCTCGGCGGCGGCGGCCAGCGGTGCCGGGGCGGGCGGTGCCGCAGGGGCCGGCGCGGCGAGCATTGCCACCGGCGCCGATTCCATCGCGTAGTCCGCCGAGGCCACTTCCAGCGCCCCGCCCTTCGCCTGCGGCGGCACACCCTTCGGCCAGCTGCGGCTCCACCACTGCTGGCGCTCCTTCCAGCGTGCCGCCACTTCATCCATGCGCTCGCGATCAGCAGCGGCGCGATCTCTTACCTGCACTGCAAACCTGGCGTCGTACCCGGCGCGCAGCGTGCCCGAAGGGCGGATCGCATAGCGCAGGTAGTCCTCCAACGTCTCCAGCACGATCAGCGAGGTGTCCGGGCCGACCAGGCCAAACTGCTGCGACAGCCGCTGCATCGCCTCGCGGTTGCCACGGCGGTCGGCGGCCAGCTGCTGCAGGCGCGCCTGCGCCCACAAGCCCGCCAGCAGTTCTCCGTCGTTGCTCTTCTGCGTGGCGGGCAGCGCCTGCCATTCGCCGCCACCCACGCGCACCCGCATCGGCACACTGTCGGCCGCCAGTCGTGCATGCAGCCACAACCAGCCCTGGGCTTCACTGCGACGATCGATCACCACGTCCTGCACGCCGCGCCCTGCATCGACCTGCACATCCAGCGGCGACGACAGCAGCTCGCGCGCCGCCGCATCAACATCCTCGCCCAGCGCAACGAAGCGGCCGCCACGCGCTTCGGTCCAACCACGCAGTCGCACGGCATCGGTGCGCGCACCGGCGCTGCTGACCGCAAACAGGCGTTGATCCGGCGCCATCGCCGGCAGCTGTTCCGGCCCGTAGGTCAACAGCCCATCGCTGACCAGCAGGTACTCCTTCACGCCCGGCTGCGACTGCCACTGCGCCAGCGCGCTGGCACCGTCCGGGCGCACCGCCTGCAGTGCTGCGCGCAGCTCGTTCCAGTTACCGGCGCGGATGCGGAAGCGACGCACCGGTTCAGCGCGATCACGCAGCACGGTCAAGGCCACGGTGCCGTCACCCAGCGCTGCGAAATAGCGATCCAGCAGGGCGAACTCACGCGTGCGATCGCGCTGCCCCGCCGAACCGGAGCCGTCCCAAAGCAGGCCGATCTCGCTGGGCAACGTGCGGGGTGTACTGCTGGCCGCCACCGGCAGCTGTGCCAACAGGTAGTGCCCATCCTGCCAGGGCGCCACCTGCACCTGTGCGTGGCGGGCTGCCGGCAGGTTCCACTGGAGTTGCTTCGGCAGCTGCGCACCCTTGCCCTGCCACTGCAGCTGGCCCGCGCTGATGCGGAATGGCGCAGTACCTGCGGTGGCCGCGTCGGGAGCATGCACCTTCAGTTCAACCGAGGCTGCACCGGCGGCGAACTGCAGCGGCAGCGTCCACTGCCAGCTTTGGCCGGCGAAGGCCAGCGGTTCGCGGATCACCAGCTGCACACGCCGACTGCCACCGGCCGGCAGCGGGTAGACGCGCAGGCGGAACTGGTTGCCGGCGGTCTGTTCCAGCAGGCCCGGATCGACACCACGGCGGGCGATTTCCTCGAACACCTGGCGGCCGCGGTCCTTGGCCACCGGCACCGCGTCACGCATCTCGCCGTTGATATCCAGCGCGAAGCCGGTGATCTGCTGGCCATCAGCCAGCGGGAACTGCAGCTCACCCTCCAGCACACGACGGTTCGGGTTGTGGAATTCCAAGGTGATCCGGGTCTGGGCAACGCCGGCCTGGACCTCGCCTTCGATGCGGGCGTGTCGCAGTTGGACCGCCTGCTCGGCAGCCGGGGCAATCAGCAACGGCGTGCTGGCCTGCGGCCGGGAGATCGGCGGCGACTGCGCGCCAGCGGGCCAGGCCGCAAGGGCCAGCAACAACACAGTGCAGCAACGGGCGAAGACCATGACAGGACTCCAGTGGGATCGTGGATCGTTGAACGCACCGGCAACCGTAACGGGGTTGGCGGGCCCCCAAAAAGGGGACGGAGGGGATTAAGTCGCAATTGGCAAACAAGGCAAAAGCGGCTTAATCCCCTCCGTCCCCTTTTTCTAGGCGGGCAGGCAGTGTTCGATGATCAGCTGGATGGCGCTGCCGCCACGGTAGTCATCGCAGGCCAGTCGGTAGGCCAGGTGGACGTGACGTGATGGCGCGTTGCCGTGCCAGCCGCCGAAGTGGATCGCGTTGATGGTGCCGGGCACGCCGGGCAGGCGCAGCTCCAGCTTGAGGTGGCGTTCCTTCAGAACGCGCCAGTTGGCCACTTCGAAGTGGCCGTCGAACAGTGGCTCGGGGAAACCCTGGCCCCACGGCCCGGCCAGGCGCAGCGCATCGGCGTGGCGATGGTCCAGCTCATCTGCCGCCAGTTCGCCGTCACTGAGCACCTGCTGCTGCAATGCGGCCGGATCGAGCATCTCCAGCACCACGGCGACGAAGGCGGCCTTGAAGTCATCGACGTGATCCAGCCGCATGCTCAGCCCAGCCGCCATGGCATGCCCACCGAAGCGCTCGATCAGGCCCGGATGGCGCGCGTCTACAAGCGCCAGGGCGTCACGGATGTGCAGGCCGGGAATCGAGCGCGCCGAGCCACGCAGGGTGTCGGCGCCCGGTTCGGCCGGGGCAAAGGCGATCACCGGGCGATGCAGGCGATCCTTCATCTTCGAAGCGACCAGGCCGACCACACCGGGATGCCAGTCGGCATCGAACAGGCAGGCCGCGACCGGTCGCTGACCGGCCATGTCCAGCACCACGCGGGTCAAGGCCTGCTCGGCGTCGTCAGTCATCGACTGCTGGACGGCGCGCCGTTCCGAGTTGATCTGCTCCAGCGTCTGCGCGATCTCCCGCGCCTGGCGCGGGTCTTCGGTCAGCAACAGCGCGATGCCCAGCGCCATGTCTTCCAGCCGGCCCGCCGCGTTCAGGCGTGGGCCGAGTGCGAAGCCGATGTCGGTGGCGGTCAGCCGCGCCGCGTCACGGCCGCTGGCTTCGATCAGCGCTCGCAGGCCGACGCAGCCCTGCCCCGCGCGCAGACGGCGCAGGCCCGCGCTGACCAGTGCCCGGTTGTTCGGATCCAGCGCCACCAGGTCGGCGACGGTGCCGACCGCCACCAGGTCCAGCAGCGTGGTCAGGTCCGGCCCCTTGCCATCGGCGAAGACGCCGGCCTCGCGCATGTGACGGCGCAGGGCCATCAGCACGTAGAAGATCACACCGACGCCGGCCAGCGACTTGCTGGGGAACGCATCACCGTCGAGATTGGGATCGACGATGACATCGGCCGGCGGCAGCTGCGGCCCGGGAAGGTGATGGTCGGTGACCAGCACCTGCCAGCCCCGCGCCTTGGCCGCGATCACGCCCGCATGGCAGGCGATGCCGTGGTCGACCGTGACCAGCAGGTCCGGCTGCAGCGCGGCCAGCTCCTCCACCAGAGAAGGTGACAGGCCGTAGCCGTGCACCATGCGGTTCGGCACCGCGTGGAAGACGTGTTGCGCGCCGAGCATGCGCAGGCCACGCACGCCGACCGCACAGGCGGTGGCGCCATCGCAATCGAAATCGCCGACCACCAGGATGCGCTTGTCGTTGGCGATGGCCTCGATCAGCAGACCCACCGCATCATCGATGCCGGTCAGCAGCTCCGGCGCGTGGAGGCTGCCCAGCTTCGGCAGTGCCAGCTCTGGCGTACCGGCGCCGCGGCTGGCATAGAGTCGCGCCAGCAGTGGCAGCGTGCCGTCTGGCCAGCTGCCGGGTACGACCGCATCGCGGCGGCGGATCATCGGCGTATCAGAGGACGGCTGCGCAGCATCGGCGGCAAGGGACATCGGCATCGCCGGGTTGCGGAAGACATCCCCATGATAGCGCGGGGTCGGATCTCTCTGCCCGCAGGAGGCTCCACCCCGATCGCTGGCATTTGGAATCTGCCAGCCTATCTTCCATGCTTGTCGGCCCGGAAATGGACTTCAACGCATGCATCGTACGCTCCTTCCCGCGCTGCTGGGCCTCGCCCTGGCCCCGGCCACCCACGCCGCCACGCCCGAACCGAAGGCCGGCGTGCAGTTCCAACACAACGACTGGTCGCTGGCCTGTGACAACACCGGCACCTGCCGCGCCGCCGGCTACAGTCCGGAACAACCCGGCAATCTGCTCAGCCTGATGCTGGAACGCGTGGGCGGCCCGGGTACGAAGGTGCTCGCGCGGCTGCGCAACGGCGAGGATGGCGAAAGCGCGACGCCGACCGGGGCGCTGCGCCTGCGCCTGAACGGCAAGGACCTGGGCCCGGTGCGCGACACCGGCGACGGAGATCAAGTACTGCTGCAGCAGGGACAGACCGATGCGCTGGTCGCCGCGCTGCCGCGCCACGCACGCATCGACATCATCGACGGCAAGGGCAAGGCGTGGCCGATCTCCGACAGCGGTGCAGCGGCCGTACTGCTGAAGATGGACGAGGCCCAGGGCCGGCTGGGCACACCCGGTGCGCTGGTGCGGCGTGGCGACAAGCCCGAAGCGAGCGTGCCTGCGGCGTTGCCGGTGCCAGTGATCATGCGCGGCACGCTGATGGCACCGCGCGCCTCGGACGCGGCACTGGCGAACGCACCGGGCCTGCGCAAGGCACTGATCGCCAGCCTGCCGAAGCCGGATGAGTGCGGCCGCCTGAGCGAGGGTGGGACAGACGAGATCGAGATCCAGCGACTGGACGCCCAGCATGTACTGGCAAGCACCAGCTGCTTCATGGGTGCCTACAACTTCAGCAGCGGCTACTGGGTAGTGCAGGACAAGGCGCCGTACCAGGCGAAGTTCGTGACCTCCAACGCGGAGGACTTTGATCGCGATGACGCGACGCTGCGCGGGCGCTTCCGTGGGCGCGGCATCGGTGACTGCTTCTCCGGCCACGACTGGGCCTGGGATGGTGCGCGATTCGTGAAGAGCGGCGAGTTCACCACCGGGCAGTGCCGCGGCGTGGCGGGAGGGCATTGGCAGCTGCCGACCGTGGTCAGCACGGTGAGGTGATTGTTTGCAGGGCTGCGCCCTGCACCTGCCGAAGCAACATCCGAAGCAACAGCAACAGCGGGGAGTCCGTGGGTTGGCGGGGCGGTGTCGGATTGCGGGGACGCCGCAAGTACGTCCCTGTAGGCTTGGCAGCCGCATCCATGCGGCTGACACCCCGCAATCCGACACCGCCCCACCTTCGACAGGTTCACGCCGCTGCTGGTAGGTGTCGACCTTGGTCGACACATCTTTCAGATATCGATAGACAAAATGGGGTCAGAGCCGTTTTCCCTAGGAAAACGGATCCGACCCCGCTCGGCCGAGGCCCCGATCAGTCGTGAAGCTGGCGCGGCTTCTTCCAGAACTGCCAGCGCTGTCCGCGATCCAGCTGGAACTGCAGGCCGTCCTCGAAATCCAGCACCAGCCGCTGCAGCTCGCCGCGCTTCAGCGCGGCCAGCAGCGGACGGATCGCATCGTTGCCGAGCTGCTGCAGCGAGCGCAGCTGGCGCAGATCAACCAGTGCATCCACCGCCTGCTCGCCATCCACGGCTACGCCAGCCGCAAGAGCCAGGCCCTGCAGCAGCGCATCGCGGCTGCGCACCTGCGCATGCGGCGTGCTGACCGATACCGGCATCACGCCACCACCCCAGAACCACAGCGAATTGATCGGCTGTTGTCCCTGCGCGGCGCGCTGCTGGTTCCAGGAATGGTTGTGCAGCAGTACCTGCGCTTCGGTCATCAGCGCCCGCCAACGGCGGCCGACCTCGCCTTCCGGCAGGTGCGAGAACAGGTCATCGCCCAGCACCTCGTCCGGACTGTCGAAGTCCGGCAGGGCCAGGTCGATCGGCAGGCGCAGGTACCAGCGCGAAGGGTCCGGTGCGTCGAGCACGAATCCGGCATCGGCGAACAACGGCTGCAGCACCGGCAGCAGGGCCAGGCAGTCGGCCAGGGTCGGTCGCAGCGTTTCGCCGTAGGCCATCATCCGCGCGCCATGCATGTCCGGCACCATGCAGGCCGGATCGGCACGCAGCCAGCTGGCGCCAGCGGCATCGCCGACGTCGCGCTGGCGGGTCAACGCGGCCACCGGCCATTGCGGCGCGGCGACCGTGAAATGGCGCGTCAGCTGCGCGCGTTCACCCGGTGCGACCTGCACCGTCGTGGCGCGGCCAAGCGCGCGCGCCACATCGTCCGGCAGCGCAGCCGCGGCAAAGCGGCTGCGTGCCGGCAACAGCAGGGTCGCCGTTGCCACCGGGTCAGTCCACGTAGCTGACGCTGACGATCTCGTACTCGCGCTGGCCGGCCGGGGCGTCGATCACGATCGAATCACCTTCCAGCTTGCCGATCATCGCGCGCGCCACCGGCGAGGAAATCGCGATCAGGCCCTGCTTGATGTCCGCCTCCAGGTCACCGACGATCTGGTACTTCTTCTCTTCGTCGGTTTCCACGTCGGCCAGCGTCACGCTGGCGCCGAACACCACCTTGGAGCCGGCATTGAGCTTGCTCACGTCGATGATCTCGGCGTGCGACAGCTCGCCTTCGAGCTGCTTGATGCGGCCTTCGATGAAGCCCTGTTCCTCGCGCGCGGCGTGGTACTCGGCATTCTCCTTCAGGTCGCCATGCTCACGTGCTTCGGCGATGGCGGCGATCACCTTGGGGCGCTTGACCGACTTCAGGTGATCCAGTTCGTCGCGCAGCTTCTGCGCGCCCTTCATCGTGATGGGGGCTCTCATGCATTCAACTCCTTGTGCAGCTCCTGCAGCGACCAGACGGGGCCGGTGCCGCGGAATTCCAGTGAATCCACCAGCGCCTTGGCGCCGGCAATGGTGGTCGAGTAGGTGACGCGATGCTGCAGCGCCTCGCGACGGATCGAGAACGAGTCGTTGATCGCCGAGCGACCTTCGGTCGTGTTGACGATGTAGACGATCTCGCCGTTCTTGATCGAGTCGACGATGTGCGGACGGCCTTCGACCACCTTGTTGATGATCTCGCAGTCCATGCCGTGCTGCTGCAGCCACGCGGCGGTGCCACGGGTCGCGACCAGGCTGTAGCCACGCGCCAGCAGCGCCTTGGCCACCGGCAGCACGCGTTTCTTGTCCGGATCGCGGACCGAAACGAAGGCCTTGCCGACCGGCGGTGCCTTGATGCCACCGGCTTCCTGCGCACGCGCGAAGGCGGCGTTGAAGCTGCGGCCCACGCCCATCACCTCACCGGTGGAGCGCATCTCCGGCCCGAGGATCGGGTCGACGCCCTGGAACTTGGCGAACGGGAAGATCGCTTCCTTCACCGAGTAATAGTCCGGCACGATTTCCTTGGTCGCGCCCTGCTCGGCCAGGCTCTTGCCGGCCATGCAGCGCGCCGCGATCTTGGCCAGCGGCATGCCGGTGGCCTTGGACACGAACGGCACGGTGCGCGAGGCACGCGGGTTCACTTCCAGCAGGTAGATGGTGTCGGCACCTTCGTCGCTGGTCTGGATCGCGAACTGGGTGTTCATCAGGCCGACCACGTTCAGGGCCTTGGCCAGCTCCACCACCTGGCGGCGCAGCTCGGCCTGGGTTTCAGCCGACAGCGAGTACGGCGGCAGCGAGCACGAGGAATCGCCCGAGTGCACGCCGGCTTCTTCGATGTGCTCCATCACGCCACCGATCAGGACGTTGCCCTCCTTGTCGGCGATGATGTCGACGTCGCACTCGACGGCGTTGTCGAGGAAGCGGTCCAGCAGCACCGGCGAATCGTTGGACACCTTCACCGCGTCGCGCACGTAGCGGGCCAGGTCGGCTTCGCCGTAGACGATTTCCATCGCACGGCCGCCCAGCACGTAGCTCGGGCGCACCACCAGCGGGTAGCCGATCTCGCGGGCCAGCAGCAGCGCTTCCTGGTCGTTGCGGGCGATGCGGTTCGGCGGCTGCTTCAGGCCCAGCTTGTCGACCAGCTGCTGGAAGCGCTCGCGGTCCTCGGCCAGGTCGATCGAATCCGGGCTGGTACCGATCACCGGCACGCCGTTGGCTTCCAGCGCGCGCGCCAGCTTCAGCGGGGTCTGGCCGCCGTACTGCACGATCACGCCCTTCGGCTGTTCCAGCTCGACGATTTCCAGCACGTCTTCCAGGGTCAGCGGTTCGAAATACAGGCGGTCGGAGGTGTCGTAGTCGGTCGACACGGTTTCCGGGTTGCAGTTGACCATGATGGTTTCATAGCCATCCTCGCGCAGCGCCAGTGCCGCATGCACGCAGCAGTAGTCGAACTCGATGCCCTGACCGATGCGGTTCGGGCCACCGCCCAGGATCATGATCTTGTCGCGGTTGCTCGGCGCGGCCTCGCACTCGTCCTCGTAGGTCGAGTAGAGGTAGGCGGTACCGGTGGAGAATTCACCGGCACAGGAGTCCACGCGCTTGTAGACCGGGCGCACCTTGTGCGCACGACGCAGCGCGCGGATGGCGGCTTCGTTGGTGCCGGTCAGCTGCGCCAGGCGTGCGTCGGAGAAGCCGGCGCGCTTCAGCTTGCGCAGGCGTGCGGCGTCCAGTGCGTCGATGCCACCGGCGGCGACGTCAGCTTCGGCAGCAATGATTTCCTCGATCTGGTCCAGGAACCAGTGGTCGATGAACGACAGCGCGTAGATCTCGTCCACGCTCATGCCGGCGCGGAATGCATCGGCGACGAAGAACAGGCGCTCCGGACCCGGTGCCTTCAGTTCGCGGCGCAGGGTCTGCAGGTCGTCTTCGTTGCCCAGGTCCAGGCCGGTCGGGTCGAAACCGACCTTGCCGGTTTCCAGGCCACGCAGGGCCTTCTGCACCGACTCCTGGAAGGTACGGCCCATCGCCATCACCTCGCCCACCGACTTCATCTGGGTGGTCAGGCGGGCGTCGGCGGCCGGGAACTTCTCGAAGGCGAAGCGCGGGATCTTGGTGACGACGTAATCGATGGACGGCTCGAACGAGGCCGGGGTCAGGCCGCCGGTGATCTCGTTCTTCAGTTCGTCCAGGGTGTAGCCCACGGCCAGCTTGGCGGCGACCTTGGCGATCGGGAAGCCGGTGGCCTTGGACGCCAGCGCCGAGGAACGCGACACGCGCGGATTCATCTCGATGACGACCACGCGGCCGGTCTTCGGGTTGATGCCGAACTGCACGTTCGAGCCACCGGTATCGACGCCGATCTTGCGCAGCACGGCGATGGAGGCATCGCGCAGGCGCTGGTATTCCTTGTCGGTCAGGGTCTGCGCCGGGGCCACGGTGATCGAGTCACCGGTGTGCACGCCCATCGGGTCGAGGTTTTCGATCGAGCAGACGATGATGCAGTTGTCCGCGGTATCGCGGACCACTTCCATCTCGAACTCCTTCCAGCCCAGCACCGACTCTTCCACCAGCACTTCGGTGGTCGGCGACAGTTCCAGGCCACGGCTGACGATCTCGACCAGCTCTTCGCGGTTGTAGGCGATGCCGCCACCGCTGCCGCCCAGGGTGAAGCTGGGGCGGATGATGGTCGGGTAGCCGACGCGGGTCTGGATCTCCAGCGCTTCGTCCAGGGTGTGGGCGACGGCGGCGGTCGGGCATTCCAGGCCGATCTCACCCATGGCCACGCGGAACAGCTCGCGGTCTTCGGCCATGCGGATCGCTTCGCGCTTGGCGCCGATCAGTTCGACGTTGTACTTCTCCAGCACGCCATTGTCGGCCAGGTCCAGCGCGCAGTTCAGCGCGGTCTGGCCACCCATGGTCGGCAGCAGCGCATCGGGCTTTTCCTTGGCGATGATCTTCTCGACCGTCTGCCAGTTGATCGGCTCGATGTAGACGGCATCGGCCATCTCCGGGTCGGTCATGATCGTGGCCGGGTTGCTGTTGACCAGCACCACGCGGTAACCCTCGTCACGCAGGGCCTTGCAGGCCTGGGCGCCGGAGTAGTCGAACTCGCAGGCCTGGCCGATGACGATCGGGCCAGCACCGATGATGAGGATGGTCTTGAGGTCAGTGCGCTTGGGCATTTTCTTCTCTAAGTCAGTACAGCGTGACAAGGGGGAGTGATCGCACGCTGTCGATCAGGAATCTTGAACCGCAGCGCCGCGCCAGGGGCAGCAGCGATGCGGGGTTTACGGTCCATCGCGACGCCACCGGGGGGCCGGCGGCGTACTGATCACGCCTTGGCCTGCTCCATCAGCACCACGAAGCGGTCGAACAGCGGGCCGACATCGGTCGGGCCCGGCGACGCTTCCGGATGGCCCTGGAACGAGAACGCCGGCACGTCGGTGCGGGCGACACCCTGGTTGGTGCCATCGAACAGCGAGCGGTGGGTCACGCGCAGGGTCGGCGGCAGGGTCGCTTCATCGATCGCGAAGCCGTGGTTCTGCGAGGTGATCATCACCCGGCCGCTGTCCAGGTCCTGCACCGGGTGGTTGGCACCGTGGTGGCCGTGGCCCATCTTCATGGTCTGCGCGCCCGAGGCCAGGCCCAGCAGCTGGTGGCCCAGGCAGATGCCGAAGGTCGGGATCTTCACGTCGATGAAGGTCTTGATCGCTTCGATGGCGTAGTCGCACGGTTCCGGGTCACCCGGGCCGTTGGACAGGAACACGCCATCCGGCTTCAGCGCCAGCACTTCGGCGGCCGGGGTCTGTGCCGGCACCACGGTCACTTCGCAGCCGCGCTCGGCCAGCATGCGCAGGATGTTGGTCTTCACGCCGAAATCGTAGGCCACGACCTTGTACTTGGCCGGCACGCTGACGAAGGCATTGGCATCCAGGTCCAGCTGGCCCTCGGTCCAGGTGTAGGTCTTCTCGGTAGTGACGACCTTGGCCAGATCCATGCCCTTCAGCCCCGGGAACTTGCGGGCGGCTTCCAGTGCCTTTTCCACGTCGATGTCGCCGGCCATCAGCGCACCGTTCTGCGCGCCCTTCTCGCGCAGGATGCGGGTCAGCTTGC
Organism: Stenotrophomonas sp. YJH_SMC_133; assembly: GCF_059370655.1. Classification (NCBI taxonomy): domain Bacteria; kingdom Pseudomonadati; phylum Pseudomonadota; class Gammaproteobacteria; order Lysobacterales; family Lysobacteraceae; genus Stenotrophomonas; species Stenotrophomonas sp. YJH_SMC_133. The sequence goes on along the minus strand of NZ_JCAFTW010000015.1, from coordinate 40,662 downwards.
GGGTGTCGATGCCGGCGATGGCAACCACGCCACGCTGGATCAGCCAGTCCTGCAGCGACACCTGGCTGCGCCAGTTGCTGGGGCGACGCGGAACATCGCGCACGATCAGGCCGGCCGACCACACCTTGGACGCTTCATTGTCCTGGTCGGTCATGCCGGTGTTGCCGATATGCGGATAGGTCAGCGTGACCATCTGCCGGGCGTAGGACGGGTCGGTCAGCACTTCCTGGTAGCCGGTCATGGCGGTGTTGAACACCACCTCACCGACGGACAGGCCGGGCGCGCCTACGGATTCGCCCTCGAATACGGTGCCGTCTTCGAGGACGAGGATTGCGGCTTGGGTCACGGGAATCTCACTTTGGCTACCGAGGGGGCTGCCGAAGTCACGCCTGCGCTTCACGGAAATCCGGTTGCAAAAAAGCGCGGACGTGCGGTCTGGGACCGGTCCGGCTTTCGTGATTCGGCGAGTGCGAATTGTAGCGCTGCCGGGGCGCTCGCGCCAGCGGTTATCGCGCTTCATGAACGGGCGATTGCGCATTCATTTCAATCCGGCGGCGTATGCGGGCCGGAGGTGGGGTCGGATCCTTTCCCGAATCGGAAAGGCTCTGACCCCAGGCGCCCTCGGATGGGGTCAGAGCCCTTTCCGCAGGAAAGGGATCCGACCCCAGGAATCAGCCCGCCTTACTGCAGCAGGTCCCGTACCCGGTAGCTGCCCGGGGCGCGGCCCTGCAGCTGGCGGGCGGCGAACAGGGCGCCGCGGGCGAAAATGTCGCGGTTGGTGGCCCGATGCACCAGCTCGATGCGCTCGCCCAGACCGGTGAACTGCACCAGGTGCTCGCCCACGATGTCACCGGCACGCAGGCTGGCGTAGTGCGGCTCTGCCCCGCCCCGCTGCGCGGCCGCGCCCAGGGTCAGTGCAGTGCCCGACGGCGCGTCCTTCTTCTGGGTGTGGTGCGATTCGACGATGTCACAGTCCCAGCCGGCCAGCGCCTGCGCCGCGCGCTCGACCAGCTCGTCCAGCACCGCCACGCCCAGGCTGAAGTTCGAGGCCCAGACCAGCGGGATCCTCGCCGCCGCCGCCTCCAGCGCCTGGCGCTGCGTGCTGGAGATGCCGGTAGTGCCCGAGACCAGCCCCGCACCACGTTCCACGCACAGTGCCAGCATCGGGTCGAAACCCTCCGGCAGGCTGAAGTCGATCGCCACGTCGAATGCCGGCGCACCGGGCAGCTCGCTGGCCGCGAAGAACGGTACGCCATCGACCACGCGCTGGGCCGGCGCACGACCCGTCACCGCAGCGGCGATCTGCAGGGTTTCGGGATGTTCGGCGGCCAGCCGCAGCAGGGCCTGGCCCATGCGCCCGGAGGCACCGTGGATGAGCAATCGCAGGGGAGTCTGGTTCATGCCTGCAGGCTAGCGGCAGCACGCCCGCTCCGGCAAGCGCCATCGCTGCTACGCTGCATGCCCTTTCATGCAATGGATGGCAGTTCCCTCATGCAGATCAGTGAACAGCTGGTGCTGGTCACCGGTGCCGGGCGCGGACTTGGCCAGCACATCGCCCGCGCCTTCGCCGCGCAGGGCGCGCGCGTCATCATCAACTACCACCGAAGCGAAGGCGCTGCACGTGCTCTGGCTGCCGAGCTGGGCGGACAGGCGATCGCGCTGCCGGCCGATGTCACTGAGCGCGCCGAGGTCGATGCAATGCTGCAGCACGCCCTCGCCCACTTCGGCCAGGGCGTCACCACCGTAGTCAACAACGCACTGGCAGCGTTCTCGTTCAATGGTGATGCCCGCGACGGCGCCGCCGACATCGGCTGGCCGGCGTTCCAGGCGCAGTTCGAGGGCAGCGTGCGCGGCGCGCTGAACACCGTGCAGGCCGCCCTGCCCGGCATGCAGGCCCGTCGCTTCGGTCGGGTGATCAACATCGGCACCAACCTGTTCCAGAATCCGGTGGTGCCCTATCACGACTACACCGCCGCCAAGGCCGCACTGCTGTCGCTGACCCGTACCCTGGCCGGCGACCTCGGCCCGCATGGCATCACCGTGAACATGTTGTCGGGCGGCCTGCTGCGCACCACCGATGCCAGCGCCGCCACCCCGGAAGCAGTGTTCGACTACATCGCCGCCAACACGCCACTGCGCAGCGTCACCACGCCGGCCGAGTTCGCCGATGCCGCGCTGTTCTTCGCCAGCCCCTGGTCGCGCGCGGTGACCGGTCAGAACCTGGTGGTCGATGGCGGGCTGGTGCGGGACTGAGTCGATGCGCATCTCCGAAGTCAGCCGCCTGACCGGCGCCAGTGCCAAGGCCATCCGCCTGTACGAGGCGCGCGGACTACTGCCGCCGGTGCCACGCCTGAACCGCTATCGCGACTACAGCGAACAGGACGTGGCCTGGGTGCAGCTGATCCGTCAGGCACTGGGGCTGGGCATCACCCTGGCCGCGATCTCACGCCTGCAGGGCCGCGATGGACGGCTCGACTGGCCAGCGGTACTGGCCTTGCTGGAGCAGCAGCGCGGCCGCATCGCCGACGAGCGGATGCGGCTGGCACAGGTCGAGCGCGACCTGCAGCTGGTCAGCGACGAACTGCAGCAGTGGCTGCACTCCGGCAGCGGCGACTGCATCCTGGAACCCAGCGGCTGCACCACCCCGGTTTGACTCTGCCCCTGGGGCAGACCCCAACCTCGCGCACTTTCCATTGCCCGAGGTTGCCGTGTCCCGTTCCATCCTGATCCTGCTCGGCCATCCCGACCGCGACAGCCTGTGCGGCGCCCTCGCCCAGCGCTACGCCACCGCCGCCGAGAACGCCGGTCACCAGGTACGCCTGATCGCGCTGGGTGACCTCCAGTTCGACCCGGTACTGCGCCACGGCTACCGTCAGATCCAGCCGCTGGAAGCCGACCTGCAGGACGCCGCGGAAGCGATCGAGGCCTGCGATCACCTGGTGCTGGTCTACCCCACCTGGTGGGGCGCGATGCCGGCACTGCTGAAGGGCTTCTTCGATCGCGTGCTGCTGCCGGGGTACGCCTTCCGCTACCGGCGCGATTCGGTGTGGTGGGACCGGCTGCTGGCCGGGCGCAGCGCGCGGGTGATCACCACGCTGGATACGCCGCCCTGGTACTACCGCTGGATCTACCGCGACCCGGGCGTCGCCCAGATCCGCGCCACCATCCTGCAGTTCTGCGGCATCCGCCCGGTGCGTGTCAGCCGCCTTGGCGCTGTACGCAGCAGTACAGCGGCACAACGCAGCAAGTGGCTGGCGCTGGCGGCGGACCTGGGCTCACGCGCCTGGTAGATCCACGCCATGCGTGGATGAAATGGTGGCCAGTGTTCCGCGTGTCGCGTTTGCCAATTGACCGCCAGGCACCGCGCCTCAAGGCTGTGCCCCCCCTGTTCCGGCCCGGGCAAAGCCCATGAAATCCTCGACTGTCTTCAGCAAGTGCGCCAGGAAGACCGGCTTTGCCGGGACCACGACTACCCGCTACCGCTTGCTGGATGACGCCCTGCTTGTCGTGAATCACCAGCGTGCCAGCGAAAGCCGGGGTTTCTATGTGAATGCTGGACTCTACTTTCCAGAGCTGCTCGAGCATCCCCTCGCACCTGACGATCTTGAAACGGCTTTCAGGTACCGCTCCAGCATTCCCACGCCCCACGTCGACTGGCGGATCGAAGAGACACCAGGCCTGCGCCGGGCCTTCATCCAGCAGGATCTTGAAGACCTGCTGCAGGCTGGTAACCGCGACGGACTGAAAGGCCTGCTGCTCGATGCCCTTGCCGACGTGGCCGGCTTCGCGGCAACCCATGGGAACCGGGAATCGGTGCGGCGATTGAATCGGGATGGACGCTTCCGGGCGATCATCCGCAGAGAGGTCTGAACCCCGGAAGCGTGCGAACCAAGGTTCGCACCCACCAGCGCAGGAGAAGCAGCGTCAGTGCCGCTTCGGCGGAGTCGGCCCGCAGCTGTCGCAACCGCCACAGGCGCCACCACTCCCGCTCGCCGGCGGCGCGACCTTCCGCCCCAGCGCCTGCAGCCAGGCAGCACGGCCCGGCTTCAGCAGGGCCAGCGCCAACGCACCGCGCAGCTTGCGCACGGTACCGGGGAACTGCTTCTTCAGCACCACCCAGGCACTGACCAGCACGGCCACCGCGATGATCAGGTACTGGATCAGCAGGCCGGCATCCATCAGCCGCCTCCCAGCGCCCTGGTCACCTGGTAGGTGATCAGGGCGGCCACGTAGGCCGCCGCGAACAGGTAGAACGCAGCGAAGCCCATCTGCTTCCACGAGTTGGTCTCGCGCTTGATGGTGGCCAGCGTCGAGATGCACATCGGGGCGTAGATGTACCAGACCAGCAGCGACAGTGCGGTGGCCAGCGACCAGCCATCGCTGATCAGCGGGGTCAGTGCTTGGCTGGCGGCATCGTCATCGGCTGCCGACAGCGCATACACGGTGGCCAGTGAAGACACCGCCACTTCACGCGCGGCCAGGCCCGGGATCAGCGCGATGCAGATCTGCCAGTTGAAGCCCAGCGGCGCGAAGAATGCCGCCATCGCATGGCCGATCTGGCCGGCGTAGCTGTAATCGATCGCGGGCATGGTGGCCCCCGCCGGCGCTGCCGGGAACGACAACAGCACCCAGAGCAGGATGGTCAGCGCCAGGATGATGCCGCCAACGCGCTTGAGGAAGATCATGCCGCGCTCGTACAGGCCGACCGCCAGGTCACGCACGTGCGGCAGGCGGTACGACGGCAATTCCAGCATCAGCGGATGCTCGCTCTTGTCGCGGCGCCACTTCTTCATGATCCACGACATCGCCAGCGCGCTGAGGATGCCGGCCGCGTACAGGCCGAACAGCACCAGGCCCTGCTGGTTGAACACGCCCCATACCGTCTTCTGCGGAATGAACGCACCGATCAGCAGCGCGTACACCGGCAGGCGTGCGGAACAGGTCATCAGCGGCGCCACCAGGATCGTGGCCAGGCGGTCACGCGGGTCCTGGATGCTGCGCGTGGACATGATGCCCGGCACTGCGCAGGCGAAGCTGGACAGCAGCGGGATGAACGAGCGACCGGACAGGCCGGCAGCGGCCATCATGCGGTCGAGCAGGAACGCCGCACGCGGCAGGTAGCCGGATTCCTCCAGCACCAGGATGAAGAAGAACAGGATCAGGATCTGCGGCAGGAACACCACCACGCCACCGACACCGGCGATGATGCCGTCGGTCAGCAGGCTGGCCAGCGGGCCTTCCGGCAGCACGCTGCCGACGAAGGCGCCGAGCCAGGCGAAACCGGCCTCGATGGCGTCCATCAGCGGCGTCGCCCAGGCGTACACGGCCTGGAAGATCAGGAACATCACCACCGCCAGGCTGACCAGGCCGAACACCGGGTGCAGCAGCCAGCGGTCCAGCGCGTCGTCGATCTTCGCGGTCCGCGCCGGCATGCGCACGGCCACCGACAGGATCTCGCGCACCTTGGCGTGGTAATCGATGCCACCTTCCGGGCCCGGCACCGGTGCATCCAGGTGCGGGACCATCGCATCCAGGCGTTCGACCAGGGCCCTGGCGCCCTGCTTGCGCACCGCCACGGTCTCCACTACCGGCACGCCCAGCTCGCGCTCCAGCGCGGCCACGTCCACCTGGATGCCACGGCGCTGGGCCGCATCAACCATGTTCAGCGCCACCACCATCGGCTTGCCCAGCTCGCGCAGTTCCAGCGCGAAGCGCAGGTGCAGGCGCAGGTTGGTGGCGTCGATCACGCACAGCAGCACATCCGGCGCGGCTTCGCCCGGGTAGAAGCCCCGGCACAGGTCACGGGTGATCGCCTCGTCCAGGCTGGCCGGATGCAGGCTGTAGGCGCCCGGAAGGTCGAGTACCGCGAACTCGCGGCCGGACGGCGCACGCAGACGGCCTTCCTTGCGCTCGACGGTGACGCCGGTGTAGTTGGCAACCTTCTGCCGGCTGCCGGTCAGCTGGTTGAACAGTGCGGTCTTGCCGCTGTTGGGGTTACCGACCAGCGCAACGCGCAGGGGGGCGGTAGTGGCAGTAGCAGTCATGCGCGTCGTTCCTGGCTGGCGGCGTCGACCACGACCCGCTTGGCTTCACTGATCCGCAGCGCGAAACGGGTGAACCCGACCTGCACCAGCAGCGGCTCTCCCCCAACCGGACCCTTGGCCACCAGGCGCACTTCCTCGCCCTTCACGAAACCCAGCTCGCGCAGGCGACGGGCGATGGCATCGTTGGCATGCAGGTCCTGCACGGACTCGACCACGGCCGAGGTGTGCAGCGGCAGTTCGGACAGCGTCATCTAGCGTGTTCTCTGCTGGATGTAAATGGTTCTCGATTCTAACATTCCCGCGTCGCGTCATGGCCCATGACCAATGGCCCGCTATGATCCATACAGGTATGGAGTGACCCTGGAATCCCATGAACGATGCTTTGCAGATCGAGCGCAGCGGCGCCGTCCTCACCCTCTGGCTGAACCGGCCGGAGCTGCACAACGCCTTTGACGCCGGGCTGATCGCCCGGCTGACCGCCGCACTGGAGGCCGCCGGCCACGATGCTTCGGTGCGCGCGGTGGTGCTGGCCGGCCACGGCGCCTCCTTCTCGGCCGGTGCCGACATGCAGTGGATGCGCGGCATGGCGGCAGCCAGCGAAGCCGATAACCGCGAGGACTCGCTGGCCCTGGCCCGGCTGATGCGCACCCTGGACGAGCTTCCCAAGCCGACCCTGGCCCGGGTCCACGGCGCGGCCTTCGGTGGCGGCGTCGGCCTGGTCGCCTGCTGCGACATCGCCATCGCCAGCACCTCGGCCCGTTTCGGCCTGACCGAAAGCCGCCTGGGCCTGCTGCCGGCGGTGATCTCGCCCTATGTGATCGAAGCCATCGGCCCGCGCCAGGCCCGTCGCTGGTTCGCCACCGGCGAGCATTTCGACGCCGACACCGCGCTGCGCATCGGCCTGGTCCACCAGCTGGTCGAGCCCGAACGCCTGGACGAGGCCGTGCAACGCCAGCTGGCCCTGCTCGACAAGGCCGGCCCGATCGCCTCGTCCACCGCCAAGCAACTGGTCCGCCAGGTCCGCGACAGCCATGACCGCGACACCCTGGATCGCGATAATGCCGCCCTGATCGCGCGCCTGCGGGTGTCGGCCGAGGGCCAGGAAGGTCTGGGCGCCTTCCTCGACAAGCGCGCCCCCCATTGGGTCACGGAAGCCTGAACATGCTCGATCATCTTGGTTTGACCAGCGCCGACCTGGCGCGCAGCAAGGCCTTCTTCCTGCAGGCACTGGCGCCACTGCAGATCGGCGTGGTGATGGAAGTGACCGCCGAACAGACCGGCGCGCACGACCACATCGGCTTCGGCGGCGACGGCAAGCCGTTCTTCTGGCTTGGCAATGGCGGCACCGCCAGCCATGGCGTGCATGTGGCCTTCGCCTGCGCCAGCCGCGACCAGGTGGACGCCTTCCATGCCGCCGCCCTCGCCGCCGGTGGCCGCGACAACGGCGCCCCGGGCCTGCGCCCGTGGTATCACCCGGACTACTACGGCGCCTTCGTGCTGGACCCGGATGGCAACAACATCGAGGCGGTCTGCCACCGCCCTGCCAATGGGGCAACCGCATGAGCGACTACGTCCGCATCGTCGAGGTCGGGCCGCGTGACGGCCTGCAGAACGAAAAGCAGTCGGTCTCCACCGGCGACAAGATCGAACTGATCAACCGCCTGTCGGCCACCGGCCTGCGCAGCATCGAGGCGACCAGCTTCGTCAGCCCGAAGTGGATCCCGCAGCTGGCCGATGCCGCCGAGGTCTACGCCGGCATCCAGCGCCGGCCCGGCATCCACTACCCGGTACTGGTGCCGAACGAACAAGGCTACGACCGCGCCCGTGCGGTGGGCGTGGAGGAAGTGGCGGTGTTCACCGCCGCCTCCGAGGCGTTCAACCGCACCAATACCAATGCCGGCATCGACGAGTCGCTGGCCCGCTTTGAACCGATCCTGCGCCGTGCTTCCGCCGATGGCGTGCGCGTGCGCGGCTACGTCTCCACCGTGCTCGGCTGCCCCTACCAGGGCGAAGTGCCGCTGGCTGATGTGGTGCGCGTTGCACGCGCCCTGCACCAGATGGGCTGTTACGAAATCTCGCTGGGCGACACCATCGGCGTCGGCACCCCACGCAAGGCACGGGCGATGCTGAAGGCGGTCGCTGCCGAGATTCCGATGGAAGCACTGGCCGTGCACTTCCACGACACCTACGGCCAGGCCATCGCCAACATCGCCACCTGCCTGGAAGCAGGCGTGCGCGTGGTCGACAGTGCGGTGTCGGGTGCCGGCGGCTGCCCGTATGCCAAGGGCGCCAGCGGCAACGTCGCCAGCGAAGACGTGGTCTACCTGCTGCAGGGCCTCGGCCTGGACAGCGGCGTGGACCTGCCGGCACTGGCCGAGACCGGCCGCTGGCTGGCCGGCCTGCTCGGCCGCGCCACCGCCAGCCGCACCGGGCAAGCGCTGGCCGCCGCCGGTTGACCGCCGCACTGCGCCGCCCCGCAAAGGCGGCGCAGTGCACAACAGCGGCGGTCGCGGCTTCCGTTAGAATCGGCGGTTCTCGAACCTGCAGGACCGTTCAATGCAGCTGTCTTCCGTACGTGCCGTGATCACTGGCGGCGTCTCCGGCCTCGGCCTGGCCGTGGCCCAGCACCTCGTCGCCCAGGGCGGCAAGGTGGCCCTGTTCGACCTCAACGACGACAAGGGCGCTGCCGCCATTGCTGGGCTGGGTGCCGACAAGGCCCGCTATTTCAACGTCAACGTCAGCGATGAGGCGGCGGTGACCGCGGCCATCGACCAGGCCCACGATTTCCTCGGCGGCCTGAACGTGGCGATGAACTGCGCCGGCATCCTGGGCGCCGGCCGCGTGCTGGGCAAGGAAGGCCCGATGCCGCTGGCCGGCTTCCAGGGCACGGTGATGGTGAACCTGGTCGGCAGCTTCAACGTGGCCAAGGCCGCTGCCAACCGCATGCAGCACAACGAGGCCGGCACCGACGGCGAGCGCGGCGTGATCATCAACACCGCCAGCATCGCCGCCTATGAAGGCCAGATCGGCCAGGCCGCGTATGCCGCCAGCAAGGGCGGCGTGGTCTCGATGACGCTGCCGATGGCGCGCGAACTGTCGCGCTTCGGCATCCGCGTCAACACCATCGCCCCGGGCGTGTTCTGGACACCGATGGTCGACGGCATGCCTGAGGCCGTGCAGCAGTCGCTGGCCGCCTCGATTCCGTTCCCGTCGCGCCTGGGCAAGCCGGAAGACTTCGCCAGCCTGGTCGGCTTCATCCTCGGCAACACCTACCTCAACGGCGAGACCATCCGCCTGGACGGCGCTACCCGCCTCGCTCCGAAGTGATTCCCCCCCGGGCGCCGGGACGGCGCCCTCCCCCAACGACCTAGATCACCATGAAAGCCAACGACATCAAGAAGGGCAACGTCGTCGAGTACAACAACGGCGTGTACCAGATCCGCGACATCGAGCGCAGCTCGCCGCAGGGTCGCGGCGGCAACGTCCGCTTCCGCTTCATCATGTACAGCGTGCCGGGCGGCAACAAGCTCGACGCCAGCTTCGATGCCGACGACAACCTGGTCGAGGTCGAACTGCTGCGCCGCCAGTCCACCTATTCGTACAAGGACGGCGACGCCTTCGTCTTCCTCGATGACGAGGACTACACCCCCTACACCCTGGATGCGGACGTGATCGGCGACGACGCCGGCTACATCACCGACGGCCTGACCGGCATCTACGTGCAGGTCATCGACGAGCAGCCGGTGGCGATCCAGCTGCCGGCCTCGGTGGTGCTGGAAGTGATCGAGACGCCGCCGGAACTGAAGGGTGGCACCGCCACCAAGCGCCCGAAGCCGGCCAAGCTCAACACCGGCATCGAGATCATGGTGCCGGAGTACATCGTCAACGGCGAACGCGTGCTGGTGAACACCGCCACCGGCGAATTCGCGGGCCGTGCCGACTAAGCGCCTCGCGCTGATCGGCTGCCTGTCCCTGCCTGCGGCGTGTTCGCCGCAGGCAGGCCATCGGATGTAGCAGTCGTGTAGCAACGAGCCCACGCACGGCTGCTGTGCGTTGGACAGGGACTGCAGCCGAGCGTGGCTCGGCTCTACAGGTAGCTTACGGCTGCTTCGCGCCGAAATTGCCGCAGCCGTGGTACTGGCGGGTGCCGATGGTCAGGTTCACCTTGGCCTCGAACGCCTCGCCACTCATGTCGTCCTGGCAGATCGTGCGCTGGAAGCTGAGCTTGACGTCGGTGCCATCAGACGCCTTGCCACTCCAGCCGTCAGCACCTGCGGTGGGCTTGGCGACATCGAAACGACGCTCACCGTAATCTACTTCCACCTGCAGGCCCGGCGTGTCGCCGTCGACAACCGCCAGCCAGCCCGGCTCATTGCCGGTGGCACGGAACGCGGCATTGCCGGCGCTGCCATCGCCTTCAGTGGCTTCGACTGCATGGCACTCGCGATCGGCTTCGCCCTTCAGGCTCAACAGGCCGTCATCGCTGCCCTTGGTCCAGAAGCTGTTGCCCTTGCCATCGCCGTACTTGGCACCCGACGCCGCACGCTCGGAGCTCATGGCGAAGGTGCGTTCGCCGATCACCACCGTGGCCGCATCCTCGCCATTGAAGGTCGCGCGCACGCTCAGATCACCACACTGGTAGGTGGTCTCGCTGCCACCTTCGGTGCTGGCGCTCGGCTGCGGCGCGGCAGGCGCGGCATCATTGCCGCTCGCAGCGGGCGGCTGGGCCGGCTGGCACGCGGCCAGCACCAACCCGAGGGAGGCTGCCAACAGACTGGGAACTACACGCATGGCTCGACTCCTTGTCGACACTACAGAGAGGCTCGACCCTACCACCTGTCGGTGAGCGGGGCCTGAAAGCGGCCTGACCGCACTCATGCGGCCAGTACCGCCATCGACAACAGCTGCGCGCCGCTTTCGCCGGAACTGCAGGTCCACACCCGCAGCAGGCGCAGTTTCAGCTCGCGCTCCTGGCCCTGCCCGCGCACCGACAAGCGCACGTCGCTGGACAACAATGCCAGGCGTCCGCACAGCAGCGTTTCCACCGCGTACGACTGCAGGCTGCGCACGTGCAGGTTTCCGGCCAGCCAGTCGCCCAGCCACGGCAGGTCGAGCAAGCGTCCGCCCTGCCCGTCCATCATGAACAATGCCGGCGATACCAGCGCGGTCAGCGCATCGTGGTCGTCATCCAGCAATGCCTGCCGCAGGCGCTGTTCCAGCGCTGCCAACTGCCGCTCATGCAGGTCTTCAACGATGTCCCGTTCCATCCACGGATCCTTCCGGCATCGGCCGGCGCCTGCGCAGGCGTTGCGCGATCCACTGCCGCGCGCCCTGCACCACTACATAGAAGACCGGCACGAAGAACACCGCCAGCACCGTCGCACTGACCATGCCGCCGAACACACCGGTTCCAATCGCCTGCTGGGTTTCCTTCGACGCGCCCTGCGCCAGCATCAGCGGCACCACGCCCAGCGCGAATGCCAACGAGGTCATCACGATCGGCCGCAGGCGCAGCCGCGCCGCCTCCAGCGCCGCTTCAACCAGGCCGCGACCCTGCTGCTGCAGCTGGCGCGCGAACTCGACGATGAGGATCGCGTTCTTCGCCGACAGCCCGATCACGGTGATCATGCCGACCTTGAAGAACACGTCGTTGGGCATGCCCCGCAACAGCACCGCAGCAACCGCACCGAGCAGGCCCAGCGGCACCACCAGCATCACCGCCAGCGGGATCGACCAGCTCTCGTACAGCGCCGCCAGCACCAGGAACACCACCAGCATCGACAACAGCAGCAACCACGGCGCCTGCGCACCGGACTCCCGCTCCTGCAGCGACTGGCTGGTCCACTGCAGGGCAAAACCGGACGGCAGCTTCTCCGCCAACCGCTCCATCTCCGCCATGGCCTGGCCGGTCGACACGCCGGAGGCCGGTGCGCCGGACAGGTTCAGCGCCGGGAAGCCGAGATAGCGCTGCAGCTGCAGCGGCGCCTCGGTCCAGTGCGGCGTCACCAGCTCCGACAACGCCACCATGCCGCCTTCGCTGTTGCGCACGTACAGCCTCAGCACATCCTCCAGCTCCATCCGGTGGGGTGCATCGGCCTGCAGGATCACCTGCTGCAGCCGCCCCTTGTTGGGGAAGTCGTTGACGTACTGCGAGCCCATCGCCGCCGACAGCGTGCTGCTGATCTGCTCGAACCCCACGCCCATCGCCTCGGCCTTGGCGCGATCGATGTCCAGCCGCACGCTGGTACCTGCCGGCAGGCCATCGGCATGCACCTCCGACAGCAGCGGACTGGCCTCGGCCAGCTTCAGCAGCTGCTGCAGGGCCGCACGCAGTTCGGCCTGGCTCTGCCCGGTGCGCGCCTGCAGCGCCAGCGAGAAGCCGGACGAACGGCCCAGGCTGTCGATCGCCGGCGGCATCACGCTCATCACCTCGCCCTCGGCAATCGTCGCCATCGCCTTCTGCGCGGCCTCCACTTCGCCGGCCGCGGTGGCCCCTGCACGCTCGCCCCAGTCCTCCAGCATCGTGTAGGTCAGCGCCGCGCTCGGGCCGGAACCGGAGAAGCTGTAGCCGAGGATCGACTGGTTGGAGCCGATGCCCGGGCGTGACGCCACGTGCCGTTCGTAGGCTTCGACCACGGCCAGCGTGCGTTCGGCGGTGGCTTCGGCCGGCAGCTGGATCGAGGTCATGAAGTAGCCCTGGTCCTCTTCCGGCAGGAAGGCGCCCGGCAGCCAGTGCAGGCCCAGCAGCAGCGCCGCCACCAGCGCGGCGAACACGCCCATGACCCGCCCGCTCCGCTGCAGCACCGACGCCACGCCACGCTGGTAGCGCCCGGTCATCCGTTCGAAGCCACGATTGAAGGCGCCGAACAGACCGCCCCGACCATGGTGGCCATGGGTGTTCGGGCGCAGCAGGGTCGCGCACAGCGCCGGCGTCAGGCTCAATGCCAGCAGCGCCGAGAACAGGATCGACACCGCCATCGCCACGGTGAACTGGCGGTAGATCGCACCCACCGAGCCGCTGGCCAGCGCCATCGGAATGAACACCGCGGTCAGCACCAGGGTGATGCCGATCACCGCACCGGTCAGTTCGCGCATCGCCTTGATGGTGGCCTCGCGCGGCGGCAGGCCTTCCTCGGCCATGATCCGTTCCACGCCCTCGACCACCACGATGGCGTCGTCGACGATGATGCCGATCGCCAGCACCATGCCGAACATGGTCAGCACGTTGATCGAGAAGCCCAGCGCCAGCATCACCGCGAAGGTGCCCAGCAACGCGATCGGTGCGACCAGTGCCGGAATCAGCGTGTAGCGCCAGTTCTGCAGAAACAGGTACATCACTGCGAACACCAGCAGCATCGCCTCCAGCAGCGTCTGCACCACCTTCTGGATCGAGATCTTGACGAACGGTGCGGTGTCGAACGGAATGCTCGACTCCACGCCGCGCGGCAACAGCGGCGCCAGGTCGGCCATGCGCTCGCGCACCGCCGACGCGGTGCGAACCGCGTTCGCGCCAGGACGCAGCTGCACGCCGGCGGCGGTGGCCGGATGGCCATCCTCGCGGGTGCCCCAGGCATAGCTCTGCGCGCCCAGTTCAACGCGGGCGACATCGCCCAGCACCACCCGCGAGCCGTCGGCCCCGGCGCGCAGCACGATGGCAGCGAACTGCTCCGGCGTGGACAGCTGGCCATCGGCACTCAGCGGCACGGTGATGCGCTGGCCCGGAACACCCGGCGAATCGCCGATGCGCCCCGGCGAGATCTCCAGGTTCTGCTGCTCGATGGCAGCGGCCACGTCACCCATGGTCAGCCCATAGCCGGTCAACCGGGTCGGGTCCAGCCACACGCGCATCGCCTGCTCGGCACCGAACAGCTGCACGCGGCCGACGCCATCGATGCGGCGCAGCTCCTCGATGATGTTGCGCGCCATGAAGTCGCCCAGTGCGGCCTCGCTGACGCTGGCATCCGGCGAACGCAGGCCGACCAGCATCAGGAAGCCGGAATCGGCGGCCTCCACGAACAGGCCGTTCTGGCGCACGCTGCGCGGCAGGCGCGGCTCGATCGCCTTGATCCGGTTCTGCACGTCCACCTGCGCCAGCTCCGGGTTGGTGCCCGGCTTGAAGGTGGCGGTGATCGAGGCTTCGCCGGAGGTGTCCACCGACGACTCGAAGTACAGCAGGTGCTTGACGCTGGACAGCTCGCGCTCGATCAGGCCGACCACCGCGTCATTCAGCGTCTGCGGGCTCGCACCCGGGTAACTGGCGTAGATGCTGACGCTGGGCGGGGCAACCGCCGGATAGCGCTCCACCGCCAGCCGCGGGATCGCCAGCACACCGGCCAGGATGATGAAGATCGCCAGCACCCAGGCGAACACCGGGCGATCGATGAAGAAACGTGCCATGTTGGATTTTCCTGGAGGGACCGGCCCGGTAGAGGCTCAGCCCTTGCTGCCGGCCTGCACCGCGCCGGCGCTGGCGACCGGCATCTGCCAGTCGCGCGCATCGACCACCACGCCTTCCTGCAGGCGTTCCTGGCCTTCGACCACCACCTTTTCGCCCGCCTTCAGGCCGGTGCGCACCAGCCATTGGCGATCGACACTACCGTCCACTTCCAGCGTGCGGATCACCGCCTTGCCATCGCCACCGATCACCCAGGCATAGGCCTGGCCACCGGCACTGCGCAGCACGGCCTGCTGCGGCACGGTCAGTGCGCTGGCCGGCGCACCCCGCGGCACCTTCGCGCGCACGTACATGCCGGGCAGCAGCTGGCGCTGCGGGTTGTCGACCAGGATGCGCAGGATCACATCACCGGTGCGCGCATCGACGTTGATGCCGGAGAACAGCATCTGGCCACGTTCGGGCAGCGGCTTGCCGGCCGCACCGATGATCGTCACCGGCAGCTCGCCGCCACCGGCACTGCGTTGCAGCGACTCGAGCTGCGCCGCTGGCTGGCGCACATCGACGTAGACCTGGTCGATCTGCTGCACCACCGCCATCGGCTCGGCATCGGCCACGCCGACCAGTGCACCTTCGGTCACCAGCGCCTGGTCGATGCGACCGGCAATCGGTGCACTGACCGTTGCATAGCGCAGGTCGAGCTGGCGGCGGGCCAGGATCGCGCGCGCCTCGTTCACCGCGGCACGAGCCTGTTCGTACTCGGCACTGGCATCGTCGCGGTGCTGCTGGCTGACCGCCTGCGCGGCCGCCAGCGCATGCAGGCGCTGTGACTGCACGCGGCTGCGGCCCAAGGCGGCCTCACTGCGCTGCAGCGCGGCCAGTGCCGAGTCGACATCGGCACGGAACGCCGCCGGATCGATCTGGAACAGGGCCTGGCCGGCGCGCACTTCCGCACCCTGCTCAAACAGCCGGCGCTGCACGATGCCGCCCACCTGGGCACGGATCTGTGCGGTGCGTACGGCGGCCACGCGGCCGGGCAGTTCGTCATCGCGCTGTACGACCTGCGGGCCGACAGTAACCACGCTGACGCGCGGTGCCGCTTCGGGCGTGGCTTCGGGGGCGGAGCAGGCCGTCATGGCCAGGGCGAGGGCCGCGATCAACGCGACCGGAGTCCTGAAGGTTCTCATTGCTGTGCACAATGCCGCGCGGGCGGCTGATAGGTTCTGAAGCGTGCAGTCTGCGGGGCGATGATGGGGTTTCGATGGAGGAACTGTGGAGATACGATGGAGGCAAGCACCTTAAGGCCCCGCCCCTGCATGCATGCCTCCCCTGCCCTCGCCGCCCTCGTCCTGATCGTCGAGGATGAGGCCGAGATCGCCGATATTCTTACCGCCTACCTGGAACGCGAAGGACTACGCACCCTGCGTGCCGCCGATGGCCACAGTGCACTGGACCTGCACCGCAGCGCCCGCCCCGACCTGGTCCTGCTCGACGTACAACTGCCGCGGCTGGATGGCTGGAGCGTACTGACCCAGCTACGCCAGCGCGGCGAAACGCCGGTGATCATGCTGACCGCGCTGGACCAGGACCTGGACAAGCTGACTGCGCTGCGCATGGGCGCCGACGACTACGTGGTCAAGCCGTTCAATCCAGCCGAAGTGGCAGCGCGCGTGCGCGCCGTGCTGCGGCGTACGCTGCGTGGCTCGCGCGTGGACGCACCGACCGCACTGCGCGCGGGCCCGTTGCTGATCGACTCGGCCACCCATGCCGTGCATGTGGAAGGCGACGGCTACAGCCACGAAGTGCTGCTCACCCTCACCGAGTTCAAGCTGCTGCACTGCATGGCGCTGGCGCCGACCCGCATCTTCAGCCGCAGCGAACTGATGCACGAATGCCTGCCGGAAAGCGAGGCGCTGGAGCGCACGGTCGACAGCCATGTCAGCAAGCTGCGCCGCAAGCTGGATGAAGTGGGCATGGTCAATGTTCCGGCCAGCGTGCGCGGTGTCGGCTACCGGTTGATGGCCGACCGCTGATGGCCCGCCTGCGCCGCTCCGGGCTCAGTCGCCACATCATCGTCTCGATGTCGCTGATGGTGATCGGCGTCATCGTGATGATGATCCTGTCATCGTGGCTGCTGTACGCGGTGCTGGTCGAGTTCTTCCCCGGCAGTGCCGAAGAGCCGGAAAGCTGGCTGCCGACCGGGCCGGAGCTGGCATGGATGGTCGGGGTGATCCTGACCGGCCTGGCACTGGCCATCGCCGCCTCGTTCCGCCTTGCCCACCGCATCCTGTCGCCGTTGAATTCGCTGGTCGACAGCGTGCGCGCGCTTGCCGGCGGCGACCTCGGTGCGCGCGCCAGCGCCCAGGAAAACTCGCCCGGCGAAGTGGCCACCCTGGTCGAGGATTTCAATGCGATGGCGCGCCGCCTGCAGCACATGGAGAGCGAGCGTGCGATGTGGCATGCGGCCATTGCCCATGAACTGCGGACTCCGGTGACGATCCTGCGTGGTCGCCTGCAGGGGCTGGCCGAGGGTGTGTTCCAGCCAGACGAATCCCAGTTCCGCAGCCTGCTGGCACAGGTCGAAGGCCTCTCACGCCTGATCGAGGATCTGCGCGTGTTGAGCCTGTCCGACAACGCGCGGTTGGACGTACGCCGCGCGCGAACCGACGTGGTGGCCGAAGTGCATTCGGTGATGACCCTGGTCGACCCGCAGTTCCGCGCCGCCGGCTTCGTGCTGGAGCTGGAAACCAGCCGCGAGGAACACAACGCGCACTGTGACCCGACACGCTTGCGCCAGGCCCTGCTGGCACTGCTGGAGAATGCGCGCCGCTACGCCAGCCCGGGCAAGGTGCGGATTGCCGTGCACGACACGCCCGGACACGTGCAGGTGGCGATCGAGGACGAAGGCCCGGGCATCGACCCGGAACTTCACACCGACATCTTCACTCCGTTCATGCGCGCCGACGGCTCGCGCTCCCGCCAGGGCGGCGGCAGCGGGCTGGGCCTGGCGGTGGTCAAGGCCATCGCCGATGCACATGGCGGCCGCGTCTACTGCACGCCCGGCAGCGCCGGCGGCAGCCGCTTCGTCATCGAGCTTCCGCGCCAGTAGCGGGCGTGGCTGCCTGTTCCCGCAGGCGTGCGCCGAGCGCGGCGAGGTTGGCATCGATCGCATCCATCTCGTTGCGCTGGCCCGCCGGCAACTGCTGGCGCAGCTGCACGCGCAGCGCCTGCCAGGCCGGCACCGCCTCTGCGCTGGCAGTGGCAACCGCTTCGGCCAGCACCGCCTGCTCATCGGCAAGCGGCAATCCGTAGCCATCGTCGACCAGCAGCGTACCCGGGCGCAGCCATTGCCCACCCTGCTCCAGCAGCTGGCGCAGGCCGCGCGTCTCGGCACTGTCCGGTGCCGCCAGCAGGCGCCGTTTCAGCACATCGCGCGCGCGCAGTTCGGCGCGGCGTTGCGCAGCCTGTTCCAGCAGCAGCAGCCCGGCGCTGGCACGCAGGTCACCCTGCAGCAGCCAGGGCGCACGCTGCTGTGCGGGCAGCTTCAGCCAGGCGCGCACATCGCGCACCGGCAGATCCAGCTGCGAAGCCGCCACATCGAACAACTGCTGGTAATGGTCGCGTGCCGAGGCGAAGTAGTAGCCCTGCGCCTGCGCGGAATCCCGATCAGCCAGCACCTGCTCATCCAGTACCTGCAATCGCGCCAGCCGACGCTTCAACCCGCGCGGACTCAGCTGGGCCAGCCCGGCCTCCCCCAGGCGCGGCACGCCCGCCTGCAGCAGCTTTGCGGTTTCCACCGCGCAGTTGTTGCTGACGAAGTAATAGCGCCCGTCGTAGCTCCAGTGCACCTGTGCAGTGCGCTCGAGCAGGCCGGCGATCTCGCCGGGCGACAACTGCAACGGCAGCGACTGCAACCCACGCAGTTCCACCTTGGTGTACTCGTCCACCACCTGCTGCAGCGGCAGCACGAACAGGCGCGAGGGATAGCCGCCGGTCAGGCCACGCCAGTTGGAAATCTGCACATCACCTACGAATGCGCGGAACGACAGCACGCGGTGGTACTCCAGGTCCAGGCGGCAGTCTGGCCCCGGCGCACGGCCCGGCCGGCAGATCACCAGCCGCAGCATGCTGTGCCCCCAGCGGCTCATCGGCTGCGCACTGCCTTCGGCGAACAGGTAGTCCACGGCGTAGACGCGCGAAGGATCGAGCTGCAGCAGCGATGCCGCACCCTCTTCCGATTCGGCCTGCAGCAATGGCAACGTGGCCGCGCAGTGCGACTGCGGCAGCGATGGCGGGGTTCCGAAATGGGCCTGGTACCACTGCGCCAGCGCCGGGCGCCGGCAGGCAAACTCGCTGTCGAGCACGAAATGCTCGGCGTTCACTGCCAGGTACTCGGCCGGATCCTTCAGTTCATAGGCATCCGGACTACGGTCACGGAAGTTGTTGCCACCACGGCCGAGATGCCAGGGCTTGCGCTGCCATCCGGCCAGGTCGCGCCAGCGCGCACTGCGCGACCAGTTCGCGCCGCTACGGTCTGCAACATGGGTCAGTTCATGCACCAGCGCGCTGCGTCGTGCACGGCGTGCGCCGGGCACGGCATCATCCAGCAGCTCGCGACGCAGGTCGATGCGGCCGGCGAAAGCGCGACCATGCACATCGGCCGGCAGCTGGTCGCTCCAGCGCACCTGCACGTGTGCTGGCAATGCGCGCAGCAGGCCATCTGGCAGCAAGGACTGCACGTCGGCCAGGGTCTGCATCGCCACCTGCTGCTGTGCAGGGCTCAGCCCTTCCGGATCCAGGCGCAGGTCGCTGCTGGCATGTGCGGCCGGAACGGCCAGCAGTAGAGCCAGGCCATGCCTGGCTGCGTTCCGTGCAGATGTCATGGCGTTGCCAGCCAGCGGCCGGCACTACCCGGGATCAACGCGCCAGCAGCGCGCGGGCCAGTTCCAGGTCGCTCTGCTGCTGCGCGGCAGCGCTCTGCTCACGCAGGTGGACCAGCGCGGCCTGCAGGCGGGCGCCACGGATCTGGCCGTCGCTGGCGATGAACGCGGCGGCATCGTCGCGTGCGGCCTGCACCACCTTGTCGTCGCCCGAGCTGCTGGCCGAAGAGCCCGACGATGCACCGGTGGCGGAACCGGCCGAGGTGCCGGCGAAGCTGGAAGCGAAGCCGGCCAGCGGCAGGGACAGCAGGGCGAGCAGCAGAAGCGGACGGGTCATCGGTTCGAAGCCGGTTGTGAGGATGCGTGGAGCGTAACGGGTGCGTGAAGGATTTGCCCGGCTCAAACGTCGAACAGCTTGCCGGGATTCAGCCGCGCTTGGGGATCGAACGCACGTTTGACCGCCTTCATCAGGGCGATCTCGGCCGGGCCGCGGGTGCTGTCCAGGTAGCCCTTCTTGACCAGGCCGATGCCGTGTTCAGCCGAGATGCTGCCATCGAACCGGGCCAGCACCTGCGCCAGCAGCTTGGTCACATGCTCGCACTGCGCCACGAAATCGGCGTCGCTGGTGTCATCGGGCTTGAGCACGTTGATGTGCAGGTTGCCGTCACCGATATGACCGAACCACACCACATCGAAGTGCGGGTAGGCCTGCCCGATCAATGCCTGGGTCTCGGCCAGGAACGCCGGCATCGCCGAGATCCGCACCGAGACGTCGTTCTTGTAGGGCTTGTAGCGCGCCAGCGATTCGGTGATGCCTTCGCGCAGGCGCCACAACTGGGCGGCCTGGGCATCGCTGGCACTGATCACGCCGTCGCTGACCCAGCCGTTGCCCATGCAGTCCTCGAAGGCCGCCATCGCCGCCGCTTCCTGCGCTTCGTCGTTGGCGGCGAACTCGGTGACCACGTAATACGGGTGCACCTCGTCGAACGGTGCCTGCGCACCATGCGCCAGCACGTGCTCCAGCGCGCGATCAGTGAAGAATTCGAAGGCCTGCAGCTGCAGCCGCGCGCGGAACGCGGCGAATACCTGCATCAGCACTTCGAAGCTGGGCAGCGCCAGCAGCATCACGTTGCTGGCCGGCGGCGGATCGGTCAGCTTCACCGTCGCTTCGACGATCACGCCCAGCGTGCCTTCCGAACCGATCAGCAGCTGGCGGAAGTCATAGCCGCTGGAGTTCTTGATCAGGCCCTTGTTGAGCTCCAGCAACTCGCCACTGGCGGTGACCACCTTCAGTCCGGCGATCCACTCGCGGGTATTGCCGTAGCGGATCACACGGATGCCGCCGGCATTGGTGGCGATGTTGCCGCCGATCGTGCACGACCCGCGCGCGGCGAAATCCACCGGGTAGATCAGGCCGTGGTCCAGCGCGGCGTTGTGCACGGCTTCCAGCGGCATGCCGGCCTGCACCACCAGGGTGCGATCGACCGCGTCGTAGGCCAGCGCCTTGTTCATACGTTCCAGGCTGAGCACCAGCTCGCCGTTGGCGGCCACCGCGCCCCCGGAAAGGCCTGTGCGGCCACCGGACGGCACCACGGCCACGCCCTCACCTGCGCTCCAGCGCATTACCGCCTGCACTTCCTCGACCGTGGCCGGCAGTGCGATCGCCAGCGGCGCCGGCGTCCAGCGCCGGGTCCAGTCGCGTCCGTAATGCTCCAGGTCGGCCGGGTCGGTCTTCAGCTTCAGGCCGGGACAGGCCTGCTGCAGCGAGGCAATGCGGGAATCGGTCATGACGGTCCAGCGCGGGGCGTGAAGAACGGGCAAGCGTGCCAGCGGCACGCGCCAGCGTCCAGCCCTGCCGCGCTGCAGATAGCTACGGATGCAACCAATTGCGCACTGCACCATGGGCGCTTCGATCTGGCATAGTGGTCAGCCCCTGTCCCACTGGCCGTGTCGCCCCATGTCGCCGAAGAAGACCTCGTTCCCCAAGCAGGATATCCGCGTGCTGTTGCTGGAGGGGGTCAGCCAGACCGCCGTGGAGGTGTTCAGCGCCGCCGGCTACAGCCAGATCGAAGCGCACACCAAGGCACTGCCCGAGGACGAACTGAAGGCGCGCATCGCCGAGGCGCACATCGTCGGCATCCGTTCGCGCACCCAGCTCAGCGCCGAGGTGCTGGCCGAGGCCAAGCGCCTGATCGCGGTGGGCTGCTTCTGCATCGGCACCAACCAGGTCGATCTGGACGCGGCCGAGCTGGCCGGCATCCCGGTGTTCAACGCGCCCTATTCCAACACCCGCAGCGTGGCCGAGCTGGTCATCGCCGAAGCGATCATGCTGACCCGTGGCATTCCGCAGAAGAATGCCGAGTGCCATCGCGGCGGCTGGTCGAAGTCGGCCAGCGGCAGCCATGAGGTGCGTGGCAAGACCCTGGGCATCATCGGCTATGGCCACATCGGCACCCAGGTCGGCGTGCTGGCCGAATCGCTGGGCATGCAGGTGATCTTCCACGACGTGGAAACCAAGCTGGCGCTGGGCAATGCGCGTGCTGCGGCCAGCCTGGACGACCTGCTGGCCCGCGCCGACATCGTCACCCTGCACGTGCCGGAGACCCCGGCCACGCAGTGGATGATCGGCAGCACCGAGCTGGCGAAGATGCGCAAGGGCGCGCACCTGATCAACGCCGCGCGCGGCACCGTGGTCGACATCGATGCGCTGGACGCGGCGCTGGCCAGCGGCCACGTCGGTGGCGCCGCGCTGGACGTGTTCCCGGTCGAGCCGAAGGGCAATGGCGATATCTTCGAATCGCCGCTGACCCGCCACGACAATGTGATCCTGACCCCGCACGTGGGCGGCAGCACGCTGGAGGCGCAGGACAACATCGGCGTGGAGGTGGCGGCCAAGCTGGTGCGCTACAGCGACAACGGCAGCACCCTGTCGGCGGTCAACTTCCCGGAAGTGACCCTGCCCGAACACGAAGACAGCCTGCGCCTGCTGCACATCCACCAGAACGTGCCGGGCGTGCTGTCCAAGGTCAACGAGATCTTCTCGCGCCACAACGTCAACATCGACGGCCAGTTCCTGCGCACCGACCCGAAGGTGGGTTACGTGGTGATCGACATCACCGCCAGCGAGGCACAGGCCGCCGCCGTGCGCGACGAGCTGGCCGCGATTCCAGGGACGTTGCGTACGCGCATTCTGTATTGAAAAAAGGGGACGGAGGGGATTAAGTCGTTTGCGGCACATGCGCTATAAACGACTTAATCCCCTCCGTCCCCTTTTTACCTCAACGTGCCAGCCAGCGGCGCGCCATGCGCTGCATGGACTCGTCCGATTCCTGATCGGACGCGACTTCGGTCACCGGCCGCCATGCCAGGTCAAGTGACTCGTCGCTGAGCACGAAGGCTTCGCCACCCAGCGCGCGGATCACGAAACGCACGTCGTAGTGCCAGTGCCCCGGCACGTCCTTGCGCTCCGGAATCCAATGCTTGTCCAGATCGAAGATGGCCGGGTCTTCCAGTACCAGGCCGCTCAGGCCCGACTCCTCCTCGGCTTCCTTCAGCGCCACCTGGGCCAGGTCGCGGTCGCCGTCGGCGTGGCCGCCCAGCTGCAGCCAGCGCTGCAGCTTGCGGTGATGGGTCAGCAGCAGGCGCTGGCCATCGGCACTGACCAGCCAGCAGCTGGCGGTGAAGTGGCCGGCCAGCCGTTCACGCCGGAACGGGTCTTCCGGATCATCCAGCAATGTGCCGAATTCGGCAGCCAGTGCGTCGTGGGCGGGCTCACGCCGGGCGTAGTCCCGCAGCAGGTCGCGCAGGCGATCGTCAAGCACGGCAAGGGTTTCGGCGGTCTGGCGCATGAATGGGGGCGGTCTGGAAAAATACTGCTCATTATCGCCGTTCATTGTTGCGATTGCGCTTGTGCGTTGGCTTCAGCTTTGGCTAAGGTACAGCGGGCCGTTCGCGCGGCCTTCACCATTCCAGGGTTGCCGGCAACGTATCGGCGGCCCACCCCATCCGATCACTAGGAAGTACTGCATGCTGAAAGCTCTGTTGAGGGTCAAGCCGGTTGAACCGGCCGGGCACGTCGATGCCGGCGAACCCATCGAAGGCAGCCTGGACGGCGAAGCCACGCTGAAACGGACCCTCACGGCTAAACACCTCATCCTGCTTGGCGTGGGTGCGGTGATCGGCGCTGGTATCTTCGTGCTGACCGGCCAGGCCGCGGCCAACCATGCCGGCCCGGCGGTGATGCTTTCGTTCGTGCTGGCCGGTTTCGCCTGTGCCCTGGCGGGCCTGTGCTACGCCGAGTTCGCGGCGATGATGCCGGTCTCCGGCAGTGCCTACTCGTACTCCTACGCCACCCTGGGCGAAGGCATGGCCTGGTTCATCGGCTGGTGCCTGGTGCTGGAGTACCTGTTCGCCTCGGCCTCGGTCGCGGTGGGCTGGTCGGCGTACCTGATCAGCTTCATCACCACCACCTTGCACATGCCGTTCCCGGACCTGCTCAGCGCCGCGCCCATCGCCTGGACCGGCAGCGAGTTCGTCTCCTCCGGCAAGCTGTTCAACCTGCCGGCGGTGCTGATCGTGGCGGCGGTGTCCGGCCTGCTGTACGTGGGCGTGACCCAGTCGGCCTTCGTCAACGCGATCATCGTGGCGATCAAGGTCACCGTCATCTGCCTGTTCATCGGCATCGGCGCGGCCCATATCGACCCGGCCAACTGGCAGCCGTTCATCCCGGAAAACACCGGCGTGCCGGGTGAGTTCGGCTGGAGCGGCATCTTCCGCGCGGCCACCATCGTGTTCTTCGCCTACATCGGTTTCGACGCGGTCTCCACCGCCGCCGGTGAAACCAAGGACCCACAGCGCAACATGCCGATCGGCCTGCTCGGCTCGCTGGCGGTGTGCACCATCGTCTACATCATCGTCTGTGCGGTGCTGACCGGCATGATGCCGTACCACCTGCTGGGCACCGACAAGCCGGTGGCCACCGCGCTGGAGCCCTACCCGACCCTGTCCTGGCTTAAGACGTTCGTGGAAATCGGCGCCATCGCCGGCCTGTCCTCGGTGGTGCTGGTGATGATGATGGGCCAGACCCGCATCGCTTACACCATCTCCCGCGACGGCCTGTTGCCGAAGTTCTTCGGCAAGGTCCACGCCCGCTTCCGCACCCCGTACGTCGCCACCATCGTGGTCGGCGTGATCGCTGCCGCGCTGGCCGGCCTGGTGCCGCTGAACGTGCTCGGCGAACTCGTCTCGATGGGCACCCTGCTGGCCTTCGCCACCGTCTGCGTCGGCGTGCTGGTGCTGCGCTATACCAAGCCGGACCTGCACCGCCCGTTCCGCGTGCCGATGGTGTGGATCATCTGCCCGCTCGGCGCTGCCACCTGCCTGTTCCTGTTCTGGCAGGCGTTCGTGGTGCATTGGCACCTGTTCGTTGGCTGGACCCTGCTCGGCCTGCTGATCTACCTGGGCTACGGCATCCGCAACAGCAAGCTTGCCAAGTCGCCCTGATCCGCCGACGGGCCGGCCTCGCGCCGGCCCGTCCGTTTTCCCCGCGCGCCGCCCGTGGCGCGCTTCGACAAGACCACCACACATGTTCAAGCAACTGTGGGCCACCAAGCACCCGCATGCCGCCCATGAAGAGGCCAACGGCCTGAGCCTGCGCCGCCACCTCGGCCCCTGGGGCCTGACTGCCCTCGGTATCGGCGCGGTGATCGGCGGCGGCATCTTCGTCATCACCGGCCAGGCCGCCGCCAACCACGCCGGCCCGGCCATCATGCTGTCGTTCGTACTGGCCGCCATCTGTTGCGCCTTCTGCGCACTGGCCTATGCCGAATTCGCCTCGATGGTGCCGGTCTCCGGCAGCGCCTACACCTACACCTACGCCACCTTCGGCGAGCTCTCGGCCTGGTTCATCGGCTGGATGCTGGTGCTCGAGTACGGCGTCTCCGCCTCGGCGGTCGCGGTCAGCTGGACCGGCTATTTCCTGAGCCTGCTCAGCCAGTTCGACATCCATCTACCGGCGGCGCTGGTCAGCGCCCCACTCGATGCACAGCTGCGCCCCACCGGCGCGATCGCCAACCTGCCGGCCGCTGCGCTGGTACTGCTGCTGACCTGGCTGTGCTACGTCGGCATCAGCAAGTCCTCGGCGATGAACATGGCGATGGTCGTGCTGAAGACCGGCCTGATCCTGCTGGTCATCGTGGTCGGCTGGAAGTATGTGGACACCAGCAACTGGACCCCGTTCATTCCCGCCAACGAAGGCCCCGGCAAGTACGGCATGGAAGGCGTGCTGCGTGGCGCGGCGATGGTGTTCTTCGCCTACATCGGTTTCGAAGCGGTGTCGGTGGCGGCGCAGGAATCGAAGAATCCGCAGCGTGACATGCCGTTCGGCATGATGCTGTCGCTGGTGATCTGCACCGTGCTGTACATCGCGATGGCTGCGGTGATGACCGGCCTGGTGCCGTTCCAGCTGCTCGGCACCGACGAGCCGGTGGTGACTGCCGTGGCCGCGCATCCGCAGCTGGGCTGGCTGCGCTGGGTGGTCGAGGTCGGCGCGCTGGTCGGCCTGTCCTCGGTCGTGCTGGTGATGATCATCGGCCAGCCGCGCATCTTCATGATCATGGGTCGCGACGGCCTGCTGCCGCCGGTGTTCACCAGGATCCACCCGAAGTACCGCACTCCGCACATCAACACCGTGATCACCGGCATCGGCATCGCGCTGCTGGCGGCGCTGTTCCCGCTGGACATCCTGGGCGAGCTGACCTCGATGGGCACGCTGATCGCGTTCGCCGCAGTCTGCGCCGGCGTACTGATCCTGCGCCGTACCCAGCCGGACCTGCCGCGCCCGTTCCGCATGCCGATGGCGTGGCTGATCTGCAGCCTGGGCGTGTTGAGCTGCCTGGCGCTGCTGTCGGCGATGACGATGCACAACTGGATGCTGATGGGGGTGTGGACGTTCGTCGGTTTCGTGATCTATTTCTGCTACGGGTTCCGGCACAGCCGCCTGCGGGTGAAGTAAAGGGATTGCAGGGCCTGCGGCCCTGCACCCGCCTTTGAAGCCGGAGCAACGGCAACGGCAACAGCGGGTCTGAGGGTTTGGCGGGGAGGGGTGAGATTGCGGGGGGCGCTGCAAGTACATCCCTGTAAGCTCGGTCGCCGCATCCAAGCGGCTCACGCCCCCGCAACCTCACCCCTCCCCACCTTCGACACTTTCCCGGCACGTCCGGTAGATCCACGCCATGCGTGGATGATGGTCATTCCCAGCGACCAGGGCGCCCGACGATGATCATCTGCGGCCAAACCAGATGGTCTTCTGTATCCAGCCTGCGCCGCCCATGCAGCCCATGAAGTGCTCGTGATTCTCCTTGGCGTTGACGTCCACGGTGTGGCGCTCGGTCTTTGGCATCAGCATCTTCTTGTATTTGCCATCCACGTCGCATGTCTCGCCTTCCTTGCAGACCGTCAGCACCTCGATCTCCTCGGTGCGCTCGACAACGTCCATCTTATCCGGCCACTTCTCGTTGGCCTCTGCCCTGCAGCGCCACCGCGACTCTTCCAGCGGATCAGCATGATCACTGAAGCGGGCCCATTCGGTCGCACAACCTCTGGTCAACAGCGCAAGCCCCGCAGCCACGGCCAGTCGCATACACGTAGCCATCTCCATCATCCTTCTCGATTTCCGGTCGCTGCACGCGCTCGTACTTTCCGTCCACGTCGTACGTGTTCTTGTCCTGCCCCCCTGCTCGTCTCCAGCCTCAACCCCTGAACGGTTCGCATAGCCAGGTCATTCTCCGCTGGCCACTGTTGCCTCGACTCCGTTGAGCAGCAACCGGTCGAGCCGCTGTCGTCCGCCGCGCCGGCCCCGCCTAGCGGCGATTGAACCAGATGAGCTGCTGCTGCCAGCCGGCACCGGCCATGCAGGCATTGAACTCGCTGCTGCGGTCGGACGCGTTGACGTCCACGATGTAACTCTCCTCTTTCGGCATGGGTACCATGTTGTACTTGCCGTCAATGGCGCAGACTTCATCAAGCCTGCAGGGCACCTTGCGGTCTTCGTAGACAGTGCGCGTGGCCACTTCATTCCTGACCGGCCAGTGATCGTCGGCCTGCGCCCTGCAACTCGAATGGGCGGGGCCGAATGACCGCGCACCCGCATCCATCTTCACCCATTCCATCGTGCAGCCACTGCTGGCAAGCATGATGCCAATCACCCCCATCATCCCCATCGCGCGCGCGATCATCGAAGTACTCCTTTTCTTGGCGCTCGCCGGAACTTCTGCGGCAATCCGATGATGTTTCGCGGCAAGAGGGCTGTCCACGACCGGAATCGCTTCCAGCGGGAGCGCTGCCCTCCCCATTCAGCCAGCGCTGTGCTTGCCTCGATCCAACCCCTGCGCGCCGCCTGCCAGCACACCGCTTCGCGTTGCCCACGCAACAGGCAGGCGGTCGCCGCGCGGGCCCAGCATCGGGCCGGATCACGTAAAATGCCGTCCATGGACACCACCACCTTCCCCTACGACACCGCCCGCCTGGGCGAACTGGCCCAGCTGCTGATCGACAACGTCCGCGAACTGGCCCAGGCCGGCTGGACCCCGGCCACCAGCAGCAACTTCTCCCACCGCCTGGATGACCGCCACGCCGCGATCACCGTCTCGGGCAAGGACAAGGGCCGCCTGATCGAGGACGACATCATGGTGGTGGACTTCGATGGCAAGGCCGTCGGCCGCCCGCTGCGCCCCTCCGCCGAAACCCTGCTGCACACCCAGCTGTACCGCCGCTTCCCGGAAATCGGCTGCGTACTGCACACCCATTCGCCGGTGCAGACCATTGCCTCGCGCCTGTACGCGCCGCAGGGTCATGTGCACCTGGAAGGCTACGAACTGCTGAAGGCCTTCGCCGGCAACAGCACCCACGAGATGGCCATCGACGTACCGGTGTTCGCCAACACCCAGGACATGAACGTGCTTTCGAAGCAGGTCGATGATCTGCTCGGCCGCCAGAACCTGTGGGGCTACCTGATCGACGGCCACGGCCTGTACGCCTGGGGCCGTGACATGGCCGAGGCGCGCCGTCATCTGGAAGCCTTCGAATTCCTGTTCCACTGCGAACTGGAACTGCGCAAGCTGCGCGGCTGAACCCGCGCGCAGGTGCAGATGCCGATCCGGAATCTGCACCTCGCCCCACCCTGATACCCTGTCTTCCCCCCGAGACGTTCAAGCTGCCGCCATGAGCCGACTGCGCATCTACGACGACACCCGCCCCGAATCGCCGCTGCTGGACACCCAGGACGGCGCGGTCATCGCTGCCGAACTGCAGAAGATCGGCGTCACCTTCGAGCGCTGGCAGGCCACCGCACCGGTTGCGCCCGGCGCCAGCCAGGAGGAAGTGTTCGCCGCCTACCGCGCGGACATCGACCGCCTGGTCGCCGAGCGCGGCTTCAAGAGCGTGGACGTCGCCTCGATCGCCCCGGACAACCCGAACCGCGCCGAGCTGCGGAAGAAGTTCCTCGACGAACACTTCCACAAGGAAGACGAGGTGCGCTTCTTCGTCGCAGGCTCCGGCCTGTTCACCCTGCACGTGGGTGACAAGGTCTATGAGATCGAGTGCGTGAAGGACGACCTGATCGCCGTGCCCGATGGCACCACCCACTGGTTCGACATGGGCGATGAACCGAGCTTCGTGGCGATCCGCTTCTTCACCGAGCCGGACGGCTGGGTGGGTCATTTCACCGGCACCGACATCGCGCAGAAGTTCCCCCGTTACGTACCTACCCAGGCGTCCTGATCCATGCAGCCCCGCGTCATCCTGACCGACATCGAAGGCACTACCAGCAGCATCTCGTTCGTCAAGAACGTGCTGTTCCCCTATGCCCGCAAGGCCTTGCCGGCGTTCGTCGCCGAACATGGCCAGCAGCCGGAGGTCCGCCGCTGGCTGGACGCGGTGGCTACCGAGATCGGCGGCGCCTGCCAGGACAGCCTGGTGGCCGAGACGCTGCAGGGCTGGATCGACCAGGACCGCAAGCACACCGCGCTGAAGGCGCTGCAGGGCCTGATCTGGGATGAGGGCTACCGCCGCGGCGACTACACCGCGCACTTCTACCCGGAAGTGGCGCCGGTGCTGAAGGGCTGGCACGCTGCCGGCCTGCCGCTGTACGTGTACTCCTCCGGCTCGGTGCCGGCGCAGAAGCTGTTCTTCGGTTTCAGCGATGCCGGTGACCTCAGCCCGCTGGTGTCGGGCTGGTTCGATACCGAGATCGGCGGCAAGCGCGAGGCCGACAGCTACCGCCGCATCGTGCAGGCGATCGGCGTGCCGGCCGGCGAGATCGTGTTCCTGTCCGATGTGGTGGAGGAATTGGACGCCGCCCGCGAAGCCGGCCTGCAGACCCGCCTGATTGATCGCCTGGATGACTACCCGATGCCGCGCATCGGCCAGGCCGCCAACGGCCACGAGCGGGTCGAGAACTTCCAGCAGATCCAGCTGTAAAGAAGAGAGGTGTGCGGACCAACGGTCCGCACCTACCCGTCTCCGCGTCTGGTGGATGCCAACCTGGGTTGGCATGTTCGGGGTGTGCCAACCAAGGTTGGCA
The DNA here is from genome assembly GCF_059370655.1 of Stenotrophomonas sp. YJH_SMC_133. Lineage (NCBI taxonomy): Bacteria > Pseudomonadati > Pseudomonadota > Gammaproteobacteria > Lysobacterales > Lysobacteraceae > Stenotrophomonas > Stenotrophomonas sp. YJH_SMC_133. The sequence continues at coordinate 10,767 of NZ_JCAFTW010000015.1, read as the reverse complement.
CCTACCAAAACAGGATGTGCCGCCCTCAACGATCGAGGTGGGCGGACCAGCGGTCCGCAGCTGCCCCGCTCCGCGTCTGGTGGATGCCAACCTTGGTTGGCATGTTCCGGGTGTGCCAACCAAGGTTGGCACCTGCCAATGCGGGATACGCCGCCCTCAACGATCGTTGAGGGTCTTCAGCTTCATTGCTTCGCGCAGGGCAGTCAGGTCCACCGGGCCGCGCACCGCAATGTCCCGGGTCTCGCCCGGCAGCAGGTCCAGCAGGTTGTCTTCGACCTGCACATCCAGCGCGCCGAAATCGATCCACGTCGCGCGCACGTAAGCCGCGCTTTCCAGGCGTAGACGATAGTGATCGCCTTCGATGGACAAGGTGGCCTTCAGCTTCTGCCGCGGCAACACCTGGTCTTTGGCTTCGACGAATCCGACGACCTGGCGGGCACTGACCGCCCCGTTCTGCAGCAGCTCGAACACGGCCACCGTGCGCTTCGGATCGGCACCGGCCAGCAGCTCGGCATCGCGGAAATCACCAATCGAGGTGACGCCAGCCGCCGTCAACGCCACCGCGTCCTCGCGACGACGCAGCATCTTGCCATCCACATCCATCACCCGCAGCCGCCAACGTGCGTCTGCGGCAGCGCCATCATTGATCAGGCGCACCCGCGTACTGCCCTCATCACGCAATGCCGCCAGCGTGACCGGCGCGAAGAAGCGCCGCGCGGCGTAGTGCAGCGCCTTCCAGCGACCGAAGTAGTCCACGCTGGACCATGAAGCACCCGGCCAGACGTCGTTGAGCTGCCAGTACAGCGAGCCCATCGTGTACGGCCGCGAGGCGCGATGGTGCAGCGCGGCCAGCGCGATGCCATCGGCCTGCATCACCTGGCTGAGGTAGACGAAGTCCTCGAAGTCCTTCGGCGTGCCGTAGCCCAGTTCGATGTAGTGCAGCAGGCGGCTGTTGCCCTCGCCGGCCATGAATTTCTGGTGCGCGCGGATCACCGGGCTGTCGATGCGCTGCTCGGCGCGGGTGGCAATCTGGTCCACGGTGGCCACCGACGGCCATGCCTGCAGGCCGTACTCGGACATGAAGCGCGGCGTCTCGCGCAGGTAAGCCTGCACCGGCAGCGCCGGATTGCCCCAGACCTGCCAGTAGTGCTTGTCGCCACGGGTCGAGTCGTTCGCCTTTTCGTCCAGGTCGTTACTGGGCGAGCTGGACCAGTACGGCACGCCCAGCCCCTCCTCACCCACTACCTGGCGCAGGTCATTGCCGAACAGGTCGACATAGCCCTGCCAGACCTTCTCGGCAAACGCCGGGTCGGCCGCCTTCAGGTCGCGGCCGTGGCCCCAGTCCTTCCAGGCGGTTTCTTCCTCGTTGTTGCCACACCACAGCACGATGCTGGGGTGATGGCGCAGCCGGCGCACATTGTCGCGTGCCTCGGCCACCACGCTGGCACGGAAGGCCGGATCGTAGCCCGGCTGCATGCCACCACCGAACATGAAGTCCTGCCAGACCAGCAGGCCCAGTTCGTCGGCGATGTCGAAGAAGGCATCGTCCTCGTAGTAGCCGCCCCCCCAGTTGCGCAGCATGTTCATGTTGGCGTCGCGTGCGGCGGTCAGCACGTGGCGCAGGCGCGCGGCGTCGACCCGTGCGGGGAAGGCATCGAACGGAATGACGTTGGCGCCCTTTGCGAAGATCTCCACGCCGTTGATGACGAAAGCGAAGCCCTGCCCGCCCTTGCCGTCTTCCTCGCGGCGCAGTTCAACCGTGCGCAGGCCGATACGCTGCTCGCGCACCAGCGCTGCATCGACACCATCATCCAGGCGGACCTGTACGGTGTAGCGGTCCTGTGCACCGTGGCCGACCGGCCACCAGCGCTGCGGCTTGATCAGTTGGACCGGTACTTCGACGGCGTTCTGGCCGGGCTTCAGCAGCACCGTGCGCTGCACCTGGGCCACGCTGCGACCCTGCGGATCGCGCACATCGACATGGACCACCGCAGAACCGGCCGCCGCGCCCTGCTCCATCTCCAGCAGCACGGCCAGCTTCGCCTGCTCCGCGCTCAATGCATCGGTACGCACGGCAAGATCGGTCAGGCGGTGCGCATCCCAGGCCTGCAGGTCGACCCCGCGCCACACGCCGGCGGTGACATAGCGCGGGCCCCAGTCCCAGCCGAAGTGATAGGCCGGCTTGCGCGCGAAGTTGCCGACCATCGCGTCCTTGGGCTCATCGCCATAGGGCGAAGGATAGTTGCCGGCGATCTTGTGCGGCATCGCCTGTACACCCGGCAACAGCGTGCGCATCGGCGAACGGAACACGATCTGCAGTTCATTGCCATTCGCGCGCAGGCGCCCGTCCACGCGCGCACGCCAGGTGCGGTGCGCGTTGTCCGCGTGCAGCAGCGGCCTGCCGTTGAGGCTGACTTCGGCATAGGTATCCAGCCCGTCGAAGCGCAGCTCGGCATTGGGCTTGGCCAATGTCGCCGCATCCACGTCGAAGCGGGCGCGGTACTCCCAGGCAGCCAGGCCGATCCATTGCAGCTCTGCCTCAGGCGCACCGACGTACGGATCGCGGATCAGCCCGTGGGCGAGCAGGTCGGTGTGCACGCTGCCCGGCACCTTCGCCGCACGCCATTGCTGCAGGCCCGGGTGGGCTGCACCCTGCGCATCACCGGGCAGCATGCGGAATTCCCACTGTGCCTGCAGCGGGGCTGCAGTTACCGGGAAGGCGGAGGCTGCGATCAGCAGCAGGAGCAGACGGACAACGAGGGAAAGACGATGCACGCGGAGCTCCTGTTTTTCCGCCGGGCGTCGCCCGGCGCTACCGATTCCGGATTGCCAGGCATGGCCTGGCACTACTGCCTTCGAACGATCTTCAGCGCACCACGTTCAACACTTCGTAGCACGCGCCCATGGTGTGGTAATCCACCTTGCCGGCCGGGCTCTTCTCGTCGCTGTACTTGCGGTTGTCGGCATCAAGGATGCGGAACCAGGCACCGTACTGGTGGTCGACGAAGTACTCCCACGAGTAGGCCCAGATGCGTTCGTACCACTGCCAGTAGCGGTCATCACCGGTGCGCTTGGCCATCAGTGCGGCGGTGGCCAGCGTTTCGGCCTGCACCCAGAAATACTTGTCGTCGTCGCAGACGAAGCTGTCGCCAGCGATCGGCGCACCGTCCATGCCCGGCTGTCGGCGCGTTTCCGGTGCGAAACCGTAGTACAAGCCACCGCGCGCTTCGTCCCAGCTGCGCGCCACGGCCACATCGAACAGGTGCTGCGCGGTCGGCACCAGCCAGTCGGCCTGCACGTGGCGATCGAGGATCAGCAACAGTTTGGCCCATTCGGTCTGGTGGCCGGGCTGGAAGCCCCATGGGCGGAACAGGTGCTTGGGGTCGTCCAGGTTGTAGTCCCAGTCGATCTCCCAGTTCTCATCGTAGTGCTCCCAGACCAGCCCGCCGGCCTTGGCCGCCTGGCGGCGGGTCATGTTGTCGGCCAGCTGCAGCGCACGCTGGACATAGCGCTGCTCGCCACTGGCCTCGAACGCCGCCAGCATCGCCTCGCACATGTGCATATTGGCGTTCTGGCCGCGATAGCCGGTGAAGTTCCACTGGCCATCGGCCTCGTCCTTGTACAGGCCGTGCTGTGGCTCCCAGAAGCGCGCTTCCAGCAGCTTCCAGGTTTCGTCCATCCACACACGCGCCTGTTCGATACCGGCCTTCAGCGCGCAACTGTAGGCCAGCAGCACGAACGCCACGCCGTAGCAGTGGTTCATGTCGTCCTCGACCTTGCCATCACGCAGGGTCCAGGCGTAGCCACCGGTAGCCGGGTTGCGGTGCACCTCGCGCAGGTAGCGCACGCCGTGCTCGACCGCCTCGCGGTACTCGGCATTGCCGAATTCGCGGTAGGCCATCGCGTAGTTGAAGACGAAGCGCGTGCTGCTCACCAGGTGGCGGTGGCTGGCATCGTAGACGCTGCCGTCATCCCGGAAGTAGTGGAAGAAGCCGCCGTCCGGATCGATGCAGCGCGGATGGTAGAACGCCATGGTATCGGCGATGTGCGCGCGCAGGAACGCGGGCGAACGGAAATCGGGCGAGGTGCTCATGCGGTAATGTCCTGGGCCTGCAGCAGCTGCTGCACTTCATCGAGCGAGGGCATTGCGGCGAACGCGCCCTTGCGGGTAACAGCCAGCGCCCCCACGGCGGCGCCGAAACGCAGCGTGGCGGTGATCGCCTCCGGGTCCTGGCAGAACGCAGCGAAACCAGCGCCCGCCCCACCGCGCTCCAGCAGGCCGACCAGCACGCCACCGACGAAGGCATCGCCCGCCGCCGTGGTGTCGACCGTGGCCACGCGGAAACTGGTGACCGTGCCGTGGTTGTCGCGGGTGTACCAGTGCAGTGTGGCCGCACCGTCGGTGACGATCACCCAGCGCGCCTGCGCGGCCAGCAGGCGCCGCAGCACCGTCGCCTCGCCGTCACTGCCCAGCGGCGCGGCCAGGTAGTCCAGCTCCTCGCGCGACAGCTTCACCAGATCGGCGCGTTCCAGCGCCTGCCACAGGCGCGGCGTCGGATCCTCGTTCGCCGGCCACAGCGCGGGACGCAGGTTCAGATCGAGGCTGACCACCGCTCCGGCCGCACGTGCACGGTCCATGCCGGCAAAGGTCGCCTCGGCGATGCCCGGCTCGGTCAGGCTGTTGGAGCAGACGTGGAAGCACTGCGCGCTGTCGAAGCAGGCGGCCTGGAAATCGCTGTCACGGAACAGCAGGTCGGCGGCCGGCGGGCGGTAGAAGCTGAAGCTGCGCTCGCCACTGGCGTCGAGGGCGACGAAGGCCAGCGCGGTCTTCGCCGCATCGGTACGCACGATGTAATCCGTGCCCACGCCGTGCTCGACCAGGCTGTCGGCCAGGAAGTCACCGAACATGTCACGGCCGAGCATGCCGACGAACTGGGTCTTCGCGCCCAGCCGCGCAGCGGCCACGGCAACGTTGGCCGGCGCACCGCCGGCGTACTGCAGGAACGCCCGCGGCGTATCGGCCGAGGCCGGCGGCTGCGCTAGTAGATCGATCAAAATTTCGCCGAAGCAAATGATGGAACCCATTCCGGACTCAGCCTCCCTGCGTTGCGGAAGCCGGCGTACGTGCGCCGACCAGTCCGTAGAAAATGATGTAGCCGTAGCACAGCAGCGGCAGGATGAAGCTGGCCTGCACACCGATGTGGTCGGCCAGCACACCCTGCAGGTACGGCACCACCGCACCGCCGACGATGGCCATGATCAGCAGGCTGGAACCCTTGTTGGTCAGCGGGCCCAGGCGCTCGATGCTCAGCGCGAAGATGGTCGGGAACATGATCGAGTTGAACAGGCCGATCGCCACCACCGAGTACAGCGCGATGTTGCCGGAGGTCAGCATGGTCGTGACCAGCAGCCCCACGTTGACCAGCGCGAAGATCGCCAGCAGGCGGCTGGGCGAGAAGCGCGCCAGCAGCGCCGAGCCGGCGAAGCGGCCGATCATCGCCATCGTCCAGTAGGCCGACACGTAATGCGTGGCTTCCTGCTCGCTGAAGCCGCCGATGTTGGGCATCGACAGGTAGTTGACCAGGAAGCTGCCGATCGAAACTTCGGCACCGACGTAGAAGAAGATGCCCAGCACACCCAGCAGCAGGTGGCGCTTGCGCAGCGCATCCAGGTAGCTGTGGTGGTGGCCCTTGTCGGCCTGCTCGGTGGCGTCGCTCAGTGCCGGCAGGCGGAACAGGTATACGAACAGCGCCAGCAGCACCAGCGCAACGGCCAGCCCCACGTACGGGCCCTGCACGGCCTGCGCCTCGGCGGCACGGTAGGCCAGCTGTTCGGCGGCCGGCAGTGCCGCGATGTCATCGGCACTCTTCACCGTGTTGGACAGGATCAGCATGCCGCCGAAGATCGGGGCGATGGCCGTGCCCAGCGAGTTCAGTGCCTGCGCCAGGGTCAGGCGACTGGAGCTGGTCTGCTCCGGGCCCAGCAGCGCGACGTAGGGGTTCGCAGCAACCTGCAGCACGGTGATGCCGGTGGCCAGAACGAACAGTGCGCCCAGGAAGGCGCCATACACGCGCAGCTCGGCCGCCGGCCAGAAGCCCAGCGCGCCGATACCGGCAATCACCAGGCCGGCCACGATGCCCTTCTTGTAACCCAGCGCCGCCACCAGCCGACCCGCCGGCAGCGACATCAGGAAATAGGTGCCGAAGAAGGTGAACTGCACCAGCATCGCCTTGGCGTAGTTCAGCTCGAACACCGCCTTCAGGTGCGGGATCAGGATGTCATTGAGGCAGGTCAGGAAGCCCCACATGAAGAAGATCGTGGTGACCACGGCCAGCGCCTTGCCGTTGGTGACGGCAGGTGCGTTGCCCGAAGATCCCGTTGGACGGGGCGTTGCGGAGATCGGCATGCGGTACGCGCCTCGATGCGCGGAAGGTCGTTGTTGCGTGGAAGGGGTGTATGGAATAAATCAGTTCGGTCGTGCGGCACTGCTTTCGCGGATGCGCAACTGCACCGGCGCGACCGTGCGCCGTGGCGGCGCGTCCGGTTCGTCCAGTCGTTGCAGCAGCAGCGCCGCAGCTTGCCGGCCCCGCTCGCGCGGATCGGCGGTGAGCGTGGTCAACGGCGGCACCGCCACCGCAGCCTCGGAAATATCGTCGAAGCCGGTAACGGCAAAGTCACCTCCCGGACGGATGCCCCGTGAATTCAAGCCCAGCATCAGGCCCAGCGCGACGGTGTCGTTGTAGCAGACCGCCGCACTCGGCCGATGGCCATCGGCAAACAGCTCATCGGTGCGCGCAGCGGCTTCCAGACGGTTCGGCGCCGACTCGATCATCCAGCCCGGCGGCAGCGACAGACCGGCCTCGGCCAGCGCCTGCTGGAAACCGGCACGGCGCTGGTGGCACGAGCTCGATGCAGCGTGGCCGCCGAAGAAGGCGATCTGGCGATGGCCGCGCTCGATCAGGTGACGCGTGGCCAGATAGGCGCCGTGCTGGTTGTCCAGGGTCAGGAAGTCCCAGTCGGCCCCTTCCAGTTCGCGGTTGAACAGCAGCACGTTGGCATTGGCACCCAGTGCCTGTCGCAACTGCACGGTATCGCTGCCCTCGGCCGGCGACAGGATCAGGCCGGCCGGGGTGTGCTCCATCAACGTGGACAGCACCGCCTGCTGGCGCTCCGGCGATTCGCCAGTGCTGCCGAGCAGGGTCACGTAGCCGCGTCCGCCCAGCGCCTCGTCCACGCCGGACGCGAATTCGGCGAAGAACGGGTTGGAAAGATCGTTGATCACCAGCGCGATGCTCGACGAGGTACGCCGGCGCAGGTTGGCGGCAGCGCGGTTGTAGACATAGCGCTGCCGGCGCAGCTCGGCCTCGACCTTGGCACGGGTATCGACGTTGACCAGCGGGCTGCCGCGCAACACCAGCGACACGGTCGCCCGTGACACGCCGATGGCACGCGCGATGTCGGTCACCGTCACTGCCTTGCCGGCGCGCTTGCTGGGACTGCTGCCGTTGTCGTTCATCGTCTTCCCGGACTCCGCTGGAGGCTCAAGCCTAATGGATCAGGGCCGTGTCGTGCCGTGCCGTTCGCTGGGTCACCGCGAACGGCACAGTCCGGCTCAGCGCAGCTGGCTGCCCGGTGCCGCGCACCAGGACACCGGCAGGTCCTTCACCGCCGTACCCCAGCCCTGCTCCGGCGCCTTCGCGTCAAGCGCGAACTGCAGGCGCGGGCCCTGCTGCAGCTGGTTCCAGTCCAGCCAGACCGGCGCATGCGCCTGGCCATCGACCTGCACGCCCTGAACGTACTGCAGGCGGCGGCCATCGGCACCCGGCGCGTCGATGCGCAGCGTCCGGCCATTGCCCATGTCCAGTTCCACCTTGCTGAAGCGCGGGGTGTGCAGCAGGAACTGGCCGCTGCCCGGCACCGCCGGATACACGCCGATGGCGCTGAAGAGATACCAGGCCGACATCGTGCCGAGGTCGTCGTTGCCGGTCACGCCATTGGGCGCATTGGTGAACAACTGCTGCGCGGCACGCACTACGGCCGCGGTCTTCCACGGCTGGCCGATCAGCGTGTACAGCCACGGCGAGTGCAGGTCAGGCTCGTTGTTCGGGTTGTAGCGGAACTGGTTGTAGTAGCTGTACGGCCCGACCACCCACTCCTTGCGGGCGGCATTGAGCGGATCGGCCTGCAGCGCGTCCATCGCGAAGAACGCGTCGAGGCGGCGGCCGGCCTGTTCGCGGCCCTGCATCGCTTCGACCAGCCCCGGCACGTCCTGCTGCGCCAGCCACTGGTACTGCCACGCCGTGCCCTCATGGAAACCGTGGTGCGAACGCGGACTGTAGTGGCCATCGGCCGGGGTGTACCACTGGCCATCCTCGGTGCGCGGGCGCGGGAAACCGGTGAAGCCGGTCTCGGCGTCGCGCACCTGCGGGTCCCACACCTTGCGCCAGTTGCGGCCGCGCTCACGCAGCGTCGCCGCGTCCTGCGCATGGCCGAGGCCATCGGCCATCTGCGAAAGCGCACAGTCGGCCAGTGCGTATTCCAAGGTAGCCGAACCGCCGTGGTGCGGATCGACGTCCATGCCCTTGGACGGGAACGCGCGGTCGTAGACCACATAGCCCTTGTCCAGGTAGGTCGGGTTGCCGGAACGGCCGGCCATGCGTGAGTTCAGCGGCGGCGTGCCGAAGGCATTGCGGCGCAGCGCATCCCAGGCCTGCGATTCACGGCCCTTGAGCGCACCGAAGCGCCACAGGTCGACCATGAACGGGGTGACAGGGTCGCCGGTCATGATGTTGGTCTCGAAGTTGGCATAGCCCCAGCGCGGCAGCCAGCCGCCCTGCTCGTCGATCGCCAGCAGGGTACGGCCGATGTCGCGCGCCACGTCCGGGCGGGTCAGCGCCAACCACTGGTTCTGCGCGCGGTAGGTATCCCACAGCGAGAAGTACTCGTAGTAGGTCCAGCCATCGGCACGGTGGATGCCATCGTCATAGCCGCGGTAGCGGCCGTCGGCGTCGTTGCCGGTCATCGGCTGCAGCAGCGCGTGGTAGACCGCGCTGTAGAACACAGCGCGGTCGTCGGCGGTGCCGCCCTGCACGCGCACCCGGCCCAGCTGCTCGCGCCACGACTGCTGGGACAGCGCCCGCATCCGATCGAAACCGAGCAGCGCGCCGCCCTGCATGCCTTCCGCGCGCAGGTTGATGCGCGCGCCTTCGGCATCCACATGCGATATCGCGCTGATCGCCGTTACCGACTGGCCCTTGGCGAGGTCGAAGCTGAGCCAGGCACCATTCGGCTTCTGTTCGCCTTCCATGCTGTGGCGCGCACCCGGCAGGCCGCCGCCCTCGCCCCAGGTGCCATGCGCCTTGAACGGGCGGTCGAACTCGATGCGGAACCAGGTGGTGTACTGATGGCCGCCGCAGAAACTCTTGGTCACCAGCTTGCCCTCGACCACGCGGTCGCCGACCACATCGACCACGCTGCCGATCACCGAGTGGCGTTCGTTGGCCTGGCCGACGTTGACCAGCACGTGGCCCTCGCCCTGGCGCTGGCTGAAGGTGTAGCGCTCGGCCGCGGCACGTGTACGCGCGGTGGCCTCGGCATCGATGCCGCCGTAGCTGGTCAGGCGCACCTTGTAATAGCCGGCCTGGCCGATCTCGCCGTCATGCGTGTACGAAGCGGCATAGGTCTTGTGGTTGAAGTTCTTGGCATCAGCAGTATCGAAATCGCCGCCCGGACCGATGCTGCCGGTGACCGGCAGGATCGACACCTGCCCGCCCTGCTCCCAGCAACCGGCGCCGGAGATGAAGGAGTGGCCGAAACCGCGGATCTTCTCGTCGTCGTAGCGCCAGCCCGAATAGTGGCTGCCGATCGGGCTGACCTGGATCAGGCCGAACGGTGCCGATGCGCCGGGGAAGGTATTGCCGTCGTCCTTGCTGCCGATGAAGGTGTTGACCTCGCGCTCCAGCGCCGCCGGTGCGGCTTGCAGCAGCATCGGCATGGCCGAAAGCGCCAGCAGACAGGCCAGGCGCGCCAGCGGGCGGGAGGACAATGGGACGGCGGGAGCGGACGGCACTGGACGCATGTCGGGTTCCTGTAGTCGATGACGCGGAGGCAGACGGCCGGGGCCGTCCGGCACCGTTCCGCTGAGCCCTGCCCTGACCTGCAGAGAGCTCCCCCTGGAATGACGCCCGACCCACCAGACCGTGGATTTAGATCGATTCAAGTAGAGCATGCGGCTTCAGCCGAATGCATTCTGCGGCGCAGCATGAGAGGGGGTGTTCGGCAGGGCTGCGCCCTGCACCTGCCGAAGCCGAAGCAACAGCAAAAGCCGACTATCCGTGGGATGGCGGGGTGGGTCCGGTTGCGGGGGACGCCGTAAACCCGTCCCTGGGGGCTTGGCCGCGGCATCCATGCCGCGGACACCCCCGCAACCGGACCCACCCCGCCTTCGACAGATTTCCGCGATCTGTAGATCCACGCCATGCGTGGATGAATCTCTGTCGGATATCGAAATCGATTGGGGTCAGATCCGTTTTCCAAAGGAAAACGGATCTGACCCCAGGACCCCATGTAGTTCCAGGATCAGTCCAACCGTCACCGGGAAACTGTCAAAGGTGGGGCGATGTGGGCTGGCAGGACCGTTGGCGCCATGGATGGCGCCATCGAGCCCCCAGGGGTGAGGGCGCTTTGCTTGCGAAGCACTGCTTCGCAAGCGCCCGAACGCACAGCCGCCAGCGGCTGGGCCGGACCCCGGAAGGGGGGTTTACGGCG
>NZ_JCAFTW010000014.1:0-92502 GCF_059370655.1 Stenotrophomonas sp. YJH_SMC_133 | reverse complement strand
TCGCCCGACCAACGGTCGGGCGCTACCCATGTGGTGGTGGGGTTGCCGGCCAGCGGCCGGCACTACCGCAGGTTACGGTGGGTGCGGACCGTTGGTCCGCACGGCCCCTGCCATCGCCCGACCAACGGTCGGGCGCTACCTATGTGGTGGCGGGGTTGCCAGCCGCTGGCCGGCAACCGGATCAATCAGGCCGCGCGCGCCAGCGCGTCCTTCGCTGCGGCGGTGGTCGACAGATCGAACACATCCACCGCGTCGATCAACCGGTTCGCCTGCTGCTCCAGGCTGCGCGCGGCGGCGCTGGCTTCCTCCACCAACGCGGCATTCTGCTGGGTGGTGCCGTCCATCTGGATCACGGTCTGGCTGACCTGTTCGATGCCCGCGCTCTGCTCCTGCGATGCGGCGGAGATCTCGGCCATGATGTCGGTGACGCGCTGCACCGACGCCACGATCTCGGCCATGGTGTCACCGGCCTCGCGCACGCGCCGTGCACCGTGGCCGACCTGTTCCACCGACGCTTCGATCAACGCCTTGATCTCCTTCGCGGCTGCCGCCGAACGCTGTGCCAGGGTGCGCACTTCGCTGGCAACCACCGCGAAGCCGCGGCCCTGCTCGCCGGCGCGTGCCGCTTCCACCGCGGCGTTCAGCGCCAGGATGTTGGTCTGGAAGGCGATGCCGTCGATCACGCTGATGATCTCGGCGATCTGCCGCGACGAGGTTTCGATCGCGCCCATCGTCGTCACCACCTGGCCGACCACGCTGCCGCCGTGAGAGGCAACGGTGTGCGCGCCGATCGCCAGCTGGTTGGCCTGGCGCGCATGCTCGGCGTTCTGGCGCACGGTGGAGGTCAGTTCCTCCATCGATGCCGCCGTCTCTTCCAGGTTGGCGGCCTGCTGTTCGGTACGGCGCGACAGATCGTTGTTGCCGGCGGCGATCTCCGCCGCCGCCGTGTGGATGTTGCCGGAGGCGTGCTTGATGTCGGTGACGATGGTTGCCAGCTGCGTAGCGGTGGTGTTGGCGTCGCCGGCGATACGCGCGAACACGCCCTGGAAATCACCGTGCATGCGCGCGCCGAGGCGGCCATCGGCAATCGCGCGCAGCATGCTGGAGACCTCGCCGAGGTTCAGTTCGGTGGTCTGCATCAATCGGTTCAAGCCGTCGACCATTGCGCGGAAATCATGCTCGAAGCGTGCGCTGTCGCCGCGCTGGCCGAAGTCACCGGCGGCGGCGGCTTCGGCCAGGCGGCGGATCTCGCCGTTGATCATGCCGAGATTGGCCTTGGCCGTATCCAACGCGTTGGTGATCACGGCCTTTTCGCCGGGCAGGCGTTCCATGTCCTGGCTGAGGTCACCGACGGCATAGCGGCCCATGATCGAGATCGCGCGCATCTTCACCTGGATGTGCGCGTCAACCAGCGTGTTGCAGTCGGCCACCATGGTGCCGAACGCGCCCGGGAATGCACTGGCATCCATGCGATGGCTGATGGTGCCGGCGTCATGCGCCTGCGCCATCGTCGCCTGTGCGTCCAGTACGCCGCGCAGCGTGGACTGCACCGCCTGCATCGCCTGCGCGAGGCGACCGATCTCGTCGCGGCTGCGCACCTGCACCACGTGCTGCAGATCACCGGCGGCCACGGCACGCGCAGCGGCTTCCACCGCCAGCACCGGCTGCACCACCGCGCGCCGCAGCCACCAGGCCAGGCCCATCAGCAGCAACACGGCGGCCAGCACGGTCAGCGCCGCGCACAGCAGCAGGGTCTGCCGCGCCTGCTGCGACCGCGCCGCTACGGTTGCTTCGGCCACCTGCGTGGCATGCGTGCTCAGCGCATCCAGTGCGGTCGCCACCGGGCGGTCCTTGCCACGCACCAGATTGTCGCCGGCGGCGGGATCGTAGCCGGCTTCCGCAAACGCCTGCAGGGCGGCGTGGTAGTCCTTCTGCAGCTGCGTGTGCAGGCCGATGAAGGACTGCGCCAGTTCGCGCGTGCGTATGTCCGGGCTGGCTACGAGGCCCCTGGCCAGCTGCTCGACCAGGCGGCCCTCGCTGTCAAAGGCGTCCAGATGGCGCTGGCGCAGCGCGTCGTCGTGGCCGCGCAGCAGCACGTTCTTCCATTCCTGCACCTGGCCGCGGAACTCGCGCTGCAGGCGTTCGGCGTCGCGGCTGTGCGCGACTTCGGGTGGAACCTCGGTGGACAACTTCAACCAGGCGGAGGCCAGGCCCGCCAATGCGCACAGCAGGACCACGGCCAGACCAACGGAAACCGCGCCGAGCAGCTTGGACTGCAGGCGCGGAGCACGGACAGACGCTTTCATGGAAGGGACTCTCGGGAAGGGGCAATGCGGTATCGACCTGTCCCCACGCGTCTGAAGTGCGACGCTCATCACATTACCGTTTCGTTTAGTGATGTGAAGGGGATGTTTCATAGGACAAATGTGTCCATATGGAACGAAAGAAGACTCTCGACAGATAATTTAAATGTAACTATCTTTGTTACATGAAATCCGCAAATCCACTGTCCGACGCCCTGCATGTGATGGCGCACCTGGTCGGCCATGCCGCCCCGCGCACGTCCGAGCAGCTGGCGTCCTGCCTGCCGACGCATCCGGTGGTGATCCGTCGCCTGCTGGCGCAGCTGCACAAGGCCGGCCTGGTGCGCAGCACCCGCGGCCACGGCGGCGGCAGCCTGCTGGCACGCGATGCCGCGGCGATCACCCTGCATGACATCTACCTGGCGGTGGGCGCACCACCGCTGGTCCAGGTCGGCGCACGCGACTCCGGCGGTGGCTGCCCGATCCAGCAGCTGGTCAACAGCGCCCTGCTCGAAGGGGCGCGCGAAGCGCAGCGCCTGCTCGAAGCGCGGCTGCAGGCGACCACGCTGGACCAGCTCGGCGCCGACTTCGCCCGCCATCTTGCCCATCACCGTTCCCTGGAAGGTCACCATGAATCCTGATGTGCTCATCGTCGGCGGCAGCTATGCCGGCATTGCCGCCGGCCTGATCCTGGCCCGTGCCCGTCGCCCGGTCACCGTCATCGACGCCGGTTCGCCGCGCAACCGTTTCGCCAGTCATTCGCACGGGGTGCTCGGGCTGGATGGCATCAGTGGCGCCGAGCTGCTGAAGACGGCGCGCCAGCAGCTGCTGGACTACCCCACGGTGCGTTGGGTGCATGCCGAAGCCGTTCAGGCCACCGCCAGCGCCGAAGGCGTGGAAGTGCGTACCGCCGATGGCCAGGTGCTGGCCGCGCGCAAGCTGCTGCTCGCCAGCGGCATCGCCGACCAGTTGCCGGCGTTGCCGGGCCTCGCCGAGCGCTGGGGCAGCACCGTGCTGCACTGCCCGTACTGTCATGGCTATGAAGTGGGTGGTGGTGCCATTGGCCTGCTTGGCGGTCATCCGATGTCCGCCAGCAAGGCGCCGCTGTTCGCGGACTGGGGCAATGTCACGTTCTTCAGCATGGGACTGGACATCACGGATGAGGAACGCGCTGCCATGCAGCAGCGCGGCGTGCAGATCGAGACGTCACCCGTGCTGGGCGTGCAGGGCGACCAGCCGACCTGGCTGGAAGTGGAGCTGGCCGACGGCCGCCGAATCGCCCAGCGTGCGTTGTTCGTGCCGGCCACCCAGGCGATGGCCACGCCATTGGTGCAGCAGCTGGGCTGCACGTTGGTCGAGAGCCCGCTGGGCGTGCTGATCGAGGTCGATGCGATGAAGCACACCTCGGTGCCGAACGTGTATGCCGCAGGCGATGCGACCACGGTGGGCAACATCACCCTGGCCATGGCCGAAGGCGTGCGCGCGGGCATCGGCGTGCACCATGCGCTGGTGGCCGAGGACAGCGTGCCGCGCTGAATGTGCCGGGGTCAGATCCCTTTCGCAGAAAGGGATCTGACCCCCGACGCCACGTGTTGCTCTGGTAGAGGCCGGCCTTGGCCGGCACCGCTCCATTACCCCTTCACGCACAGCACCTGCCGCAGCGTGTGCACCACGTCGACCAGGTCCAGTTGCGCAGCCATCACATCGTCGATCGACTTGTACGCGGCCGGTGACTCGTCCAGCACGCCACTGTCCTTGCGGCATTCCACATGCGCGGTGGCTTCGCGGTGCTGGGCCAGCGTGATCTGCTGGCGCGCCGTGCCACGGCTCATCACCCGGCCGGCGCCGTGGCTGCAGCTGTGGAAGCTGTCCTCGTTGCCCTTGCCGCGCACGATGTAGCTGCGCGTGCCCATGCTGCCGGGAATGATGCCCAGCTCGCCCTGACGCGCGCTGACCGCGCCCTTGCGCGTCACCAGCAGTTCCTGCCCGTGGTGCGTCTCCTTCTGCACGTAGTTGTGGTGGCAGTTCACCGCCATCGCCGCCAGCTGGAACTTCGGCAGCCGGTGGCGCATCTCGGCCAGCACGCGCGACATCATCGCCTCGCGGTTCTGCCGGGCGTAGTCCTGCGCCCACGACACTGCTTCGACGTAGTCATCGAACAGCGGCTCGCCTTCCATGAAGAACGCCAGGTCCTTGTCCGGCAGGTGGAAGCCCAGCACGCGCCGGGCCAGTTCCTCGCGCGCCTTCTCGATGAAGTAGGTGCCGATCAGGTTGCCGGTACCGCGTGAGCCGCTGTGCAGCATCACCCACACCGTGTCCGTCTCGTCCAGGCACAGTTCGATGAAGTGGTTGCCGCCGCCCAGCGTACCCAGCTGGCGGTCCAGCTTGTCGGTGCGGATCCTGCGGTGCTTGTCCTTGATCTTCTCCAGGCCGGCGGCCAGCCCGGACTGCACCAGCCGGGTGTGGATGCTGTCGGGCATGCGGTGATGCTCGCCGCCGCGCCCGTTGCCCACCGGAATGCTGCGCTCGATGCTGTTGCGCAGCTGCCGCAGGTCATCGGGCAGGTCATCGGCGCGCAGCGTGGTACGCACCGCCGCCATGCCGCAGCCGATGTCGACGCCGACCGCGGCCGGGATGATCGCCCCGCGGGTCGGGATCACCGAGCCGACGGTCGCGCCCTTGCCCAGGTGCACGTCCGGCATCACGGCCACCCACGGCCCGACGAACGGGATCGCGGCGATGTTGCGCAGCTGCTCATGTGCCTGCGCTTCCAGCGGCACACCGTTGACCCAGCCCTTGATCGGCGTGGTGCCCTCGGCATGCAGCCATTGATAGTTCTGTTGAGTGTCCATGTCTTCTTTAATGTCCTTGATGGGCCGGCGGCGCGTCCCTGCGCCACCGCTACCCCCTACCTGATCGTCACCAGCTGCTTCAGCACGCCATCCAGGCCGCCGAACACGGTGAGCGTGTCGATCTTCTCGGTGACCTTCTCCAGTGCCTCCAGCTCCTTCAAGCGCATCAGCACCGGGTTGTCCTCGATCAGCTTTGCGGTGTTGAGCTGCGAACGCGTGGCGTTGGCCTCCTCGCGGCGACGGATCACGCTGGCCTGGGCCTGCTTTTCGGCCAGCACCACGCCGTTGAGGATCTCCTTCATCTCGCCCGGCAGGATCACGTCCTTGATGCCGACGCCGAGCAAGCGCACGCCGTGGCCTTCGATCGCCGCCTGCACATGCGCAGCGATCTCGCCGTCCAGTGCCGCCTTGTCACCCAGCAGCTCGTCCAGGCTGCGCGCGGCAATTGCCTGGCGCAGGCCGAACTGCAGCTGCCGGTAGACGAACTCATCGGCATTGCTGAGCGTGCGGTGCGCACGCACCGGGTCGACCACCTGCACGGTCGCGGCCAGGTTCACCCGCAGGGTCACCTTGTCGCGGCTGAGCAGTTCCTGGCCGGACACGTCCAGTGAACGTGCACGCAGTTCCACACGCTCCACCGACACGTTGCCGTTGAAGTTCCAGAACGCGTGCAGGCCGGCGTCCAGCGTCTGCCGCAGCGTGCCATCGATGAACAGCAGGCCGACCGACTCGCTCGGCACCGTGCTGATCACCGCCACACGCGGCAGCACGCCCAATTGACCCAGCCGCTGCTGCACGTCGGCCGGAATGCGCGGCTCGTCACCCAACGCCATTACCTGCACCTGGGTATCGACCGAGCCGCGCCAGTACAGACGGCGGCTGCCCGGCGGCAGCACTTCATCGATGCGGCCGTTGCGCAGCAACAGGCCGACCTCGCTGGCGCCGACGTTGGCCAGCACGAAGTGCGTGTCCAGCTGTGCGCCCAGCGCTTCGATCAGGCTGTCCTGGTCGCTGCCAGTGTAGGCCGCGCCCTTCGATGCAGTGTGGATGTCCACGTGCGGCCGGCCGCCGAACGGCGACAGGCGGTGCACGCCCGGCAGCAGGATCTGCTGGAAACGACGGTTGCGATACACCAGGCCGCGCTCGCCGTCGCCGATCACGACCTTGATGGTCCAGAACATGGGAGTCTCTCCTTGTATGGCTCTGGTGGTTCGACCCGTTGCGGATGAATCGCCATGACCCGGGTCGATCCGGTCGTGGCGAGGCTGCCTGCACATCACGTGCAGGCAGCGGAAGAGGGCGGCCATCGGCGGACGGTCCGCGCGCGGAGCCTTCGATGCGCCGGCAGTGCTGCCATCGTCGTTCCCGGCAGGCAGCACCGGTGCGGAACGTGGCTGGCAGTGGCGGCGGGCCGGGGCCCGGCGTGAGGTCCGTTGCCTTCCACGTTCCTGCCCGAAGGCGATGTCGGTGGACGGCGACGATGGCCGCTGGGGCTTGCGCCCCGGGTGTTGCTTCAAGTCATGACGTGACAGGTCATGTTGTTTGGAGTGGGAATCGAACCCACGACAGACGGATTACGGATCCGTTGCTCTGACCAAGCTGAGCTATCCAGTTGGGGACCGCGCGGAATCGAACCGCGTACCGGCGAACCGGTGCCTGCCTCCAGCAGGCGATCCAGGCGATGGCATGTCCGCGACCTCCGGCATACGCCACGGCAACGCCGCGCGCACCAGCCCGTGGTTGAAACGGGACCGTTGGATAATCGAGGGTGCAGGCCACCGACATTATCGGCGAGCGATAATGTTCTGATGCGATGCAGATAATGTCCAGGCGCTGCCAGTCGCGCGAAGTAAATCCTTTGGCGGGGCGGGAAAAGCCTGGGTCAGTGAGCGGCGGGTCGCCGCGCGGGGTGCAGTTCTGGCATCGCGGGTCCTTGTGCCGACGCAAACGAAAACGCCCCCGGGACTTGCGTTCCGAGGGCGTCGTCAGGCCTCGGAGATCGGGGTGGCCGATCTCCGCAGGGCGGGTATCAGGCCGTTGTCAGCTGGTCTTCCTTGCCGAACGCGTGCGCCGGCCCGTCCATGCGCAGGCATGGCAGCAGTTTGGCGATGGCGACGGAATGCGCGTTCAAGGGAAGTTTCCAGTGGTTGTTGAAACGAGGTGCGCACGATAAACCACGATTTAGTCGTGCGCAACCATTTTGTTCAATTATTTTCTGCGGTATGTGTGCAATGCCGGCCAGCGGCCGGCACTACCGGCCCTCACGCTTCGGCGCTGGCGGCATCCAGCTGCGCGACATCCTGCACGCTTAGCGACACATTGGCCGCCGCCAGCAGATCGTGCAGCTGCTCGACGCTGGTGGCGCTGACGATCGGCGCGGTGATCGACGGCCGTGCGATCTGCCATGCCAGTGCGATCTGCGCGGCACTGGCGTTGTGCTTGCTGGCCACGTCATCCAGTGCCTGCAGGATGCGCAGGCCACGCGGATTCAGATAGCGCTTCACCACGTTCTCGCCACGCGCCGGGCTCTTGGCCGCATCGGCCGGCGTGCGGTACTTGCCGCTGAGGAAGCCACTGGCCAGCGCGTAGTAGCCGATCACGCCGATCTGTTCGCGCTGCACCAGCGGTTCCAGTTCCTTTTCGTAGCCGGCGCGGTCATACAGGTTGTACTCCGGCTGCAGGGTTTCGTAACGCGGCAGCTTGTAGTCGGTGGACACCTTCAGCGCATCGGCCAGGCGCGTGGCGCTGTAGTTGGAAGCACCGATCGCACGCACCTTGCCAGCTTCGATCAACCGGCCGAATGCAGCCAGGGTCGCCTCCAGCGGCGTCGACTCGTCATCCTCGTGGGCCTGGTACAGATCGATCACGTCGGTCTGCAGGCGGCGCAGCGAATCCTCGACCGCCGCATTGATGTTGTCCGGGGTCAGGCCGGGGCGCTCGGCCCACTTGGCCACCTTGGTCGCCAGCACCACCTTGTCGCGCTTGCCGCTGCGGGCAAACCACTTGCCGATCAGCGTTTCCGATTCGCCGCCGGCATTGCCCGGCACCCAGGCCGAATACACATCGGCGGTGTCGACCAGGTTGAAGCCGGCGTCGACGAAGGCATCGAGCAGGGCGAAGCTGGCCTTCTCATCGGCGCTCCAGCCGAACACATTGCCACCGAAGGCGAGCGGACGTACATGCAGGCCGGAACGGCCCAGTTCGCGGGTTGCCGTCATGGGCACGGACTCCTTGGGGGAAGTGCTCCAGAATAAAACGCGTAGTGTGACCGTGCTGCGGCGGCGACCACAAAACAGTGTTCCGCGATACGCACGCAGCTAACGTTTTGTGAACACCTGGGACGCCGCGGCTGCTAGTCTCGCCGCATCTTCCGCTGGAGTCGCTCCGATGATGCCTGCTTCGTCCCTGCGTGGTTGCCGCCTGCTGCTTGCTTCGGCCCTGTTTGCCGCTGTTCCCGCGTTCGCCGCACCGGCCACGGTGGCGCCGGCGAAGATCCAGGTGTCGCCGGCCATCGACGCGGCGGTGAAGGCACCCACCCGTGATGCCAACAACGTCAAGCGCGACGGCTTCCGCCACCCGGCGCAGACGCTGTCGTTCTTCAAGGTGACGCCGGAAAAGACCGTCATCGAGATCACCCCCGGCAACGGCTGGTACTCGGAGATCCTGGCACCCCTGCTGCACGACAAGGGCCACTACGTTGCTGCGGTGGTCGATCCGATGGCGGTGCCCGAAGGCCGTGGACGCGACTACCAGCAGCGCAGCCGCGACAGCCTGGAAAAGAAGTACGCCGCTGCACCGGCACAGTTCGGCAAGACTGCCGTGGTGGCCTACGATCCGGCCAAGCCGGTGTTCGGCCCGGCCGGTTCAGCCGATGTGGTGCTGACCTTCCGCAACGTGCACAACTGGCGCAAGGCCGGCCAGGCGCAGGGCATGTTCCAGGGTTTTTTCAACGTGCTCAAGCCGGGCGGCGTGCTGGGCGTGGTCGAGCACCGCGCCAAGGCCGACGTGGCCGACGACGATGACACCGGCTATGTCGGCCAGCAGCAGGTGATCGCGATGGCCGAGGCCGCCGGCTTCAGGTTGGACGCGCGCAGCGAGGTCAACGCCAACCCGCGCGACACCAAGGACCACCCGAACGGCGTGTGGACGCTGCCGCCGACCAACCAGCACGACAAGGCCGATGATGCGAAGTACCAGGCGATCGGCGAAAGCGACCGCATGACCCTGCGCTTCATCAAGCCGTAAAGGGGGGGGCAGGGCTGGCGCATGCTGACTCTGTAGAGCCGAGCCCATGCTCGGCTCATCGCGCGTAGCGCGGCGCATGGCTGGTCCCAAGGCCGGCCATGCGCCGGAATTCGATCGTATGCAAGGACATGGATAGTTGAAGAAGATTTTTTACATCGCTGTCGCGGTGCTGGTGCTGGGGCGGTTGATCGATTTCGTGTTCTACGGTGGTCATGCCCACGATCTGATGGCGACGGTAGGGTTTGCCGTCCTGTTTACGGGTGCCCTTCTGGAGGAACGTTCGCGCAAGGCCGACCCGCCGGCGGCAGACCTGCGGCGCCGGGCCAATGTCATCGCCGCGTGCGGCATCGCATTGGTCCTGGGTTCGTTCCTGCTGGAATGGAAGGTTTTCGGCTGAGCCCGCCGTGATCGCCGCGGCGGGAAAGGGCCGCCGAGCCTGCGCTCATCGCGTGCAGCGCGAGGTATGGCTGGCCCCCGGTCCGGCCATGTGCCGGAGCCCAATCGGATTCAAGGACATGGACCGTTGAAGAAGGTGCTGTACATCGTCATCGCGGTGCTGGTGCTGCCGCGGCTGTATGACTTCGTGTTCCACGGTGGGCATGCTTACGACCTGCTGGGAGCGACGGGTTCTGCGGTGCTGTTCTTTGGTGGCGTGCTGGACGAACAGGCCCGCATGACCTGCCCGCCCCCCGCGGCGCTGCGCCGCCGGGCCAATGTCGTTTCGGCATGCGGTTTCTTGCTGGTGCTGGGTTCGTTCCTGCTGCAGTGGAAGGTATTCGGCTGAGCCCTTCGTGTTCGTGGTCGCAGGAAAGAGCCGCCGGGCATGACCATGCCGGCCGTCCTGACCGGCACCCTGTGGTGCTACAACACCGGGGCGCCTGTACTTCGCGGCATGGGACAATGCCCCACCCGCCGACTGCCGTGCCCGCAATGCTGATCGCCTTCAACAAGCCCTTCAACGTGCTCTGCCAGTTCACCGACCGCAGCGTACCGCCGCGGCCGACGCTGGCCGTGTTCGGCCTGCCGCCGCGCGTGTATGCCGCCGGTCGCCTGGACCATGACAGCGAAGGCCTGCTGCTGCTGACGGATAAAGGTACGCTGGCGCACAAGCTGACCGACCCCAGGCACAAGGCCGACAAGACCTACTGGGTGCAGGTGGAAGGCACGCCCAGCGATGAGCAGCTGCAACGGCTGCGCGATGGGGTGGAGCTGAATGACGGGCCGACCTTGCCGGCGAAGATCGAGCGCCTCGATCCGGCGCCGTCGCTGTGGACACGCGATCCGCCGGTGCGCTTCCGCAAGACCGTGCCCGATGCCTGGCTGGCGATCACGATCCGCGAGGGCCGCAACCGCCAGGTGCGGCGCATGACCGCGGCAGTGAACCTGCCAACGCTGCGGCTGGTGCGGGTGGCGATGGGGCCCTACCGGCTGGACGACCTGCAGCCGGGGCAGTGGCGGCAGATCGGTTGAAACAGAAAGGCCGGATACCTCGCGGCATCCGGCCCTGGCTCGGGGTCAGATCCCTTCCGCAGGAAGGGCTCTGACCCGGTCGGTCACACTCAGGCGTCGCTGCCGATATCGCTGTGCTCGTCCACCACGGTGTCGTTGCGGCGGTCGCGTGCGTTGATGCGCTGCGCCTGCCCATTCACCACGTGGCCATTGGCAGCCTTCTTCTTCTGCTGCTTGCGGTACAGCGCATAGCCGAGCAGGCCGACGCCGACGGCAGCCGCGGCAATGGTCACGGCCGGGTTGCGGCGGGCGAACTTGGTGGCGACCTTGCCGCCGGTCTTCACTGCGCCGAGGGCGGCGCCGGTCTTGATCCAGTCCGCGTTGCGCAGGCTGCCACCGGCGCTCTTCAGGCCATCGCCGGCGGTGTGGGCCAGCTCCAGGGCGCGCTCCAGAGCGCGGTCGGTGATTACAGTCAGCTTGCTCATGCGGGGGTCCTTTGCCTCGGGTCGAAGTCCAGTGTCGCGTGTTGCCCGTAAACGGTATGTCAGTCGGGGACGCAGGCGGTGTGACTTTAGCGTAGCCATTCAGGATCAGGCAGGGTGGGTCGGATACCTTTCCGTTGGGAAACGGCTCTGACCCCAGCGCCACGCCTGGGTTCAGAGCCCATCGCGATGCAATGGGATCCGACCCCGCCCGTCAGGTTCCGCGCGGCTTGGCCCGGTGCGTGGCCGTCGCCGTCCACGGATCATCCGGCCATGGGTGGCGCGGGTAACGGCCCTTCATCTCCTTTTTCACTTCGGCGTAGGTGCTTTCCCAGAAGTTGCGCAGGTCCTGGGTGACCTGCAGCGGGCGGCCACCGGGGGAGAGCAGGTGCAGGGTCAGCGGCACGCGGCCATCGGCGATGCGCGGCGTGTCGGCCAGGCCGAACAGTTCCTGCAGCTTCACCGCCAGCACCGGCGGCAGCGGATCGCCGCTCTCGCTGTCCAGCGCATAGGTGATCGGCCGCTCCAGTCCGGACGGCACGGTAATGCGGGTCGGCGCATGACGCTCGACCAGCTGCCGTTGTGACCACTCCAGTGGCGATTTCAGCGCTTCGCCAAAGCTGGATTCGTCCAGCGCATCCAGTCGCGTCTTGCCGGCGAACGCGGGCTGCAGCCACTGCGCACGGTTGGCCAGCAGGGCGTCGTCGCTGCAGTCGGGCAGGCCGAGCTCGGGCATCCAGCGGCGCAGCGATTCCACCCGTGCCTGCCACTGGCGCAGGCCTTCGGTCCACGGCAGCGCCTGCAGGCCGAGCTCGGCCACCGCATCGGTCAGCGCCTGCGCGGCGTGCTGCGGATCGACCCGGCCGGCCGAGCGGCTGTCCAACACGATCCGGTCGAAACGGGTCTCGCGCAGGGCCACCAGGGCGCGGCGCTCGCTGTCCCAGCGCACCACGTCTTCGGTGACGAAGCGCTCCGGCCACGCCCTGCGCAGCTGGCCTTCGTCCACCGGTGCGGCACGCAGCAGCAGCGCATCGCGTGCCTCAAAGCGAAGCTCGCTGGCCACCAGCCACGGTTCGCCACGCAGGTCGCTCAGCTCGTGCAGGCGCGCGCTGCGCCCATTGGCCAGCAGGTAACGCAGTGGATCGCTGGGATGCTGGAAGCCGATCCGATCAGGGAAGGCGTGAGCGAGCAGGTCGCCCAGCTCATGGGCCTCGATGCTGGCCGGCGGCGTGGCTTCGCAGCGCAGGCGGCGACGCCACTGCTTGGCGGCGGCATCGATGGCGGCCAGCCCGCTGCGGTTGGCATCGCCCGGTGTGCGGCCATTGCGGAACGCGGCCAGTGCGCGCCAGCGGCTCGCCAGCGCGTCACCGCCCTGGCGCAGCGGATCGCGCGCTTCCAGCAGCGCGGCCAGATCGGCGGCCAGCGCCTGCGAACGTGCATCGGGCGCGGCCAGCAGCATCGCCGCCATCCGTGGGTGCGTACCCAGCGCCAGTATGCGGCGGCCGAGTGCGGTGATCGGACCACTGCTGGACAATGCGCCCAACCGCTGCAGCAGTTCGCGGGCGGCGCCCATCGGGCCGGCAGGTGGCGCATCGAGGAAGCGCAGGTCGCTGCTGCCCCAGGCGGCCAGTTCCAGTGCCAGTCCGGCCAGTTCCACCTGGTCGATCTCGGCGCGGCGCTGCGGCTCCAATCGCTGCGACTGCGGCCACAGCCGCCAGGCCACGCCTTCGGCCACGCGACCGGCGCGACCGGCGCGCTGGTCGGCCGACGCCTGGGCGATGGACACCACGTCCAGCCGGGTGAAGCCGCTGTTGGGGTCGTAGCGCGGTTCGCGTGCCTGGCCGCTGTCGATCACCACGCGCACGCCGGGCAGGGTCACCGACGACTCGGCCACGTTGGTGGCCAGCACCACGCGGCGGCGGCCATCGCTGGCGGCCTGCAGCACGCGCGCCTGCTGTTCCACCGGCAGCTCACCATGCAGGGCCAGTACTTCGACGCCGGCATCCAGCGATTCCTGCAGGCCAGCCTGCACCCGCGCGATCTCGCGCTGGCCGGGCAGGAACACCAGCAGGTCACCGGGGTGATCGGCCAGGGCCTGCTGCACCGCGCGGCGCACCTGCAGCTCCAGCGTCTCATCGCGGCGCGCCGGGAAATGGCTGACCGTCACCGGGTAGCTGCGGCCCTCGCTGCTCAGCCGCGGCGCATCGAGGAAGCGTGCCAGGCGCTCGCCATCCAGCGTGGCCGACATCACTACCAGTCGCAGGTCATCGCGCAGCTGCGCCTGCACGTCCAGCGCCAGCGCCAGGCCGAGGTCACCGCTGAGATGGCGCTCGTGGAATTCGTCGAACAGGATCGCACCGACTTCTTCCAGCATCGGGTCGTCCTGCAGCATGCGGGTCAGGATGCCTTCGGTGACGACTTCAATGCGGGTGCGTGCCGAGACCTTGTTCTCGAAGCGGATGCGGTAGCCGACCGTGCCGCCGACCTCTTCGCCCAGCTGCCGTGCCATGAACAGCGCGGCGCTGCGTGCGGCGACCCGGCGCGGCTCCAGCAGGATGATTTTCCGGCCTTGCAGCCATGGTGCTTCGAGCAGGGCCAGTGGTACCTGGGTGGTCTTGCCGGCGCCGGGCGGGGCTTCCAGCACCAGCCGTGGCTGCACGGCCAGGTGCTGCTGGATCTGCGGCAGCAGCGGGGAAATCGGGAAGAGCGGGGCATTCATGGGCAAAGGATAAGGGGCCATGGCGGCCGCAGGTACAATGCGCGGGCACTTTTCCCCCGCGATGACCATGCACCTGATCGATATCGGCGCCAACCTGACCCACGACTCCTTCGACCGCGACCGCGACGCCGTGCTGGACCGCGCACGGCAGGCCGGCGTGGTGCAGATGGTCATCACCGGTGCCAGCCGCGAGCACTCGCCGCTGGCCGTGCAGCTGGCGCAGCAGCACCCGGGCTTCCTGTATGCCACCGCCGGCGTGCACCCGCATCATGCGGTGGAGTACACCGAGGAATGTGATGCCGAGATGCGCGCACTGCATGATCACCCGGAAGTGGTGGCGGTGGGTGAGTGCGGGCTGGACTACTTCCGTGATTTCTCGCCGCGCCCGGCGCAGCACCGTGCCTTCGAGCGCCAGCTGCAGCTGGCCGCGGACAATGGCAAGCCGCTGTTCCTGCACCAGCGCGACGCGCATGCCGATTTCATGGCACAGATGAAGAACTTTGAAGGACGCATCGGCCCGGCGGTGGTGCATTGCTTCACCGGCGAACGCGACGAGCTGTTCGATTACCTGGACCAGGACTGGTACATCGGCATCACTGGCTGGCTGTGCGACGAGCGCCGTGGCGCGCACCTGCGCGAACTGGTGAAGAACATCCCGGCCAACCGCCTGATGATCGAGACCGATGCGCCCTACCTGCTGCCACGCACGCTGAAGCCGATGCCGAAGGACCGCCGCAACGAACCGATGTTCCTCTCGCATATCGTGGAAGAACTGGCACGTGACCGTGGCGAAGACGTTGCAGTGACGGCGGCCAATGCGACTGCGGCGACGCGTGCGTTCTTCCGCCTGCCCGACGCGGGTTGATGGGAGTGCCGGCCGCTGGCCGGCACTACCGGAGCAGGTCGCGCAGGCCCTCACGGTAGCTGGGGAAGCGCGGCTGCCACGCCAGCGCTTCACGCGTGCCACGACTGTCGATGCGCTTGTTGCTCTCGTAGAAGCGCCGTAGCGTCGGGCTGAGTGCAGGGTCGTCCCATGCCACGGCAGGTGGCATCGCAAACCCGCCCAGCTTCGCGGCGAAGGCCAGCACATCCTGCGGTGGGGCCGGCTCGTCATCGCTGGGCAGGTATATCCCCTGCGTAACCGGTCGCTGCATCGCCGCGACGATCACTGCCGCAAGATCCTCTACGTGCAGGCGGTTGAACGCCAGGCCCGGCCGAATCACATGGCGGGCACGGCCCTGTGACAGCTGCAGCAACGCATTGCGCCCCGGCCCGTACAGGCCGGGCAGGCGGAACACCGCCGAAGCGATGCCACGTTCCTCTGCAAGCGCACGCCATTGCGCTTCGGCACGCAGGCGCTGCACGCCGGCTGCTTCGGCGGCATCGGCTGCGCTGTGCTCGTCAACCCAGCCGCCGGCCCGATCGGCATACACCGACGTGGACGACAGATAGCCCACCCAGCGCAGTGCCGGGCTGGCCCGCAGAGCCGGCAGCAGCAGACGCAGTGCCGGGTCGCCCTCGGCATCGGGTGGCACGCTGCACAGCACGGCCTCGGTCTGCGTGATCTCATCGAGCAGGGCTGGCGACGGTGGAGTGTCAGCGTGCAGCTGATGCCGCAGCAGGCCATCGTCCGGCGCCGACGAGGGGTCACGCACCGTGCCGACGACGTGCACTCCCCGTGCCTGCAGCTGCGTGGCCAGCACGCATCCGCTCCAGCCCATACCGAGGATCAGCACCCGCGTAGGCAGCGCACTGGCCGGCAACGGGATGCTCACGCGCCGCGCAGTGCCTGGTAGGCCTGCAGGCTGCTGTAGGCGACCTGCAGCAACAGGGCTTCCTGATCGGCCTTGCGTGCACGCGCCAGCATGTCGCCGACGATCCGTTCGGCTTCCACTTGCTGACCGGCTTCCAGATCGCGCAGCATCGACGCCTTCAGCGCAGATCCGGCCTGGGTCAAAGTGCCGCGTGCGGTGTCCTGCGCGGCATCGGGAATCGGCTCACCGGCGGCTTCGGCCACCGCCAGGCATTCGTCGTACAGGCCGCGCACGATCGCCTCGCCATCGTGGGTAGCGACGATGGTGCCGATGTCCGCGCGCAGCAGGCAGGTGGCCGCGGCCAGCGCGGTCAGGAAGGTGTACTTGATCCATTGCTCCTGGCCGATGCGCTCGCTGGCCAGGTGGTCGAGGTTGGCCTGTGCGCAGGCGGTAGCCAAGGCGCGCACGCGCGCGGAGATCGCGCCGCCATCGCGCTCGCCGAAGGTGAGCTTGGCCGGCTTGCCCAGGTGCAGCACGGCGCCGTCGGCGGCCTTGGTGGCGCTGATGAAGCACAGGCCGCCCAGCACCGCCTCGCGGCCGAAGCGCAGGTCCAGCGCGTTGTAGTGGTGCAGGCCGTTGAGGATCGGCAGCACGGTGGTGTTCGCGCCCACGGCCGGAGCAATGGCGTCGATCGAGCTGTCCAGGTCGTAGGCCTTGCAGCTGAGGATGACCAGATCGAACGGCTTCCGCGCGGCCAATGCGGGCAGCGCATCGGCGGTGACGTGCTGCACCGGGAAGCTGGCATCGCCGAGTGGGCTGCGGATGACCAGGCCCTCGCGGTCCAGCTGTGCGGCGCGCGCGGGGCGTACGAGGAAGGTCACGTCCACGCCGGCCTGGGCCAGGCGACCACCGAAGTAACCGCCGGTACCGCCGGCGCCAAGGATCAGGATGCGCATTGCAGGTTCACCGTGCTCTGGGGGAATCATGAGTCCGATTGTGCCGGAGATTGCGGCCAACGGCGGTGCCCCTCGTGGTGGAAGAAGTACGCGCCTCTGCCAACGTCGCATCAGACGGTCCGAAGGATACCGGTCAGGACGGCCCGCATGACCCACGCTCGGCGGCTCTGCTCAGGACAGCTGTTGGCTGAAGTCTTCGGTGTATCCCAATAGAAGCGTGGTTCGGGTGGCCAGCGTTGCAGCCAGTTGTGACCAGGTGTCGTGCGTTCCGGCAGCGTAGACACGCTGCAGGTCAGCGACCAACGCGTTTGCCTCTGCTGGCGGTGGCGCGCGGTTACGCTGGAAGCCAAGCCACGATGCGCCGAGTCCGAACAGGCGGTAGTCGTACCGCTCCTGCAGGTGCCGTATCAGGGCGTGGTTCTGGAAGATGTCCCAGTCCGCGCTGAAGTAGCCGTTGGGCAGGGCGGCGATCAGCAGGTCATCGCGGTCCACCGGCACCTGCTGTACGCAGACCGCTTCGTCGACGATGAGGTCGGGTGCGGCATTGGCCGTGACCAGCGTCTCGATGTCTGCGTCATTGCACAGCAAGGTACCCGGCAGGGTGGTCCATTCCAGCCGATGGAAGGAGTGCTCCAGCTGCGCGATGACATGCGCCAGCAACCGCTCGCGTGCCGCCAACGCATCTTCGGGGGTCGCCGGGTCTTCGTCCTCGTACAGTGCGATGCGCGCGTCGTCGGACGCGTGCATGCTGGTGTAACGGCACTGACCGACATCGTCGAGCGTGCACAGATAGCGATGGCGGGGATTGGCCACGTGCAGCGACGCCAGGCAATCCAGCACCTCATCCAATGTGGGCGAATCGCCCAGCAGCACATGGCTGAAGGCATCGATGGGGCCGTCCGACACGGCCTTGTCCAACGGAATGGAAGTGATCTTCATCGCCACAGCCTAGCCGCATTCCCGAACGAGAAGAGCCGAGCACCGGCTTGGAACGCTTCATCCACGCATGGCGTGGATCCATCGTGTCGACCAAGGTCGACACCTACCGACGGAAGGAAACTATCAGGGGTGGGACGGTGTGGGGATGCAGGACCGTTGGCGCCATGGATGGCGCCATCGAGCCCCCATGGACGGGTTTACGGCGTGTCCTGCATCCCCACACCGTCCCGCCCAACTCATGCTGCTTCCGCCTTGTCTGTCGGCGGCCAGCGGCCGGCACTACTCAGCGGGTGCAGGGCCGCAGGCCCTGCAGGCAAAACTCAGCTGCGCATGCCCACGCCGCGACGCAGCAGCCACAGCGCCAACGCCGTCAGCACCACCACGAAACCGATCATCAGGCCGTAGGCCACCGGCAGCGGTACATCGCTGCTGCCCAGCAGGCCATAGCGGAACGCGTTGACCATGTAGAAGATCGGGTTGGCGTGCGTGGCCGCTTCGGCCCAGCCCGGCAGCAGCTTCACCGAATAGAACACGCCACCCAGGTAGGTCAGCGGGGTCAGGATGAAGGTCGGCACGATCGCCACGTCATCGAACTTCTTCGCATACACCGCGTTGATGAAGCCGGCCAGCGAGAAGATCGTCGCGCCCAGGATCACCGTGGTCAGCATCACCAGCGGGTGCGGGATGCGCACCGGGGTGAAGAACATCGCGATGATCAGCACGATCACGCCCACCATCAGGCCGCGCAGCACGGCGCCGGCCACGTAGCCCCACAGGATCACCCAGTTCGGCATCGGGCTGACCAGCAGTTCTTCCACGTGGCGGCCGAACTTGGCGCCAAAGAACGAGGAACTGATGTTGCCGTAGCTGTTCTGGATCACGCTCATCATCACCAGGCCCGGCACGATGAACTGCATGTAGGTGTAGCCGCCCATGTCACCCACGCGCGACCCGATCAGGTTGCCGAAGATCAGGAAGTACAGGGTCATGGTGATCGCCGGCGGCACCAGGGTCTGGCCCCAGATGCGCATGATGCGGGCGACTTCGCGGCGCACGATGGTCATCAGCGCGATGCGGTTGCGCTGGCCGTCGGTCAGCTCGGTGGTGCTCATGCAGGCTTCTCCAGGTTGCCGGTGAGGCGCACGAACAGCTCCTCCAGGCGGTTGCTCTTGGTACGCATCGAACGCACGCGGATACCGGCCTCGTTGAGCGTGGCGAACACGCGGTTGAGGTCCATTGCGCGCGGCATGTCGATGTCCAGCGTGTGCGGGTCCGGCGCGGTCAGCGTCGCACCTTCGATCACCGGCAGCTGTGCCGGCAGGTCACCGTCGATGTCCAGCAGGAAGCCCTCCACGTCCAGCTTGGCCAGCAGGGTGCGCATCGGCCCCTGCTCGACGATCTGGCCATGGTTGATGATCGCCAGGTGGCGGCACAGGTACTCGGCTTCTTCCAGGTAGTGCGTGGTAAGGATGATCGTGGTGCCTGCGGCATTGATCTCCTTCAGCACGCGCCACATGTCGCGGCGGATCTCGATGTCCACGCCGGCGGTCGGCTCGTCCAGGATCAGCAGGCGCGGGCGGGTCATCATCGCGCGGGCGATCATCAGCCGGCGCTTCATGCCGCCGGACAGCGTGCGGCTCATTACCTGTGCCTTTTCCCACAGGTGCGCGCGCTTCAGTTCCTCTTCGGCGCGCTGCTCGGCTTCCTCGCGCGGTACGCCATAGAAGCCGGCGTAGTTCACCAGGATGTCGAAGGGCTTCTCGAACAGGTTGAAGTTGATTTCCTGGGGCACCAGCCCGATCAGGCGCATGGTGGCGCTGCGGTTGCGCACCAGGTCGCTGCCGAACACTTCCACCTGGCCCTCGCTGAGGTTGACCAGGGAGCTGATGATGCCGATCAGGGTCGACTTGCCGGCGCCATTGGGGCCGAGCAGGGCGAAGAAGTCGCCCGGGGCCACTTCCAGGGAAACCCCCTTCAGGGCCTGGGTGCCGTTGTCGTAGGTCTTGCGCAGGTCGCGCACGCGCAGGGCGGGCGCCGTATCGTTCTGGGATGCCAAGCTCGAAGCCTTCGCGCCCATGGGCTGGCGCTGGAGAGGGGCGGGGAGGGGCTATTATAGAAGACCCCGAGGGCTTGCCCCGGCTACACACTGTCCCGAAAAGTCGTGCCTGTTCAATTCCCCCTCAAGCTGGTCGGCTGCCGCATGCTGGCCCCGACCGTCGGCCACTACCAGTTCGTGCGTGACGATGGGCAGCCGCTGGATTTCCAGCCTGGCCAGTTCATCCAGGTCCATTTCAGCTACGCCGACGGCACCGAAACCAAGCGCAGCTACTCGCTGGCGACCATCCACGACCACGCGCTGGGCCCAGGCGAGGCGGTGGATATCGCCGTCAGTTTCGTGCCCGGTGGCGCCGCCACGGCCCTGTTCGAGGCACTGGAGCAGGGCGGCCAGATCAGTGCGTCCGGCCCCTATGGCCGGTTCTGCCTGAATCCCGGTGACCACAACGCCCGTTACCTGCTGATCGCCACCGGTACCGGCGTTACCCCGTACCGCTCGATGCTGCCGCTGCTGGAAAAGGCCATGGCCGAACGCGGTGTGCAGATCGTGCTGCTGCAGGGCGCGCGCAGCCCGGGCGAGCTGCTGTACAGCGAAGATTTTTACAGCTTCGCCGAAAAGCACCCGAACTTCCGTTATGTTCCGTGCCTGTCGCGTGAACTCCCGGCTGATCCGCACCCGGACGTACAGCACGGCTACGTGCAGCAGGCGCTGGCCGGCTTCACGCCGGACCCGGCCACCGACATCGCCTACCTGTGCGGCAACCCGGACATGGTCGATGCCTGTGCCGAGCTGCTGAAGGCCGCCGGCCTGGGCAACCCGCAGATCCGCCGCGAGAAGTACGTCAGCAGCAAGTAAGTCAGGGTAGTGCCGGCCGCTGGCCGGCAGCCCCACGAACCCTGGTAGTGCCGGCCGCTGGCCGGCAACTCCAAGAACCGGAGGCGGCATCACGCCGCCCCCGGTCGCCTGCCTCAGTACGCGACCCAGGCATCGCGCCAGGCGAAACCGGTGCCCGGGCGATAGGCATCGGCGTTGATGTTGCACCACGCACCTTCCGGGAACGGCCGGCAGGCGTAGAGCTTGCCGTCGGTGCCCTTGACCACGGTTTCGCCCGGCGTGTAGCTGCCGATACCGGCCGGATACACGAAGTCGTAGTCGTCACCCGGCGGCGGATCGACCGGATCCACCGGGCCCGGCAGGCGGGTATCGATCTGGAACAGGTTGCCCGGCTTCAGGTAGACGCGGTTCTCGGTGGCCGAGGCGACCGGCGTGATCACGCCGTTCCTCATCACGCCCACACGCGCCTGCTGTGCACTGGCGTTGACCTTGCGGGCCAGCGCCAGCGGCCACTGGTTCGCAGCGGTCTGACCTGCGGCCAGGGTGATCTCCGGACGCTCCAGATCATTGCCCTGGGCGTTGAACACGCGCAGCGTCAGGGTGGTGCCTTCTTCCAACGCACCGCGGGCGGTGACCGGGCCGGCGTCCTGCCACTGCGGCGGCGGTTCAACGCCACCACCGCCTTCGAAGCGCACGTCCGCGCAGGTATAGAACGCTTCACCGGAATCCGAGCGCTGCCAGGTGTTGTAGATGATGTGCTGGCCGCTGCGCTTGGGCAGCGGGCAATCCAGCTTGTAGACGTCGCCGGAGACCGGCACGTTGCCCAGCGTGCAGAATTCCTGCAGGTCGGCCCAGCGCAGCGGGCTGCCCGGTTGCCAGCCGTCGCGGGTGACGTAGAACTTCCACTCGCGGGTAGCATGCGGGGCCGGTGCCTTGAACTCGAAGGTGTAGCGCCCGCGCGAATCGGCGCGGATCGGCGAGGTCGGCCAGTCACTGCGGTTCAGATCGAGGCCGCGGTACTTGCTGTTGCCGCCGCTGCACAACTCGCCATCTGGAACCACCGCTTGATGGTTGCCGTTGGCGTTGGCCTGGTTGACACCGGCCCAGTCGTAGAACGGCTGGGCGCCGCCGATGGCCTTGGCGGCGGCGCAGGCCGGGTTGGTCGGATTCTCCGGATTGCCCTCGTGGCACTGCTTCACGCGGCTGAGCGGCTTGGACAGGGTGCCGTGGGCGAAGGCGTTGCCGGACAGTGCCAGGCCGACAACGGCGGACAGTGCGAGGACGGCCCGATGGGACAGGTGCATGCAGGAACTCCTTTGCGAAGTGTTGGAAACCTCGCGGAGTCTTCCCATGTAGCCGCCATATGCCCATCAGACAAGTTTGAAAGGCTGCTGCGCTCCTCTGTTTCTGCAACGCGCGCCCCACTGCGCGGCAGGGGAGCCAGGAGGCGGTGTGATGTGCACCGCCTCCCACATCACTGCGTCAGTACGCGATCCACGCATCGCGCCAGGCCGCGCCCACGCCCGGCCGGTAGGCCTCGGCATTGACGTTGCACCATGCACCCTCCGGGAACGGGCGGCAGGCATACAGCTTGCCGTCGCTGCTCTTCACCACGGTCTGGCCCGGCACATAGCTGCCGATGCCCGCCGGGTACACGTGGTCGAAATCACCACCCGGCGATGGCGTACCCGGGTCCGGCACCTGGGTATCGAGCTGGAAGCGGTTGCCGTCCTTCAGGTACACGCGATTGTCGGTGGCCGACGCCGACGGCGTGATCACGCCATTGGCAAGCACGCCCACGCGCGCATGCCGGGCACTGGCATTGACCTTGCGGGCCAGCGCCAAGGGCCATTGCTCGGCCGAGGTCTGGCCGCTGGCCAGCGTCGCTTCCACACGTTCGACATCGTTGCCGCTGGCATTGAACACGCGCAGTGCCAGCGTCGTACCGACCGGCAATTCACCGCGGGCGGTGACCGGGCCGGCATCCTGCCATTGCGGTGCCGGCGCCGTACCACCGCCGCCGCCTTCAAAGCGTACGTCCATGCAGGTGTAGAACGCTTCGGTCGAATCCGAGCGCTGCCAGGTGTTGTAGATCACATGCTGGCCGGTGCGCTGCGGCAGCGTGCACTGCAGCTTGTAGGTGCCATCGGCAGAGAGCGGTGTATTGCCCAGCGTGCAGAACTCCTGCAGGTCGGCCCAACGCAACGGGCTGCCCGGTTGCCAGCCGTCGCGGGTGACGAAGAAGCGCCAGTCGCGCGTGGCGTGCGGCGCGGTCGCCTTGAACACGAAGGTGAACTTGCCATTGGCATCGGCGTGGATCGGCGTGGTCTGCCAGTCACTGCGGTTCACGTCCAGGCCGCGGAAGGTGGCATTGTTGCCGCTGCACAGCTTGCCGTCGGGCACCACCGCCTGATGGTTGCCGTTGGCGTTGGCCTGGTTGATGCCGTTCCAGTCGTAGAACGCCTGCGATCCGCCCACCGCTTTCGCGGCGGCGCAGGCCGGGTTGGTCGGGTTCTCCGGATTGCCCTGGAAACAGGCATAGACGCGGCTGACCGGCGTGGTCATGGTGCCGTGGGCAAAAGCATCGCCGGCCAGCAACAGGCCAGCGGCGGCCAATGAAGTAGCCAGCAGCAGCGGTGTGGATTGGAATGACATGGCGCTTCCTTGTGGTCGTCGAAAGAGAGCGGTGACCGCAGAGTTGCGCTGCGCGGCGGACTTTCGGCGGCACCATGGCGAGTATCGAGTTGCGGTGCCGGGTGCGGAACCATGGAAATGCTGATCCGTGACTGTGGGTGTGAAGCCCTTCCCGCGGGCTTCACGTGGGCCTGAACGGATGCGCTGGCGATCACGTGTCCGGCGTGGCAACGATCACGTCGTGGAGATCCGGCCATGTCGGTGTCATGCCGACGCGATCCGCCTGGCACGAGAAGCAGCCGTGGGCCGCGTTGTGCAGCTGCACGAAGGCCACGGCAGGGTCGGCAAACAGCGCGTCCAGCCGAGCGCCGACATCCGTGCCTGCGCTGATCTCGGCGGCCAGCATCAATGCAGCCTGGTCATAGGCGCGCAACGAGATCATCCGGCGCTGCACATACGGGGGCACCTCGCCTGGCGGCAGCACGCAACGGGTCACGCCACGCTGTACGAAGATCGGGCCCGAGGCGTGATACGGCGAGTGCAGGGGCAGGTGCACATGGGACAACAGCAGCAGCTCGCTGCCACCGGGCGGATCGCTCAGGCTGATCCGGCAGGGGTGTCCTCCTGATTCGCCGGCCCAGCGACGCCGGATGCCCAGCGCAGCCAGCGCGGTGTCGCTCTTTTCGAACAGGTGCAGGAACGGGCGGTGGTCGATGCCACCGAGGTACCACGCATGCATGGGCGTCTCCTTGGTTTTCCGCGGATTCTGCGCAGGCACCGGCCGCCGTGCTCGCCGTTTTCAGACCCCGCATCTCCATCGGGCCAGGCAGCGCCACGGGGAACGCAGCACAAGGCGCCAAGATGCGCTCGTCACCCCGGCCGATGAGCGCCGCATGTCGCTGGATGTCCCCACCTTCACCGTGCTTGGCTTCCTGCTCTGCATCGCTGGGGCCATCTGGCCGGAGACGAGGTACTGCGCCACTTCGCTGCGTTGATGCAGCACGGTTTGCAGGGCCATGAGACGCTGCTGGGCCGCTACGGTGGCGAGGAGTTCGTGCTGGTGCTGGCCGGCAGCACGCAGGCGGAAGCGATGGCGCGGGCTGCGGCGATCCGTACCGCTCTGCAGCAGAAGCCGGCGCGACTGGCCACCGGGGCGGTGACGTTCACTGCCAGCATCGGCCTGGCGATGGACCACGGCCAGGGCGAGCTGTCCACGCTGCTGGCAGCGGCAGACGCGGCGCTGTACCGGGCCAAGGCCGCCGGCCGCGATCGCCTGGCCTGCGCCACGCCTGCGGAGATTTCGCGTCTGCCCATCGCCGACGACGCCGTGCCCGTGTAAGTTGAGTCACATCTTCCGCGGCAGCCCGTCGTGGTTGCCAGGAACGTCCTCCAGGGGAAACGAGCACGATGCAAAGAC
This sequence comes from Stenotrophomonas sp. YJH_SMC_133, assembly GCF_059370655.1. Lineage (NCBI taxonomy): Bacteria > Pseudomonadati > Pseudomonadota > Gammaproteobacteria > Lysobacterales > Lysobacteraceae > Stenotrophomonas > Stenotrophomonas sp. YJH_SMC_133. Next base: position 67,862 of record NZ_JCAFTW010000014.1, on the reverse strand, counting down.
ACCACCTCGCGTTGGCCGCAGTGTTGGCCAGCCTGATGCTTGCCGGATGCAGCCAGTCACCGTCACCCGGCGCCGAAGGCGCCAGCGATGCACCCAGCCGCCGTTTCGGCACGATCGACTTCCAGCCCTGCACGCTGTCCACGGTAGGTGCCAGTGCCAACGTGGAAGCGCAGTGCGCCACCCTGCAGGTGCCGGAGGACCGGGCCCAGCCCGCTGGCCGGCGCATCGGCCTGCGCATCGCCTGGCTGGAATCGGGCAGCAGCGGCTCCAGCCAGCCCGACCCGGTGTTCTTCCTGGCCGGTGGCCCCGGCCAGGCCGCCAGCGAAGTGGCCGTCATCGTCGATACCGCGCTGCGCCAGGTGCGCAAGCAGCGGGACATCTTCCTGGTCGACCAGCGCGGCACCGGCGGCTCCAACCCGCTCAGCTGCCTCGGCGCGGACGGAAAGGAACTGCCGATGGACGAGGACGCGGCGCCCTCCGAGGCCTTGCTGCGCGACTATGCCCAGCGATGCGCGGCTTCCCTGCAGGGACGTGCGGACGCACGTTTCTACACCACCACCGAAGCCATTGCCGACCTGGACGCGGTCCGCCAGGCCTTGGGCGTGGACCGGGTCAATCTGATCGGTGCGTCCTACGGCACCCGCGTGGCCCAGCGCTATGCGGGTACCTATCCACAGCACACCCGCAGCATCGTCATCGATGGCGTGGTGCCGAATGAGCTGGTGGTGGGCGGCGATTTCGCCAGGACGTTCGAAGACGCGATCGCCCTGCAGTCGGCGCAGTGCCGCAAGGACGCTGCCTGCAGCAGGCGCTTCCCGACCGATACCCGTGCGCAGCTGCGCAGCGTGGTCGAGACCCTGCGCCGTGCACCGGTTCCGGTCGAGTATCGCGATCCTGGCACCTACGACACCCGGAAGGATGTGCTGACACCGGACAGCGTGGTGGGCCTGGCTTTTGCGTTTTCCTACGTACCCCAGTACGCCTCATTGCTGCCGCTGGTTCTTGATGAAGCCGCGCACGGCCGCTACGCGCCGCTGGCATCGCTGGCACGCGGTGCGAACCGCAGCATGGATTTCCAGATCAACCGTGGCATGCACTGGTCGGTGATCTGCAGCGAAGACGCGCCGCGCTACCAGGCGCCGGCCGAGGATCCCGGGCGCCTGTTCGGCAACGACGTGGCACGTTCGTTCTTTGCCGCCTGCCCGGCATGGCCGCACCGGCCGGCACCGGCAGCCAATGCCGTGCCGCTGCGCAGTGACGTACCGGCGCTGCTGTTGTCTGGTGAACTGGACCCGGTGACCCCGCCGCGCTATGCCGAGCAGGTCCTCAAGGGCCTGCCCAATGGACGCGCGCTGGTTGCCCGTGGCCAGGGCCACGGCACGCTGACCGCCGGCTGCATGCCGCGCCTGCTTGGCCAGTTCATCGACACGACCGATGCCAAGGCGCTGGATGCCGGCTGCCTGGACACGCTGAGCTACGTGCCGGCGTTCACCTCGTTCAACGGATGGGAACCATGATCGTCGCCGACAACCTGCACAAGGCCTTCGACACCCGCACCGGCCGTATCCAGGCAGTGTCCAACGTCGGCTTCCGCGCCGAGGATGGCCGCATCACCGGCCTGCTGGGGCCCAATGGTGCCGGCAAGACCACCACCATGCGCATGCTGTACACGCTGATGACCCCCGACCAGGGCAGCATCAGCGTCGATGGTGTCGATGCTGCGCGCAATCCGGTGGAAGTGCGTCGCCATCTCGGCGTGCTGCCCGACGCGCGTGGCGTCTACAAGCGCCTGACCGCGCGTGAGAACATCGCCTACTTCGGCGAACTGCATGGCCTGTCGGCCGAGCGCATCCGCGAGCGCATCGAGGTGCTGTCGCACGCGCTGGACATGGGGGACATCCTCGACCGCCAGACCGATGGCTTCTCGCAGGGCCAGCGCACCAAGACCGCGATCGCCCGCGCACTGGTGCACGACCCGCGCAACGTCATTCTCGATGAACCGACCAACGGCCTGGACGTGATGACCACCCGCGCACTGCGCCGCTTCCTGCTGGGCCTGCGCGAAGAAGGCCGCTGCGTGATCCTGTCCAGCCACATCATGCAGGAGGTGGCCGCGCTGTGCGATCACATCGTGATCATCGCCAAGGGCACGGTGATGGCCGCCGGCAGCGCCGATGAACTGCGCGCGCAGTCCGGCGAATCCAACCTGGAGGATGCGTTCGTGAAACTGATCGGCAGCGAAGAGGGCCTGCACGCATGAGCATGATGTCGACCCTGATGACGGTGATGCGCAAGGAGCTGCGTGACCTGTCGCGCGACCGCCGTACGCTGGCGCTGACCCTGCTGTTCGGGCCGCTGCTGTACCCGCTGCTGATCCTGGGCATGGGCAAGCTGTCCGAAAGCCGCGTGCGCACGCAGATCGAGCAGCCGCTGCAGATTCCCACCATCGGCGCCGAACATGCGCCGAACCTGGTGCGCTTCCTGGCTGCCCAGGGCCTGAATGCCGCTGCTGCGCCGAAGGACCTGGCCGAGGCCATCCGTTCGCAGGACATCGACGTGGCGCTGCGCATCAGCCCGGACTTCGGCAGGGACTGGGCCGATGGCAAGCCGGCGCTGGTGGAGGTGATCAGTGACAGCACACGACGCGCCGCCGAGGTGCCCACTGCGCGCCTGCAGGCGGCGTTGGCCACGTACAACGGGCAGGTAGGGGCGCTGCGGCTGATGGCGCGGGGCATCGACGCCCAGGTCGCACGGCCGCTGGACGTGGCCAGCCAGGACATGGCCAGTGCCGAAGCCAAGCGTGGCCTGATGCTGTCGGCGTTGTTGCCGATCCTGCTGACCCTCACCTCGTTCCTCGGTGGTGCCTATCTGGTAATGGACACCACCGCCGGCGAGCGTGAGCGGCAGTCGCTGGAGCCGCTGCTGGCCACGCCGGGGTCGCGCAGTGCCATTGTCAGCGGCAAGATCGCCGCCGCCTGCATGGTCGGCTTTGCGTCGCTGCTGTTGACCCTGGCCGCGTTCAAGGTGAGCGCGCAGATCGCCCCCGGCAACATTGGCCGCCAGCTCAACATGAACATCATGGCGATGGTGCAGATGCTGCTGGTGATGCTGCCGATGCTGCTGATCGGCACCTCGCTGCTGACCTTCCTGGCCGCAGCGGCCAAGAGCATGAAGGAAGCGCAGAGCCACATGACCTGGTTGATGCTTCTGCCGATGCTGCCGGGCTATGCGCTGATCGCCTACCCGGTGAAGAGCCAGCTGTGGCAGTACGCCGTGCCGTTCCTGTCGCAGAACCAGATGCTGCTGAAGGTGATCCGCCACGAGACCATCACACCCGCGGTCTGGGCCATCTACCTCGGCGCCAGCCTCGGCCTGGCCGCCGTGCTGTGGTTCGCCGCCGTGCGCCGTTATCACAACGAGCGCCTGGCCATCTCCGGCTGACCGTAAAAGGGGACGGAGGGGATTAAGTCGTTTCTAACCCCCCCGCGCCCTTCTTCTGAGGGCGCCCCCGCTTGCGCAGCATCACGGGGCGACCCAGCGTCCGTTCCACCATTCGCAGGTAAGCTGCATTTCCCAACGGATGCTGGCCGGCACTGTGCGCACGGATTGCCGGCAGGTCAGCGGACGCGTTCATGTCCTGCAGAAACTCCGCATAGAGCATTGCCCGCTGTCGCTGGGTCGGGGCGAGCGCCTGGAATGCGGGATGTTCTGTCAGCATCGGATCGTGGCGCCGCTGCAGGTTTCCATGCACGCTCGACCATGGGTGATCTTCCGGGGCGGCAGTCATGCCTGCACGAACCGGATTGAGTTCGATGTAGCGATAGACGCTGAGCAGATAGGCGTCGCTGTCCACCATCGAAGAATGGAAGCGGCCCTGCCAGAGCGGTCCGCTGCGCTCATGCCGCTGATTGAACGCCTGGACATAGTTGTTGCCCTGCATCCGCATCGCATTCGCCAAGCCAACACGCGTGGAAGGTGTGGCCAACAGATGAACGTGATTGCCCATCAATACGTAGGCATGCAGTGCGACCTGATGCTTCAGGAACGCGCTGTGCAACAGGTGCAGAAACAGCTGACGGTCGATATCGTCAACGAAGATCGCCCCCTTGTTCACACCGCGCTGGGTTACGTGGTACGGCTGTTCGGCCAACATCAGGCGTGCTTGTCGAGGCATGGCAGTTCGGGGCTTCAAGAATTCATCAGACTGCCGCCTCCGTGACCTTGAAGGGCATCAGGCGATGCCGCGAGATGGCGTGGGGGAGGGCAGAAGCGACTTAATCCCCTCCGTCCCCTTTTCCATACCGCGCAGGCGTCACCCCCATCTCGCGCTTGAACACGGCGATGAAGGCGCTGGGCGTGTCGTACCCCATCGACAGCGCGACGCTGATCACCGGCTCGCCGGACAGCAGGCGTGGCAGCGCCAGCAGCACCCGCAGGCGTTGCCGCCACTGGCTCAGCGTCATGCCGGTCTCGGCCAGCCAGTGGCGGGCCAGGCTGCGGCCGGACAGGCCACTGCTGGCGGCCCAGTCCTCGACGCTGCGGTTGTCGTGCGGCGCGCGAGCCAGCGCGGCGGCGATCCGGCCCAGGCGCCGGTCACGCGGTTGTGGCAGGGCCAGCGGCAGCGGCGTGCTGGCGGCAATCTCATCGGCGATCACGCCGGCCAGGCGTGCCTGCGCAGCATCCAGTGGCGCATGGGGCCATTGCAGCGCACGTGCTGTCGCCGCCTGCAGCAGCGCATTGGGCTGGAAGATGCGTGGTGTGGCGGGCAGACCCAGGCAGGCCTCCGCGTTGAAGTACAGGCTCCAGCCATTGAACCCGTCTGCGCCCAGCAGCGCGTGGGGCAGCAACGGCGGTATCCAGGCGACGTGACCTGCGGGCAGCAGCCAGTGCAGGTCGTCGGCGGCGATCCGCAGCAGCCCCTGGTACGCACCCAGCAGCTGCCCACGCGCATGCCGGTGGCGGGCCGTGCGACGCTTGCCGAGCTGGTGCAGCCGGGCCGCCAGCACCACCGGTCCATCGGTGGCATCGGCCAGCGCGGGGTCGAGCAATGCGGCGGTTGTCTGATCTGCCATATCGATTGGCAGTTATACGGCAGAAACGTCGCCTCCGGGCCCCGACACTGGGGCCCACTTCAACGGAGCGCTTCCCCATGCAGCCACACGACATCCTCCCCGACCATCAGAACGACGTGCAGGTGAACGGCCTCACCGTGCGCAAGGGCAGTGTCGGCGCCTTCCTGGCCAGCGTCCGTGACTGGCAGGATCCCGCCAGCGATGTTGCCACCCGTTCCACTGCCGAAGCCGACCTGCGTGCGCTGCTGCCGGGCCTGCACGCGTTGGGCCTGTTCCAGGTGCTGACGGCGCGCGATCCGGCACTGCAACACCTGATCGATGGAGCGGCCTGAAACGGACAAGGCCCGGACATGCCGGGCCTTGGCGTCATTGCAGGGGCAGAAACGACTTAATCCCCTCCGTCCCCTTTTTCGTTCAGTTGTTGCCCGGCGCGAACACCAGCGTACGGCGGGTGGTCACCGGCGCGCTGACCGGCTCGAAGCGCCAACGCTTGACCGCGTTCAGGGCTTCACGGTCGAACACGCGTCCCGGCGTCGCGCGCAGCACGCGAGCGTTCACCACCGAGCCGTCAGTGCCGACGGTGATCTCCACCAGCACTTCGCCGGAGGTTCCCGAACGCAGCGCTTCGCCCGGATAGCGCGGCGCCGGTGTGCTGACCGGGCGCAGGGTGGGCGCTGCCGGTGCGGCGGCCTGGCGTGCGGCGCTGGCCTGCTGGGCGGCAGCCTGCTGCTGCTTCTGCTCGGCCTCGCGGCGGGCGGCGGCCTGGCGCTCGGCTTCCTGGCGCTCGTTGTCGCGGCGCGCGGCATCCTGCTGCGCGGCAATCTGCTTGGCGGCGTCGGCTTCCTTGGCGCGCTGCTCGCTCAGGCGCTGCTGCTCGGTCTGCTGCTTGCTGCGGTCCTCGGCGTCCTTCTTGGCCTTCTCGGCTTCCGCTTCGGTGCGCTTGGCGGCGTTCTGCACGCCCTTGGCCAGGCCGTCCTTCAGGCGCGGCAGGGCCGGCGCGGATGCATCCACCTTCTCGATCAGTGCCACCAGGCGCTGCGCTTCGGTGTAGTCCTCGCGGCCCAGGTGTTGCTCGGCGGCGATCAGGGTGTACGGCAGCAGGTCGGTCAGTGCGCTCTTCACCGAGGCGTCGTCCGGCGTCTTGTCACGCAGGGCGAGGTAGTACTCGATGGCGTTGTCGCCGGCCGGTGCATACATGCGGTTCTCGCGCAGCGCCTGGCTGGCCGACTCGCGCAGCTGCTCGGTACCCATGGACTGCACCTTGGCAGCAACCGCCGGTGCGGCGGGTGCGGCAGCGGCAGGCGCCGTGGCGGCAGCAGGCGCTGCGGATTCTTCCTTGCCCGAGCAGGCGGCCAGTGCCAGTGCCAGGGCAACCGGCAGCCACCGGCGCGCGGCGGTGATCGTTGAGACGTGCGACATCCTGCTCCCCTCTAGAAGACGACGTGACGTAAATCATTGATACGCATGGCCGGGACCTGCGGTCCGGGCGCGGCAGGGTGACGTTTCCCGACGCCACCGCCGGCAACGGCGAGGGTGCAATCTAGCATCCCGGCCACCGCCGCGCACAAGGGACGGTGGCCGGAATGGGGCAGCGGCGGTCAAGCCGCTGGCGGCGGCGACCTCAGTGGTCGTGTGCCTTGTCGTGCGACCTGCTGTGGCTGTTGGACATCAGCTTGTCGGTCCAGGCGATGCCGATCGCCGACAGGATGAACACGCAGTGGATGATGGTCTGCCACAGCACGCCATCCTGGGTCAGCATCGAGCAGCGGGCGACACCGATGTTGGCAGCGGCCACGCTCATCTGCTCCGGCGTGCACAGCGGGATGCCGCCCAGCGCACCGCTGGCGATGAAGGTCTTCAGCAGGTGGATCGAGGAGATGCCGATGATCGCCATCGCCAGCTTCACCTTCAGCACGCTGGCATTGACGTGGCTCAACCATTCCGGCTGGTCCGGGTGGCCTTCCAGGCGCAGGCGCGAGACGAAGGTCTCGTAGCCGCCGACGATCACCATCACCAGCAGGTTGGAGATCATCACCACGTCGATCAGGCCCAGCACGATCAGCATGATCTGCTGCTCGCCCATCGACACCGAGTGCGAGATCAGGTGCCACAGTTCCTTGCCGAACAGGAACACGTAGACGCACTGCGCCACGATCAGGCCCAGGTACAGCGGCAGCTGCAGCCAGCGTGAGGCGAAGATCAGCGTGGACAAGGGGGAGAGCGGCGGGCGGTTTGCACTCATGCGAGGGATGCTGCGTTGCGGGGGAGAGGCGAGGTTACCGGCCCGCCATGACGGTGCCAACCCAACTCACGCACTAGACTTCAGGTTCCTTTCCGCACCCCGAGCCGCCGCCATGATCGACCTGTATTACTGGCCCACCCCGAACGGCCACAAAGTGACCCTGCTGCTGGAAGAAACCGGCCTGGAATACCGCATCCACCCGGTCAACATCGGCTCGGGCGACCAGTTCAAGCCGGAATTCCTGGCGATCTCGCCGAACAACAAGATGCCGGCCATCGTCGACCAGGCCCCGGCCGATGGCGGTGCTCCCCAGAGCGTGTTCGAGTCCGGCGCGATCCTGCTGTACCTGGCCGAGAAGACCGGCCGCTTCCTGCCCAGCGACCCCCGCGGCCGCGTCACCACCCTGGAGTGGCTGTTCTGGCAGATGGCCGGCCTGGGCCCGATGAGCGGCCAGATGGGCCACTTCAACGTATACGCGCCTGAAAAGATCCCGTATGCCATCGAGCGCTACGACAACGAAGTGCGCCGCCTGCACGGGGTGATGGACAAGCGCCTGGCCCAGCACGCCTTCCTGGCCGGCGACGAGTACACCATCGCCGACATGGCCAGCTACCCGTGGATCGGCGCCTACGACACGCTGCCGGTGGATTTCACCGCGTTCCCGAACCTCAAGCGCTGGCATGAAGCCATTGCCGCACGCCCGGCCACCCAGCGGGCCTATGCCCTGCGCCAGCAGGTGAACCCCAACGCCGGCAAGCCGCTCAGCGACGAGGAGCGCAAGCACCTGTTCGGCCAGCGCTGACCGCCTCGGGGTCGGATCCCTTTGCAGCGCAAAGGGCTCTGACCCCAGCACCAGGCCATGGGCAGAAGGTCATGCTGCCTTCCCGCACAGGCTTGGTTAGGATGGGGGACGACCGCTCCGCGTCCATCGCGGGGGCGGACCTGCCGTTTGCCGGGATCCTCCATGCGCCACCTGTTCGCTTCGCTCGCCCTCATGCTCGCCACCAGTACCGCCGCCCACGCTGAAAAGCTGACCCTGGAAGCCATCACCGGCCCGTTGCCGTTGTCCGGCCCAACCCTGATGAAGCCGAAGGTGGCGCCCGACGGTTCGCAGGTCAGCTTCCTGCGCGGCAAGGACAGCGACCGCAACCAGCTGGACCTGTGGAGCTACGACATCGACAGTGGCCAGACCCGGTTGCTGGTTGATTCCAAGGTGGTGCTGCCCGGCACCGAGACCCTCAGCGACGAGGAGAAGGCCCGCCGCGAGCGCCAGCGCATCGCCGCGATGACCGGCATCGTCGATTACCAGTGGTCGCCGGACGCGCAGCGCCTGCTGTTCCCGCTGGGCGGCGAGCTGTACCTGTACGACCTCAAGCAGCAGGGCCAGGCGGCGGTGCGCCAGCTGACCCATGGTGAAGGCTTCGCCACCGACGCCAAGCTGTCGCCCAAGGGCGGCTTCGTCAGCTTCATCCGCGGCCGCAACCTGTGGGTGATCGACCTGGCCAGCGGCAGGCAGCTGCAGCTGACCCGCGACGGCAGCACCACCATCGGCAACGGCGTTGCCGAGTTCGTCGCCGACGAGGAAATGGATCGCCACACCGGTTACTGGTGGGCGCCGGACGATTCGGCGATTGCCTTTGCCCGCATCGACGAATCGCCGGTACCGGTGCAGAAGCGCTACGAGGTCTATGCCGACCGCACCGACGTGATCGAGCAGCGTTACCCGGCCGCCGGCGATGCCAACGTGCGCGTGCAGCTGGGCGTGATCGCACCGGCCGCCGATGCGCAGCCGCGCTGGGTCGACCTCGGCAAGGAACAGGACATCTACCTGGCCCGCGTGGACTGGCGCGATGCGCAGCACCTGAGCTTCCAGCGCCAGTCGCGTGACCAGAAGCAGCTGGACCTGGTGGAAGTGGCACTCGATTCCAACCGCCAGCGCGTGCTCGCCCACGAGACCAGCCCGACCTGGGTGCCGCTGCACAACAGCCTGCGCTTCCTCGATGACGGCAGCGTGCTGTGGTCGTCCGAACGCACCGGCTTCCAGCACCTGTACCGCATCGACAGCAAGGGCAAGGCCACCGCGCTGACCCACGGCAACTGGCCGGTGGATGAGCTGCTGGCGGTCGATGAAAAGGCTGGCAAGGCCTACTTCCGCGCCGGCATCGAGACCTCGCGCGAAAGCCAGATCTACGCGGTGTCGCTGCAGGGCGGTGAGCCGCAGCGCCTGTCGAAGGCGCCGGGCATGCACAGCGCCAGCTTCGCCCGCAACGCCAGCGTCTACGTAGACAGCTGGTCCAACAGCACCACGCCGCCGCAGATCGAACTGTTCCGCGCCAATGGCGAGAAGATCGCCACCCTGCTCGAGAACGACCTGGCCGATCCCAAGCATCCGTATGCGCGCTACCGCGATGCGCAGCGCCCGGTGGAGTTCGGCACGTTGATGGCTGCCGACGGCAAGACCCCGCTGAACTACAGCCTGATCAAGCCGGCCGGCTTCGATCCGTCCAAGCGCTACCCGGTGGCGGTGTACGTCTATGGTGGCCCGGCCAGCCAGACCGTCACCGACAGCTGGCCCGGCCGTGGCGACCACCTGTTCAACCAGTACCTGGCCCAGCAGGGCTACGTGGTGTTCTCGCTGGACAACCGTGGCACCCCGCGCCGTGGCCGCGACTTCGGTGGTGCGCTGTATGGCAAGCAGGGCACGGTGGAAGTGACCGACCAGCTGCGCGGCGTGGCCTGGCTGAAGCAGCAGCCATGGGTGGACCCGGCGCGCATCGGCGTGCAGGGCTGGTCCAACGGCGGCTACATGACCCTGATGCTGCTGGCCAAGGCTTCGAACCAGTACGCCTGTGGCGTGGCCGGTGCGCCGGTGACCGACTGGGGCCTGTACGACAGCCATTACACCGAACGCTACATGGACCTGCCGGCGCGCAATGAAGCGGGTTACCGCGAAGCGCGCGTGCTGACCCATATCGATGGCCTGCGCTCGCCGCTGCTGCTGATCCACGGCATGGCTGACGACAACGTGTTGTTCACCAATTCGACCAGCCTGATGAGCGCGTTGCAGAAGCGTGCACAGCCGTTCGAGCTGATGACCTACCCGGGTGCCAAGCATGGCCTGTCCGGCGCCGATGCCCTGCATCGCTACCGCGTGGCCGAAGCCTTCCTGGGACGTTGCCTCAAGCCCTGATCCAGAAACGGGAAGGAGCCCGCCGATGACCCTGCCACCGCCGATTCCCGCCCATGACCCGGCATCCGCCGGTTGGTGGTGCCGCCACTGGCGCTGGGCGATGCCGTTGATGGTGGTGCTGGTGCTGGGTGGTGCAGGGGGTGTGGTGACCTGGAGCGTGCTGCGCTGGAGCGAGGCGGCACGCGAGAGCCCGCCGATGCGCGAGGCGCTGCGGCGGGCGGGCTGCAGTATTGAACTGGTGGAAGCGTTCGGTGAGCCGTTGAACATCGAGTCGATGCCGCTGGGCAGCATGCAGACGGCGATCAACGGCCAGCGTGATGTCGGCCTGACCGTAGCCCTGGAAGGACCGCATGCGCACGGGCGGTTGTTCGTGCAGGGTACCCGTCGCGATGACGTGTGGGACTACCCGGTGATGTACGTGTTGGGCGAGGACAAGCAGACCTTCGACCTGACGGCGCTGGATGACGACGAGGCCGCGCAGGAGTGCGAGCTGAAGGCCTGCCGTGATCGCGGCGAATGCCCGCTGACCGCCGCGCTGTGACCTCCGGGCGCAGGCGACTGCGGGACGTCGACTGGGTAGAGTCGACCGGGTAGGGTCGACCGGGTAGAGTCGACTGTCAGTCGACTGCTCTTCGATCAGACAGCGAAAACCCCCGCGCTGCGCGCGATGGTCGACCGGGGTAGAGTCGACTGTCAGTCGACTGCTCTTCGATCAGACAGCGAAAAACCCCGCGCTGCGCGCGATGGTCGACTGACAATCGACTCTACTCCCGCCAGGTTTCCGCGGAGCCCGGCTGCACAACCAGCCCGCCATGACTTCCCACCGATTGTCGCCATCGCCGTGAGCGCGTAGGGTGCGGGCAACCCTTTGCTGGAGTGTCCCATGAAGCCGATTGCGCTCGCCGTTGCCCTGGCCCTGACTGCCGCACCGCTGCTGTCCGCACCACCGGCGCTGGCGGCACCCTCCGCCAAGGCCGCCACCCCGGCCAGCCCGGCCTGGGTCGCCCGCAGCAATGCGCTGGCGCAGATTCTGCTGGACGCCCAGGGCCCGTTCCAGCCGGAGGAAACCGGCTTCTTCGGCGTGCCCGGCTACGACGACAAGGTGGCCGATCTCGGCCCGGACAACGGCAAGCGCTACCGCGCTGCCATGGCCAAGGCACGTGACGAACTGAAGGCAAAGCTGGCCGTCGAGAAGGATCCCAATGTCCGCCAGGACTTGGAAATCATGATCCACGCCGCCAGCCAGAACATCGAAGGCAGCGAGCTCAACGAGAAGTACCTGCTGCCGTGGAGCGATGCGCCGCAGACCGTGTTCAGCGGCCTCAACCTGCTGCTGTCCGACCAGGTGCCGGCCGAGCGCCGGGCCAAGGCGGTCGACCGCCTCAAGGCCTATGCCGGCCTGCAGCCGGGCGGCACCGCCTTCACCACGCTGGCGCGCCAGCGCTACGAGGAACGGCTGAAGGACAGCAGCCTGTTGCAGCCGACGAAGATTGAAGTGCAGCAGTCGCTGGACAACGTCGAGACCTACATCACCGGTATCGAGTCGCTGCTGAAGAAGTACCAGATTGCCGGCGCCGATGAAGCAATGAAGGCGCTGGCCGGGCAGATGAAGGACTACGCCGCCTGGACCCGCAAGGAGGTACTGCCGAAGGCACGTGCCGACGCACGCCTGCCGGCGCCGTTGTACGCCTACCAGCTCAAGCAGGTCGGCATCGACATCGACCCGAAGCTGCTGATGCAGCGCGCACAGCTGGAGTTCATGGAAACCCGCTCGGCGATGCAGCAGCTGGCACCGCTGGTGGTGAAGGACAAGGGGCTGAAGGTGGCCGACCCGAGCGATCCGGTGGCGGTGATCCGCGCGCTGAAGGCCGACAAGATCGCCGACGATCATCTGGAAGGCCACTACCGCAAGGTGATCGATGCGATCGATCCGCTGATCCGCGAGCACGCCATCGTGGACGTGCCCAAGCGCGCCATGCAGATGCGCCTTGGCTCGGCCGCCGAGAGCGCGGCCAGCCCGGCCCCGCACTTCCTGCCGGCCCCGCTGGTCAACAACACCGGGCAGCAGGGCACCTTCGTGCTGCCGCTGGGCAACCCGGCAGCGGGCCCGGGCGCGCAGTACGACGACTTCAACTTCGGTGCGGCAGCATGGACGCTGAGCGCGCATGAAGGCCGCCCCGGCCACGAGCTGCAGTTCACCGCGATGGTCGAGCGTGGTGTGTCGCTGGCACGCACCATGTTCGCGTTCAATTCGGTGAACGTGGAAGGCTGGGCGCTGTACGCCGAAGCCGAGATGGTGCCGTACGAGCCGCTGGACGGGCAGATGATCGCCCTGCAGTTCCGCCTGCTGCGCGCCGCGCGCGCGATGCTCGACCCGATGCTCAACCTCGGCCTGACCGACCGTGCCAACGGCGAGCGCGTGCTGATGGAGCAGGTCGGCCTGTCCAAGGCGATGGCCACGCAGGAACTGGACCGCTACATGGTGCGGATGCCGGGCCAGGCCGGTAGCTACTTCTACGGCTACACCCGCATCCTGGAACTGCGCATGCAGACGGAACTGGCGCTGGGTGCGAAGTTCGACCGCCTCGCGTTCAACAACTTCCTGCTCGACCAGGGCCTGCTGCCGCCGGACCAGTTGGCCGACGCGGTGAACAAGGTGTTCGTACCGAAGTACAAGCGCTGAGCATCACCGGGTAGTGCCGGCCGCTGGCCGGCATTGCCCCTGGCGCAGGAAGGACTCTTGGGGTTGCCGGCCAGCGGCCGGCACTACCTGCGGTGACGCTGCTGCGTCACCGCTGCGGGGTAATCACCTGTGTCGGCAACCGCGCCGGCGGTGCCGGATTCGGCACCCAGATCGCGACGCCTGCGGCGCGCTTCTGCGTGGTCGGAATCCCGATGCCGACGCCGCCACCGACGTGCGAGCCGAACGTGCCCGCGCCCACGGACATGCCTACCGGCGAACCGCTGCTGCCCACGCCCATCAGCACCACGCCGTTGGCGCCCAGCGCTGCGGCTTCACGCTTCAGGCGGGCCACGGCGGCGTCGGTCTGGCCCTGGGTGCCGAAGCCAACGGCGGAAGACGATTCCAGCTGGGCGATTTCCTGGGAGCCGGCCGGTGGCGTCGAATAGATCTGCACCAGCGCCGGATCGATCGGTGCGCGGGCGCGGCCCAGCATCACCTTGGAGGTGCTGGCACAGCCGGCGGCGACCAGCAGCATGGCCGCCAACGCGGCCCAACGGATGTTCATGGCACTTCCCCTGCAGGACTGGTTGCGATGATCGGCGGGCCACTCTGAATCGGCGCCAACACCCGGGCCAGGGCACGCACGACAGCACGCTAGCACGGGTCGGGTGACAGCCCCGCCAATGGCAGTAGGCGGCAGCAACGGGAACGATTATGGTGGGGCCAGGAACCAACTGCGGGAGAGCGGCATGGGTGTGATCAGTCTGTTGTGGGGCGTATTGGCGCTGTTGTGGATGATCCTGGCGTTGATTCCGCTGCTGGGCTGGGGCAACTGGTTCCTGATCCCGTTCGCCGCGGTCGGTGCGGTGATCGCCGCGCTGGGCATCCTGTTCACCCACCCGAGCAAGCGTGGCCGGGCGTGGGCCGGGTTGGTCCTGAACGGTATCGTGGTGGTGGTCGGCATCCTGCGTCTTGGCCTGGGCGGCGGCGTGGTCTGAGCCCGGTCCCGGGTGCGACAGGGCGTCGCAGGCACACGGCCGATGGCCGGGCGGGGGCGTACAATGAATGGCTGCGCGAGCCCCCCGCGTGCCTGTGAATCCGCGCCCCGCGCGGCTGCCCCATGATCATCCGACCCCGTCCCCACGGCTGGCAACTGCTGTACATCCTGCGCGGTTCGATCGTCAAAGCGATCGCGCCGAAGGTGCTGGCCATCCTGATCCTGTCCATCGCCGTGGCTGCGGTGGTCGAACTGGCGCCCCCCACCGGCATCGAACGCGTGTCGGTGACCCCGTTCACCCTGCTTGGCCTGGTGCTGTCGATCTTCCTCAGCTTCCGCAACAGCGCCTGCTACGACCGCTGGTGGGAAGGACGCAAGCTGTGGGGCCAGCTGGTCTACGAATCGCGTTCGCTGGCGCGCCAGGTAAACCTGCTGCTGGCCGACGACGCGGGCCGTCGTCGTCGCGTCGCCTACCTCACCACCGCGTTCGCCCATGCGCTGGCGGCGCGACTGCGTGGTCGCATCGTCGCCCTGGCAGCACTGCCGTGGCTGGACAAGCGCCAGCGCGAACAGCTGGGCCAGCGCGAGAACGTGCCCGATGCACTGCTGGCGATGATCGCGGCCGAACTGGCGCATGCGCTGCGCGCCGGCCAGCTCGAGCCCATCCTCTACACCCAGCTGGAAGAGCGCCTGCACGCGATGTCGTCGATCCAGGCCGGCTGCGAGCGCATCCTCACCACGCCGCTGCCGTTCGCCTACACCCTGCTGCTGCACCGCTGCGCGTGGATGTTCTGCGTGCTGCTGCCGTTCGGCCTGGCCAGTTCGCTGGGCTGGGGCACGCCGGTGCTGTCGGCGGTGCTGGCCTATGCCTTCTTCGGCCTGGACCAGCTGGGCGAAGAAATGGAAGACCCGTTCGGCCTGGAGCCGAACGACCTGCCGCTGGACGCGCTGGTGCGCACGATCGAGATCGACCAGCTCGATGCGCTCGGCGAACGCCCGTTGCCCGAACCCCTGCTGCCGCAGGGCTACCTGTTGCAATAGCCACTCTTCGGAGCCTGCCATGTCCCATCCGCTTTACCGCCCGCGCCGCATGCGCCACGACGAGTTCTCGCGTCGCCTGATGCGCGAGAACACGCTGACCACCGATGACCTGATCTACCCGGTGTTCGTGCACGAACTGGCCGGCCGCACCGCAGTGCCGTCGATGCCGGGCGTGGAGCGGCTGTCGATCGAAGAACTGCTGAAGGTGGCCGAAGAGGCGCTGGAGCTGGGCATTCCGGTAATCGACCTGTTCCCGGTGATCGACCCGTCGCTGAAATCGCTGGATGCATCGGCGGCGTGGGCCGAGGACGGCCTGGCGCAACGCGCGATCCGCGCGCTGAAGTCGCGCTTCCCGGAACTGGGGGTGATGACCGATGTGGCGCTGGACCCGTACACCACCCACGGCCAGGACGGCATCATCGACGACAAGGGCTATGTACTGAACGACATCACTGTCGAAGCGCTGGTCAAGCAGTCGGTGTCGCATGCCGAAGCCGGCGTCGACATCGTTTCGCCGTCGGACATGATGGATGGCCGCATCGGCGCGATCCGCCGTGCGCTGGATGCCGACAACCACGTCAACGTGCGCATCATGGCTTACTCGGCCAAGTACGCCTCGGCGTTCTACGGTCCGTTCCGTGATGCGGTGGGCAGCGCGGCCAGCCTCGGCAAGGCCGACAAGAAGACCTACCAGATGGACCCGGCCAACGGCGACGAGGCCCTGCGCGAGATCGCACTGGACCTGGAAGAGGGCGCCGACATGGTGATGGTCAAGCCGGGCATGCCGTACCTGGACCTGGTGCGCCGGGTGAAGGAGAAATTCGGTGTGCCGACCTTCGCCTATCAGGTGAGTGGCGAGTACGCGATGATGAAGGCCGCCTTCGCCAACGGCTGGCTGGACGAGCGCGCCTGCGTGCTGGAGTCGCTGCTGGGCTTCAAGCGGGCCGGTGCCGATGGCGTGCTGACCTATTTCGCGCCGCAGGTGGCGCGATGGCTGCGCGAGCGCTGACAATAGCGCCACGATAGACGGAGGACTGCGCGATGGGACCCGAACTGGGATGGATGCAATGGCTGATCTGGGGCACCGGCACGCTGGTGTTCGGCGCCATCATCGTCGGTGTCTTCATCGCCGCCTGGCGCGCGGGCAAGCGTCCACCGGAGCAGCTCTCCGCCGCCCGCCACGTGGCCCGTGAGCAGGCCCTGCCGGACAGCGTGCAGGCCGAGCTGGCCGCGCTGAACCAGCGCAAGGACAATGGCCAGCTGAGCGAGATGGAGTACGAGCAGTTGCGCGCCAAGGTGTTGTCGCGCTGACGGGCAATGCCCGGGGTCGGATCCCTTTCCGCAGGAAAGGGCTCTGACCCCTGCGCGGGCGCCATCCACGCGCGGCGTGGATCTACCGCACGCACCCGGCCACCGCCGCCACCTTCGGCACCGCCAACCGGTACACGTCCACGCCACCGGCACGCGGTGCCCTGGCCGCGCTGCTGGCCACCATCATTTCGCCTGGCTTGGCGTTGTCGATCACCGGCGCGCCGGTCCAGCCGCCGGTCTGGTTGAACGACAGTCCCAACGGTTGCAGGGCCGCGCCACTCCACGCGCAGCCGCTGCTCCACACCTGTGCGGTCGTGCCGTTGCCGCGGCTGAACACCACTGCGCCATCGTTGCCCAGCCAGTCGCCGTCGGTCTCGTCATCGGCGCTGTTCAACGCTGTCAATGCGGTGGCCGGGCCGCGCATGCCCTGCGCATCCAGCGTCGCCACGAACAGGTTCCAGCCGGCGCCACGGCCCTGTTGGCGGGCAAACAGCAGCCGCGTGCCGTCCGCGCTCAGGGCCGGCCCGCGCTCTTCGTGGCGTCCACCGTCGCCGGCCATGGGGTGCGCCTTGCCCAGCCGGCCATCGGCTTCCACCGCAGCCCGGTACAGCGCCAGCGCGCCTTCGCGGCCGGCGGCGAACAACAGCCAGCGGCCGTCGCGGCTGAAGTAGGGATCGCGGGCCTCGCCGGCCACGCCTACCGGCAGGGCCTGCGCCTGCTGCCAGCGGCCATCGACCACGCGCGCCTCCCACAGGCCCCAGCCGGCTTCGCCGCGGCGGGCGAAGACGATGCGCTGGCCGTCGGCACTGATCGTGGCGCGGCCCTCGTCGGCACGGGTCGAGACCACGCCCATGCCTTCGATGCCGTACTCGTTCAACGCCATCGCCACGGGGGCAGAGAGTAGACTGGCGGCAAGCACCAGCAGGGGCAGGGTGATGCGCATCATCCGGTTCCATGCACGAACAGAGCATCAGTCTAGCCAGCTTGAGGATTCCATGACCGACCGTTACGCCGTCTTCGGACACCCCGTTGCCCACTCGAAGTCGCCGCAGATCCACGCGACGTTCGGTCGCCAGGAAGGCATCGCGGTGGATTACCGCGCGATCGACCTGGCCCCGGAGGCGTTCCTGGCCGGCCTGGAGGCCTTCGCCGCCGACGGCGGTGTCGGCGCCAACGTCACCTCGCCGCACAAGGAGGCCGCGTTCTCGGTGTGCACCACCCTGACCGCACGCGCGCGCCGCGCCGGTTCGGTCAACACGCTGCTGCGCAAGGGCGACCGCTGGCATGGCGACACCACCGACGGCATCGGCCTGGTGCGTGACCTGACCGACCGCCATGGCCTGGACCTGCGTGGCCGCCGCATGTTGCTGATCGGTGCCGGTGGCTCCGCGCGCAGCGTCGCCCCGGCGCTGCTTGATGCCGGCATCACCGAGCTGGTGGTGGTCAACCGCACGCCGGAACGCGCCGATGAACTGATCGATGCGATGGGTGAGCCGGGTCGCGCGATCAGCCGCTACTGGGAAGACCTGCGTGATCTGGGTGACTTCGAACTGATCGTCAACGCCACCTCGGCCGGCCGCGACCGTGACATCGAGTTCAAGCTGCCGCTGTCGCTGGTCAACTCGATGACCACCGCCGTCGACCTCAACTACGGCGAAGCGGCGATCGCCTTCCTGGCCTGGGCGCGCGCCGCGGAGTGCCGCAATACGGTCGATGGCCTGGGCATGCTGGTCGAGCAGGCCGCTGAGAGTTTCCTGCAGTGGCACGGTGTGCGCCCGCAGACCGACGAGGTCTACCAGTCGCTGCGCCAGGGCTCGGCCGTGCTGGCCGGCGAGGACTGATCGATGGACGGCACAACCCTGCTGGTCACGGTGCTGAGCATGGTGGGCGTGCGCCTGCCGGTGCTGATCGCGCTGTGCGTGGGCCTGGTCTGGGTGGTCGGCGCACCGCGCGATGCCACCCGCACCGGTGCCCTGGTCGGCCTGCTGCTGTTGCTGCTGGCCAGCCTCGGCGGCATGGCGGCGGGCATCCTGCCGATGTGGATGGTCCGCAGCGGTGATTTCAGTGCCGTGTCGAGCTTGAGTGCCATCCTCGGCGTGCTGCATTTCGCGCTGGCGATGGTCGAGGCCATCGGTGTGGTGCTGGTGGTGTGGGCGCTGGTGCGCCTGCTGCGTACCCGTACGCTCCCGGCCGCCTGACCGGTCGCGCCGGGCCATGCCCGGCGTATCTGCCCCTGGGATGGTCCGGTCATTGGACCGGGACCGCCAGCGGGCGTCGTCGCTGGCCCGTTCAGGGTCCCAGCGGCGGTGAATGCGGCCGGCCATGCGACAATGCCCGGCCTGATCCAGCTACGGTAATTCCCGGCGTGACCGAAACCGTCGCCGCTCCGCGCACCCTCGATGACACCTTGAAGGACGCGATCCGCAAGGCGTACACGACGCTGCAGGCCAATACCCCCGGCTTTTCCACCCGTCGCTCGCAGAGCCAGATGATCGGCGTGGTGTCGCGTGCGCTGTCGAAAAGCGGTGGCGTCGGCGTGGTCGAGGCGCCCACCGGCGTCGGCAAGAGCCTGGGCTACCTCACCGCAGGCGTGCCGATCGCATTGGCCAGCAAGAAGAAGCTGGTGATCAGCACCGGCACCGTGGCGCTGCAGTCGCAGCTGGTCGAGCGCGATATCCCGAATTTCCTGAAAGCCACCGGCCTGGAGGCGACCGTGGCGCTGGCCAAGGGCCGTACCCGCTACCTGTGCACGCGCAATGCCGCCGAGGCGCAGGGCGAGGGCTCGCAGGGCGGCATGTTCGAGGATGACGCGCCGCTGTTCGACCGGCCGCTGGCGCCGATCGAAATGGACATCGCCAAGCGCCTGACCGACGCCTTCACCAGCGGCAGCTGGGATGGCGATATCGACAACGCACCGGAGACCATCAGCCCCGGCCTGCGCAGCCGCATCACCACGCCGGCTTCGGGTTGCGCCGGGCGCCGTTGTGCGTACTCGGCACAGTGCGCGGTGCTGCGTTCGCGCAACACCGTGCGTGACGCGCAGATCGTGGTCACCAATCACGCGCTGCTGCTGTCGGCGCTGTCGATCGGCGACAGCGACAACGGCCAGCCGTTGATCGCACCGCCGTCGGACATGCTGCTGGTGCTGGACGAAGGCCATCACATCGGCAACGTGGCGATCGACCAGGGCGCGGCCAGCCTGGCGCTGGACGAGATGGCCAAGCGTACCGGCCGCCTGCAGATCCTGATCGCCGGCGCCTACCGCGCGGTCGACAAGGATCGCCTTGGCAACCTGCTGCCGAACGAAGCGATCGAGGTGGCCAGCAACGTGGCCAAGCAGCTGCGCGCGTTCCGCGATCATATCGAGCGGGTGTGGATGCCGGCGCCGGCGGACGAAGAGCCGATGTGGCGCGCGGCCAATGGGCGACTGCCCGAGGCCTGGCGCGAGCCGATCGAGGCGTTGGCTGACGATACCCGCAGCCTCTACAACTGGGCGCACGCCGCCACCGCGCAGGTGGCCAAGGGCAAGCCGGACGATGCCGCGCGCGAGCGCCTGCAGCGCAACCTGGGCATGGCGCTGGAAATGATCGAGCAGCAGTACAACCTGTGGCAGGCCTGGCGTCGCGAAGACAAGGACGGTGCGCCGCCGATGGCGCGCTGGGTCACCGCCACCCGCGACGGCGACCTGGTGCTGCACGGCTCGCCGGTTTCGGCCGCGCACGTGCTGCGCAAGCTGCTGTGGGATGAAGTGGACTCGGTGGTGATGACCTCGGCGACGCTGACCGGCGGCGGCGATTTCCAGTCGCTGGCGATCGACAACGGCATTCCGGAAGAGGCCGAGATGGTCTCGCTGTCGTCACCGTTCGACCTGCCCAACCAGGCCGAACTGATCGTGCCGAAATTCCCGGTCACTCCGGACGACCGCGAAGGCCATCCGCGCGAAGTGGCGCGCTATCTCGACACCGAGCTGGACTGGGCCAAAGGCTCGATGGTGCTGTTCACCTCGCGCTGGAAGATGGAGAAGGTGGCCGGGCTGATGTCGGCCGCGCGCCGCAAGCAGGTGCTGGTTCAGGGCGAGATGTCCAAGACCCGCCTGATCGACGAGCACCTGCGCCGCGTGGCCGCAGGCGAGGGTTCGGTGCTGTTCGGACTGAACTCGTTCGGCGAAGGCCTCGACCTGCCCGGTGAAGCCTGCACCACGGTGGTGATCACCCAGGTGCCATTCGCGGTGCCGACCGATCCGCAGACCGCCACCCTCAGCGAATGGTTCGAGGGGCGTGGGCTGAATGCCTTCAACCTGATCGCCATTCCGCATGCGTTGCGCACGCTGACCCAGTTCGCAGGCCGCCTGATCCGCACTTCCACCGACACCGGCCGCGTGATCATCCTCGATTCGCGGCTGCTGACCCGCCGCTACGGCAAGCGCATCATCGACGCGCTGCCGCCGTTCAAGCGTGTGATCGGCTGACCGGTAGTGCCGGCCGCTGGCCGGAAAAAAGGGGACGGAGGGAATTAAGTCGTTTATGGCACAAACGACTTAATTCCCTCCGTCCCCTTTTCCCAGATGCCGGCCAGCGGCCGGCACTACCGTATGGCGGTCAATCGCCCAGAAGCGCGGTGTTGCGTACGGCGCCCTTGTCGGCGCTGGTGGCCAGCAGGGCGTAGGCCTTCAGCGCGCTGGTGACCTTGCGTGGGCGCGGCGCGCGCGGCTTCCAACCACGCGCATCGGCGTCGCTGCGGCGCTGGGCCAGCGTGGTCTCATCCAGCAGCAGGTCGATTCGGCGGGCCGGAATGTCGATGCGGATGCGGTCGCCATCTTCCACCAGGCCGATGACACCCCCGCTGGCGGCTTCCGGCGAGACATGGCCGATCGACAGGCCGGAGGTGCCGCCGGAGAAGCGGCCGTCGGTGAGCAGTGCGCACTGCTTGCCCAGTCCCTTCGACTTCAGATAGCTGGTCGGGTACAGCATTTCCTGCATGCCGGGGCCGCCCTTCGGGCCTTCGTAGCGGATCACCACCACCTCGCCCGGCTGCACTTCGTCGGCGAGGATGCCGGCGACGGCGGCGTCCTGGCTTTCATAGACACGCGCGGGACCTTCGAACACATGGATCGATTCGTCCACGCCGGCGGTCTTCACCACGCAGCCATCCACGGCCAGGTTGCCGCGCAGCACGGCCAGCCCACCTTCCAGCGAATACGCATGCTGCAGCGAGCGGATGCAGCCCTCGGCGCGGTCTACGTCCAGCGTCGGCCAGCGCGTGGCCTGGCTGAAGGCCTCCTGGGTGGGGATGCCGGCCGGGCCGGCCTTGAAGAAGGTATGCAGGGTGTCGTTGTCGCTGCGCACCACGTCCCAGCGTTCCAGTGCTTCGGCCAGGCTGGCGCTGTGCACGGTCGGCACCGTGGTTTCGAGCAGGCCGGCGCGGTCCAGCTCACCGAGGATGCCGAACACACCGCCGGCGCGATGCACGTCCTCGATGTGGTACTTCGGCGTATTCGGCGCCACTTTGCACAGCTGCGGTACGCGCCGCGACAGCGCGTCGATGTGGGTCAGGTCGAAGTCGACCTCCGCTTCCTGCGCGGCGGCCAGCAGGTGCAGGATGGTGTTGGTGGAACCGCCCATGGCGATGTCGAGGGTCATCGCATTGGCAAACGCCGCCTGGGTGGCGATGCCGCGCGGCAGCGCGCTCGGGTCTTCGCCGCCATACCAGCGATGGCAGAGTTCGACGATCAGGCGGCCGGCACGGCGGAACAGCGCCTCACGGTCGGCGTGGGTGGCCAGCGTGGTGCCGTTGCCGGGCAGTGACAGGCCCAGTGCTTCGGTCAGGCAGTTCATCGAGTTGGCGGTGAACATGCCCGAGCAGGAGCCGCAGGTGGGGCAGGCGCTGCGTTCGAACGCTGCCACCTTCTCGTCGGAAGCGCTGTCATCGGCAGCCACCACCATCGCATCGACCAGATCCAGCTTGTGCTCGGACAGCTTGGTCTTGCCCGCTTCCATCGGCCCGCCGGAAACGAACACCACCGGGATGTTCAGGCGCAGCGCGGCCATCAGCATGCCGGGGGTGATCTTGTCGCAGTTGCTGATGCACACCAGTGCGTCGGCGCAATGCGCGTTGACCATGTACTCCACGGCGTCGGCGATGATCTCGCGGCTGGGCAGCGAATACAGCATGCCGTCGTGGCCCATCGCGATGCCGTCGTCCACGGCGATGGTGTTGAATTCCTTGGCGACGCCGCCGACCTGCTCGATCTCGCGCGCGACCAGCTGGCCGAGGTCCTTCAGGTGCACGTGGCCGGGCACGAACTGGGTGAAGGAGTTGGCGATGGCGATGATCGGCTTGTGGAAGTCGCCGTCCTTCATGCCGGTGGCACGCCACAGGGCGCGGGCGCCGGCCATGTTGCGGCCGGCGGTGGAGGTGCGGGAACGGTATTCGGGCATGGCTGGCGGAACGGGCGGGCCGTACGACGTGGGGGTCAGCCGATCATGGCCAATTTTTTCGGTTGCTGCTGCAACCACCGGGGAGAGAGCGGCAGGGCTGCGCCCTGCACCCGGGGTAGTGCCGGCCGCTGGCCGGCAACCTCAACAGCAACAGCTGGGCTATCCGTGGGATGGCGGGGTGGGTCCGGCTGCGGGGGACGGCGCAAGTACGTCCATGTAGCCTCGGTCGCGCCATCCATGGCGCTCACGCCCCCGCAACCGGACCCACCCCGCCTTCGACAGTTTCCTGCGATCTGACGGGGTCGGATCCCGTTGCTGCGCGACGGGCTCTGACCCCCGATTCCTGATTGGAGCGACGAAAATGAAAGTCCGTTCATCTTTCGGACTTTGCCGATTCCGGTTGCTGGTCCGGATTTGGCATCATTGGGGCATTGATCCGTCGACAGGGCATGAGGCCATGAAACGTTCCCGCACCACCGCGCTGCTGCTGATGAGCGCCGCGCCGCTGCTGTTCACCGCCTGCCAGAAGGAGCCGGAGGTGAAGGTGCAGGAAGGCCTGTACACGTCGGTCGAGGCCTGCACCGAGGCCACCGGCGATCCGTCGTCGTGCCGCAATGCCTTCGCCGAAGCGCAGAAGCAGGCCGCCGATGCGGCGCCGAAGTACGCCAGCAGGGAAGCCTGCGAGAAGGATTACAAGCCGGAGCAGTGCGTGCAGCAGCACACCTCGGCCGGTACCTCGTTCATCGGCCCGATGATGATGGGCTTCTTCATGTCGCAGATGCTGAGCAACCGCGGAGGCCTGGCACCGCAGGCACCGGCATCGGCGCCGGCCTACCAGGACAAGAATGCGGGTTGGGCGCGCCCGGCACCGGGTGGCACTGGTGGCCTGAACACCGCCAGCGGCATCGGCGCGGGCAAGGCCGGCCTGGCCCCGGTCACCAGCGAACCGAACCGTGCGGTCACTGCCAGCCGTGGTGGCTTCGGCAACACCAGCGCGCGTCGCAGCAGCAGCGGCAGCTACGGCGGCTGATCGACCCATGCAGCGCATCCGGATTGCCGAGCGTGCCCAATGGCGGGCGCGCGCGGAAGAGGCAGGTTTCCGCTTCCACACCATCGACGGCCAGCCGTACTGGGACGAAAGCGCGTACTACGCGTTCACCCTGCGCCAGATCGAGCAGGACATCGAAGACCCCAGCGCCGAGCTGCACCAGATGGCGCTGGACCTGGTCGGCGATGTCATCGCCAGCGAACGCTTGATGGACCAGCTGGCGATTCCGTCGCA
Organism: Stenotrophomonas sp. YJH_SMC_133; assembly: GCF_059370655.1. NCBI lineage: Bacteria > Pseudomonadati > Pseudomonadota > Gammaproteobacteria > Lysobacterales > Lysobacteraceae > Stenotrophomonas > Stenotrophomonas sp. YJH_SMC_133. The sequence goes on along the minus strand of NZ_JCAFTW010000014.1, from coordinate 43,607 downwards.
TTACCGCGACTGGATCGCCGACAGCTGGCGCCAGCGCCAGCCGCATCTGTACGGTCGCCTGGACCTGGCCTACGACGGTACTGGCCCGGCCAAGCTGTACGAACTGAACTACGACACGCCGACCTCGCTGTTCGAGGCCAGCTTCTTCCAATGGCAGTGGCTGGAAGACCAGCGCAACGCCGGTCGCCTGCCGCAGCACGCCGACCAGTTCAACGCGATTCACGAAGCGCTGGTCGAGCGTTTCGGCGAACTGGCCACGCAGCTGCCGCCGCCGCTGTACTTCAGTGCCGTGGGCAGCTCCGAAGAAGACCGCGGCACCGTCGACTATCTGCGCGACTGTGCATCGCAGGCCGGCCTGCATGGCCAGGCCATCGCCATCGAGGACATTGGCCTGTCCGAGGACGGCCGCTTCACCGCGCTGGACGATTCGGTGATCGGCACGCTGTTCAAGCTGTATCCGCTGGAAGACCTGATGGCCGAGGAATTCGGCCGCGCGCTGCCCGGCTCGGGCGTTCAGCTGCTGGAGCCGGCGTGGAAGGCGGTGTTGAGCAACAAGGGCATCCTGCCGCTGCTGTGGCAGCGCAACGTGGGCCATCCGAACCTGCTGGAAGCGCATTTCGATGACGGCAGCACGCTGGCGTCGGGCTGGGTGCGCAAGCCGCTGTTCTCGCGCGAAGGCGCGAACATCGAGATGCATCTGGCCGATGGCAGCACCCAGCGCAGCGACGGTCCCTACGATGGCCCGGCGATCATCCAGCGCGCCCATCCGCTCACCCGCTTCGAAGGCGGCTATCCGCTGATCGGCAGCTGGGTGGTGGGTGACCACGCCTGCGGCATCGGCATCCGCGAAGACGACAGCGCGATCACCCGTGACAGTGCGCGCTTCGTGCCGCATGCGATCGTTGACGAGGCGCCGACGCGGATCTACGTCTGATGGCGGTGCGGCGTTGGCCTGGCCGGCATGGGCGTTCTTCGCCCGTGCCTGGCCGGCACTTCGATGACGGGCGCAGCCTGCAGGCCTTCGCGGACCGTGTCGCGGTGCGTTGCCATCGCTGCGACACCCCCGGCTGGGTGGTCGCCAGCTGGGAACCTTACCGGTGGACCGCGCGATTCCGCTGCACCGGCTGCAGTTCTGCACTGGACAGTGGTGACTGGGTCGGTGCGGTCTACATGCTGGGCCGCCAACCTTGTGGATTCTGTGGGCATCAGTGGCTGCACGTGCGTCGTCGGGTTCCCGCTGGCGTTCCTGCACCGGCGTCCTTCGCTGCTCGATGTGCGCAATGTGATCGCAGTACCGATGTTTCGGTCTCGGTGCGTCCATTGCGTGATGCCGAGCCTACCGATCCGCACTTCGGATTGCCGCTGTGCCTGGTCGAACAGACCCGCGCAGGCCTGCTCTGGGCCTATAACGCTGAACATCTGCACGCATTGCACGAGTACGCGAGCGCGACATTGCGCGAAAGCCGCGGCCATCACCGATCCATGTTCTCGCGCCTGCCGCAGTGGATGAAGCTGGCCCGCAACCGGGTGTTGCTGCAGCGCGCGGTGGAGCGATTGCAGCGGCGATTGCTGCAGGGGTAGTGCCGGCCGCTGGCCGGCAACCGTTGCTGGTAGATGCCGACCCTGGTCGGCGCTGTGGGTTTCGTGCCAACCAAGGTTGGCACCTACCAGAGCGATGTGTCGGTAGTGCCGGCCGCTGGCCGGCAACCGCTCCCGGTATCAGAGCAACCCTTCGCGCTTCACCGCCAGATAGCGCTCCACCAGTGCACCGGGCAGGGCGTCGGCGGTCACGTCCAGCACCATCACCTTCTCGCTGCGCAGCGCTTCATGCGCTTTCGCGCGCTGCTGCAGGTACAGCGCCGCGGCGCCGGCCTGTGCCGCGTCCTCCAGCGACTGCACCTCTTCATCGAGGACAGCATCCAGTTCGCGCTCGCGCAGGCTGGCCACGCACACCAGGTGGCGTTTCTGCAGCAGGCGCACCGCCGCCAGCAGATCCTCGATGTCTTCGTCGCGCACGTTGCTGACCAGCATCACCAGCGCGCGCCGGCGCTGGCGCAGCGACACTTCGGTGGCGGCGGCCAGGTAGTCGGTGGCCACCGCGCGCGGCTGCAGATCGTAGCTGGCACGCAGCAGGTGCTCGACCGTGCCCATGCCACGCTGCGGTGCCACCCAGCGGCGCTCGCCACCGGTGGCGAACAGGCCGGCAGCATCGCCCTGGCGCAGCGCCAGGTAGGCCACCACCAGAGAGGCGTTCAATGCATGATCGAAGTGCGAGAGCCCGCCTTCGCTGGCCAGCATGCGGCGGCCACTGTCGAGCATCAGCAGCAGCTGCTGGTTCTTCTCGTCCTGGTACTCGCGCGAGACCAGCTTGCGCGCACGCGCGGTGGCCTTCCAGTCCAGCTGGCGCAGGCTGTCGCCGATGCGGTACTCGCGCATCTGGTGGAAGTCGGTGCCTTCACCACGGCGGCGCTTCACGTGTGCGCCGACCAGCCGCGAGGCCTGGTCGGCACTGAACAGGGCGAAGCGAGTGAGCGGTACGAAGTTCGGATAGACCCGCACGTCCAGCACGGGAGGCAGCGTGCGTTGCTGCCACCACAGCCGCCATGGCGAGCGCATGCGCAGGTGCACGCCGTCGAAGCGGAAGCGCCCGCGCTGCAGCGGCTGCAGGTGGTAGTGCAGGGTGGACGCGCTGCCGGGCTTCAGGCGCACGCGCTGCGGCAGCGACTCCAGCGGCCAGCCGCCGGGGACCAGGTCGAACACCTGCACCGTCATCGATGCGTCCGCCTGCAGCCGCAGCGCGGCCTCGCGGCGCACGCCCAGTGCCAGCGCTTCGGGCAGCTCACGCTGGATCTGCGGCGATGGACGCCGCGTCTGCCGCCACAGATCCATCAACGCTGGCACGGCAATCGCCACCGCCGCCAGCGCCCAGCTCCAGCGCGGCAGCAGGCCGCCCAGCACCAGGCCACCCAGGGCGGCCCAGGCCAGCAGCAGCGCCAGCAGCAGCGGGGCCGGCCTCATCGGCGCGGTGCTTCCACCTTGGCCAGCAGTGCACCCAGCACGTCGTCGGCGTCCTGGCCTTCGATCTGCAGTTCCGGTGCCAGCGCGATGCGATGGCGCAGCGCGGGGCGCGCGATGTCGCGCACGTCGTCGGGGGTGACGAAGTCACGGCCGGCCAACACCGCCTGCGCGCGCGAGGCACGTACCAGCGCGATGCTGCCACGCGGGCCAGCGCCGACCGCGATACCCGGCCACTGCCTCGTGGCCGCCACAATCCGCACCGCGTAGTCGATCACTTCGTCATCGACGGTGATCGCCGCCGTGGCACGTTGCAGTTCCAGCAGTTCGCCGGCACCGAGCACGCGCGGCACCTGGCTCAGGTCGAAATCGCTGGCGGCGCGGCCGCTGGTGATCGCGGTCACCATGCGCTTCTCGTCCTCCAGCTGCGGGTAGTCGATCAGCACCTTCAGCAGGAAGCGGTCCAGCTGTGCTTCGGGCAGCGGGTAGGTGCCTTCCTGCTCCAGCGGGTTCTGCGTGGCCAGCGCCATGAACGGCGGCGCCAGGGTGAAGGCCTTGCCTTCGATGGTCACCTGGCCTTCCTGCATCACTTCCAGCAGCGCCGACTGGGTCTTGGCCGGTGCGCGGTTGATCTCGTCGGCCAGCAGCAGGTTGGTGAACACCGGGCCGCGACGGATCTTGAAGCTCTCGCTCTTCGGGTCGTACACCGCGTGGCCACTGACGTCGCTGGGCATCAGGTCGGGGGTGAACTGCACGCGGCCGTAATCCAGTTCCAGGGCCTGTGCCAGCGCGCGCACCAGCAGGGTCTTGCCCAGCCCGGGCACGCCCTCGATCAGCACGTGGCCACCGGCCAGCAGGGCCACCAGGATCTGGTCCAGCACATCAGCCTGGCCGATGAAGGCGTGGCCGACGGCATCGCGGATGGCATCGACGCGTTCGATCAGGCGGGCGTTGGCGGCCGCCGGCAGCTCGGGGACTTCGGTCATAGCAGGGATCTCATCTGGAGCAGCAAGCGGATGCGCTCGCGCAGGGCGGAGGAATCGTGCGGCGGAGGGGGCGTGAGCGCGCTGGCAACGCGGCCTTGCGGCCACTTCAGCAGCTCGGCGATGGCCTGATCGCGCGGCGCACCATCCAGTGCGGCGGCAATCGGTGCGCGCAGGCGCAGGCGGTGCAGGAACAGGGCGAGTACGGCCTCGTACAGGCGCGCGCCGTGGCCGAAACGCAGCAGCAGTTCACCACTGGCGCGCACGTGCTCCAGCAGCGAACGGCGTTCCAGAACCGGCGACGGCAGCAGGCTGCCGAAGCGCTGCGAGCGGCCCCACAGCCAACCCAGCAGGGCCAGCAGCAACGGTGCCCACAGCGGCCAACCCTGATAGAACATGCGCGACCACAGCGACGGCGGGCGGCTGGCATAGACCAGCCAGACCGCACCCTTGCCGTAGTTCGGATCGAGCAGGTAGCGGGTCAGGTCGCGATGCGACGCGTCGTGCAGGCCGTCGCTGGCCTTGCCCCCTGCGGAGGCCAGGCGCGCCGCCGGTGAGTCCACCTCGCTGCGCATGAACTCCATGTCGGCCAGCACGCTCACCTTGCCCTGGCCATGGCGCAGGCGCGCGAACACCAGGTCGCGATCCGTGCCCCAGCGACGTTCGGCCTGCGCACTGGCGGCAAAACCCAGGGTGAAGCGACGGCCACCGCAGAATTCGACGTGGCCAGGATCGTCGTCGACATGGAACGGCTGGCAGTCGCTGCGCTGGAACAGGCTGTCCACGCCCAGCCGGTCCAGCAAGGGGCCCTGCGTGCTGCCGGCATCGTCCTCGGCCGGCGGCGGTGTACGTACCAGCAGGTGGCCGCCACCGTCGACCCAGTCCAGCAGCGCGCTGGCAACGGGCGGCGGCAGTTCGCTGCTGTCCTGCAGCAGCACCACCGTATCGTTCGGCCCCAGTGCCATCTGCTGCAGTTCCAGCCGTGGCCGCGAGTGCACGTCAATGCCATCGGCGCGCAGCGCCTGGCCGAGTACGTACAGCGGGTTGTAGGCGGCTTCGCCCTGTGGCGGCAGCCGGATCGTCTCGGTCACCCGTTCGTGCGTGCGCAGGTAGAGGATGGTCAGCGGTACACCGAACAGCACCAATGCACCGAGCAGCAGCGACCAGAACAGGCGCGGACTCATGCCTGCCACCCGTACTGCTGGCGCAGGGTATCGGCCAATGCATCGAAATCGGCGCGGCTGGGCAGGCGGCCACCGTAGGCGGCGTACTGCCACATGCGCACGATGCGCGCGAATAGGTCACGGTCGCTGGCCTCGGGCATGCGCCGCGACGCGCGCAGGCATTGCGCTTCGGTGGCACCGGGTGGAAGCGCGATACCGCTGCGCTCGCCCACCGTGCGCACACTGGCGCGGTACAGCAGGGCCAGCGCCTGCCGCGGCCGGCCCTGGTCCCAGAGCAGGCCAGCCTGGGTGGCCACGTCCGGCGGCAGCACCACCGGCAACTCCACCTGTTCCTCCAGCACCTCCGGTGCAGCGTCGGCCTTGCGCCGGCCACTGCCACGCAGCCATGGCAGCCACAGCCGCGCGGTCAGCAGCAGCACCAGCAGCAGGATGCCGAGCAGGCCCCACAGGCCCCATTCGGCCAGCCGTGCCAGCCAAGCGATGCCGTCCCTGCGCGCTTTGCGTTCACCTTTGCTGTTGGTGTCACGCTGCAGCTGCTTGTCTTCCTTCTTTTTTTCCTCGGCCTGCTCGATCGGCTTCCAGCGGGTGACCTCGCGGGTCGGGCGCTGCAGCGGGTCCTCATAGGCGCGGTTAACCGCTTGACGGAAACCGGCGGTGTCCACCGGCGTGCCACCGAAGATCGTTGCCGGCGTGTCGGCCGGGTCGATGGTCGGTGCTTCGTTTCCTTCCTCGGCGTCGATGCCATGGTCGTTGGGCTTGCCCATGGCACGTTCGGGCTCGGCATCTGCGACCTGCGCGTGCACCGGGGCGGAGACCAGTGGCAGTGCCAGGCACAGCAGCAGCGCCAGCGTCGATGCCGCCGGCAGCAGGCGATCGCGCAGGCGGCGCAGGGCGATTTCGACGTCCCAGGCTTCCATCTGCGTACGCCGGTTCAAGTACAGGCCAAAGCCCGCACCGACGAAGAACGGGCCGATCAGCGCCGAGGCCAGCCAGTAGGCCAGATTGAAACCGAAGCGTGCCCATGCCGGCGTGTCCTTGCCGATCATGTCCCACGCCGCACGCCAGGATTCGGACATCAGGTCCAGTGGCATGAACATGAACACTGCACCGATGGCACCAGATACCAGCACCGCTTCGAACGCCATGCAGGTCACGGTCAGCACTGTCGCCGCACCTGCGGCGCCGGCAGCCACCGCACGGCGGCGTGGACCGCGCTGACCCGGTGCGTTGCCTTCCAGCAGGTTCACCGGCAGGCACAGGCTGCGCAGCACGCTGAAGCGACGCCAGCCCAGGTAGCCCCAGGAACCAGTGTTGCCCCAGTGGCGCTGCGCACGCAGGGCCGAAAGTGTGCTGACCGGTTCGCCGAAGATGCCGCGCGACAGCACATACAGCGGCGCACGCTCGAACAGTGGCTTGCACCACCACATCGCCAGCCAGGCCCAACCGAAGGCATCCAGCCACCATCCCAGCCCGTTGAAGATCACGAACAACGGAGCACTGGCCAGCAGCCAGCTGCCCCACACGGCGCGCGCATGGCGGCGGGCGAGGGCACTGCCCAGCTCCATCGCTTCCCAGCCGCTGCGTGCACGCAGCACCACGTCCAGACGGTCAATGCGCATGGCCGCCTCCACGCCCGCCACGCCATAGCCACAGCAGCACGCCGGCCCAGAGCACTCCGGCGACGCCGAACTTGGTCCATGCGGGGACTTCGGCGATCGACGACCAGAACGCTTCGATGAAGGCTGCGACCAGCAGCATGAACGCCACGCCCAGGCACAGCCGCGCACCGATGCGGCCACCGTCGACCAGCGCGTCCAGGCGGCTGCGCCGGCCCGGTGCCAGCAGCTTCATGCCCAGCTGCAGGCCGGCACCGCCGGCGATCACGATCGCGGTCAGCTCGAACGCGCCATGGCCGGCCACGAAGCGCCAGAATGGTCCACCGTGTCCGATGTGCTGCAGGTGGCCGGCCACCGCGCCGATGGTGACGCCGTTGAACAGCAGCACCAGCAGCGTACCCAGCCCGGCCAGCAGGCCGCTGGCGAAGGTGCGCAGGGCAATGCTGATGTTGTTGAGGATGTAGTGGCCGAACATCATCCAGTCGGTACCGCTGTCGCGGCCCAGTCGTTCGGCGGCAGGGTCGTACATGCGCTCCATCGCGGCGATCTGGCGGTTGTCCATCAACGTATGGATCAGGTCCGGGTAGACCTGTACAAGCACGAAGCAGGCGATTGCCGGCAGCGCGAACATCGCCAGCGCCACCCACATGCTGCGTGCCTGGCTGCGCACGAGCAGCGGGAAGTCGGCCACCAGGAATTCCAGCGCGGCGCGCCAGCGCGTCGGCCGTGTGCGGTACAGCACACTGTGGCCCTGCTGCATCAGCTGCTGCAGGCGCTGGACCAGCTGCGGGCTGTAACCGCGCTCGCGGGCCAGCGCCAGCTGCTGGCACAGGCGCCGGTAGCGCTGCGGGACGGCGGTATCGTCCAGTGCCAGGCCGCTGGCCTTGCGGCGCGCGCGGCGCGAGGCGCCGGCACGCAGCAGCAGCCACTGTTCCAGCTCCTGCCATTCCTGCTGGTAGCGGGCGACGAACTGTTCCTGTTTCATCGCCGCCCCAGCAGCCAGTTGGCCATGGCGTACAGGCGCAGCACGGCGACCTGGCCGTGGGTACCGGTCAGGGGCTCGGCAATGCCGGCCAGCTCCTGCTGGCGGGCCGCCGACAGCCGTGGCGCGCGCTCGGCGAAGGCCATCAGCGCGGCCTGTTCCTCCGGCCGCAGTGGCTGCGGCGGGGCCAGCACGCTGTCGATGGTAGGTGGCGGCGGCAGGTACAGCACAGGCGCGTGCACCACCACGGTGCCGGCCACCAGGTCGCCGAGGCGGCGGCCGTGCGGATCGAACAGGCTGCTGACCAGGCCCAGTGCATAGCCGAACGGCAGCATGTCCACCGTGCGCAGCAGGTTGCGGGTGATCGCCGCCATCCAGCCCACGGGCGCGCCATCGCGGGACAGCACGCGCAGGCCCAGCGCGCGCTTGCCCAGGGTACGGCCCCACAGCGCCTCGCACACGATCGGGTAGACCCAGTAGACCAGGAACATCAGCACCAGGTTGAGGCCGGAGCCGAATTCGTCCAGCACCGCCAGCGGAATCGCCATCAGCACCAGTACCGCGATGCGCACGCCAAGATCGACCAGCCAGGCCATGGCCCGCGGCAGCGGTCCGGCTACCGGCAACTGAAGCAGCACACCCTCCGGCGTCACCACCTCACGGTAGGTATCGAGCATCGGTGCGGCCATCAGCGCGGTGGCCTTCGTTGTGGGCGCCGGAGTCCTCTCCGGCTGGCAACCACAGGCATGGGGGTCTCGACAGGTCCTGGTCGGGCCCAGACTTTAGCAGAGCCGCGCGGCAGCGTTGGCTGCTCAGCCCCGGTATTCGTCCTTCAGCCGCACGTAGTGGTCGGCCGAATAGTGCAGCGACTCGATCTCCTTGTCGCTCAGCGTGCGTGCCGGCCGGGCAGGGTTGCCGACCCACAGCTCGCCTTCGCCCACCACCTTGCCGGGGCCGATCACCGCACCGGCGCCGACGAAGCCATGGCGCTCCACGCGGGCACCGTCGAGGATGCAGGCGCCCATGCCGATCAGGCTGTAATCGCCGATCGTGCAGGCGTGGATGATGCAGCCGTGGCCGACGGTCACGCCTTCGCCGATCAGGGTCGGGTAGCCGGCCTTGTTGTACGGGCTGTGGTGGCTGACGTGGATGATGGTGCCGTCCTGCACGTTGGTGCGTGCACCGATGCGTACGTAATTGACGTCACCGCGGATGACCGTGCCCGGCCACACCGACACGTCGTCGCCCAGTTCCACGTCGCCGATGATCGTGCACGACGGGTCGATGTACACGCGCTCGCCGAGGATGGGCATCTTGTCGCGGAAGGGGCGCAGCGGGTTCATCGGGGTCTCCGGAAATCAGGGCGTTCGCGACGATGATACCCGTGTGGTAGTGCCGGCCGCTGGCCGGCAACCGCGCGGCACGCCTGGATTTCCGTGGTTGCCGGCCAGCGGCCGGCACTACCAGCGGCAGGTGCGGCTCTTCATGCAGGCGCGTGCTCGGCCAGCATCTGCCGGAACAGCTCATCCAGCCACGCAGCATCACCTCGTCCGGCGGGCAGCTGTGGCGCCTGCGCAGTCCGGATGGCCAGTTCACGATCGATGTAGTCGCTGATCGCCGCAATGCGCGGCCCGGCGGCGACCTCGGCGCTGGCCCGTTTGACCGCCAGCAGGGCATCGATGACTTCACGCACCGCACCGTCTGGCAGCAGCCGGTCCAGCAGATCCTCAAAGGCCATCGGCGGGGGTGTCTGTTCGTGCTCTATCCACTGGCAGGCCAGCAGTGGGCGCAGCACGTACAGGTACTTCTTGGTGCGCACCGTTTCGCCACGCAGGTAGCCGCGATGGTTCGAGCGCGCCATGTTGAAGTAGTGCCACCACGTGCCCAGCGGCGAATGGAACGCTTTCGCTGCTTCCCACAACTGTGACACCGCCGCCTGATCCTGCTGGTAGACGATCGGCGAGCGCAGCCACTCGATCAGGGTCGGATTGGATTTTGAAACCAGTCGCAGTGCCTTGCGCAGGTCCCAGCCGCTCACGTCGAGCTCATCGTCGATCGGCAGTTCGATCACATCGCGCTGCGCTTCGCCGGGACCGGTGCTCTCGTTGACGCTGAGATACCAAGGCTGGCGATGCACGTAGATGAAGCGCGCGTCGTAGTCGCTGTCGGGCGAGGAAAAGCCCCAGCCGCGGCTGCCCGACTCGCAGGCCAGCAGCACGCGTACGTCGTAGCGCTGTTCGATGTCAGCCAGGGTGGAAAGGATGGCGGCGCGCTTGTCCGGCGCGATCGGGTGGATGTCGTCCATGCAGTTGTGTTCGTAATGTCGAGCGTGCTCGACTGTAACGCAAGTGCGCACCGGTAGTGCCGGCCGCTGGCCGGCAAGCTCACGGGCGCACTTGGAATTCTGCGGTTGCCGGCCAGCGGCCGGCACTACCGGCTAGGGCTCGTAGCTGTAGCCCATGCCGTACACCGAACGGATCGGCTCGCCTTCCATGCCGGCGTCGGCCAGCTTGCGGCGCAGGTTGCGCACATGGCTGTCGACGGTGCGGTCGACCACCACGCGATGGTCCAGGTACAGCCGGTCGAGCAGTTCATCGCGCGCCCAGATCCGGCCTGGGGTGGCCAGCAGCGTGCGCAGCAGGCGGTACTCCACCGGCGTCAGATCCAGGCCCTTGCCGTTCCAGGTGGCGCGTGCGGCCGGCTCGTCGATGTGCAGGCCACCGTTGGCGCGCGCACCCGGGTCCGGGCGGTAGCGGCGCAGCACCGCCATCACCCGCGCGACCACTTCGCGCGGACTGAACGGCTTGCAGATGTAGTCGTCGGCGCCGATCTCCAGGCCCAGCAGGCGGTCGATCTCTTCCACCCGTGCGGTGACCATGATGACCGGTACATCGCTGCTGGCACGCAGTTCGCGGCACAGGTCCACGCCGTCGCGCTGCGGCAGCATCAGGTCCAGCAGCACCAGGTCGGGCTGGTAGCGCACGAACGCGTCGATCACCTGGCCACCGTCGTCCACCCACTCGCTGGCCATGCCGGCGGCGGCCAGGTAGTCGCGCAGTACCGAGGCCAGGCGTGGCTCGTCCTCGACGATCAGGATCTTCGTGGACGTGGCGGGCGACGCACTCATGCAGGCTCCGGCAGGGTGATGACCACGCGCAGCCCGCCCAGCGGCGAGGGCGCGGCGTGGATGACGCCGTGGTGGGCGAGGATGATGTTGTGGCTGATGGCCAGGCCCAGCCCGCTGCCGCCACTGGCGCGGTTGCGCGAACTTTCCACGCGGTAGAAGCGTTCGAACAGCAGTGCACACTTGTCGGGCGGAACGCCCGGCGCGGTGTCTTCCACGACCAGCTGCACGCCGGCAGGCACGCGCGCTGCCTGCACGCGTACGCGGCCACCGGCATGGGTGTAGCGCAGTGCGTTTTCCAGCAGGTTGGCCAGTACCTGCTGCAGGCGCCGTTCGTCACCGGACACCTGCAACGGCGTGGCGGGCAGGTCTTCTTCCAACGCCAGGCCTGCATTGGCGAAGCGCACGCGCATGCCATTGAGTTCGCTGCGCAGCAGCGCCACCATGTCCAGTGGCGCGAAGCGGTACGCCAGGCCGCCGGACTGGGTCATCGACAGGTCGTGCAGGTCGTCGATCAGCTTGCCCAGCTGGCGGATCTCGCCCTGCAGGCCCACCAGGTTGGCCCGGTCCAGCGGACGGATGCCATCTTCGATCGCCTCCAGCTCGGCGCGCACCACGGCCAATGGCGTGCGCAGCTCATGCGAGATGTCGGCAATGAAGGCGCGGCGGTTGCGTTCGGTATCGTCCAGCGCCTGCGCCATCCGGTTGAAGTCGTTGACCAGCGCGTCCAGCTCATCGTCACTGGTGCGCTCGATGCGGGTGGCGTAGTCACCGGCGGCCAACCGGTGGGTGGCAGCGGCCAGCTTGGCAAGGCGCTGGCGCAGCGCACGCGATACCAGCCAGGCCAGCAGTACCGTCACCAGCAGTAGCGCGATGCCGATCACCCACCAGGCGCGCACCTGGGTGTTGTAGAAATTCAGGTCGTTGGTGGCGATGACAGTCTGGAACGGCACCATGCCCAGCCAACCGACGGTCTGCCCGTCCACCTGCACCGCATGCGGCTCGTCATCGCTGGTGGCGTCGGGGTTGCCGGCCACGAAACGGTGCTGCGCGTCGAACAGGCCCAGGCGCGACGGCACGCCGGTCTGGTCGGACAGCGACGGCACCGGTCCTTCGTGCCCATGGGCCAGGTCCGGGCGCAGCAGCCGCGCCCAGCGGTCGCCATCACCGTGCAGATGCTCCCAGCCACCGTGCTCGCGGTACTCGCGCTGCAGGTGTGGCATCAGCCGCTGCATGCGCAGGTCGCCCTGGTCGTTGAGGTAGTCCAGGAAGCCGGTCTGGAAGGCCACGCGGCTGGCAATACCGTTCACTGCCAGCACCAGCAGGCAGGCGGTGAAGATCGCGAGGAAGGTCTTCGCGGTCAGGCCGAATTTGAGTTGGAACTTCGCCATCGCGAAGGCCATTAGCGGCGCATGCGGCGCCGAAAGCAAGCGCCAGCTGAGCCCGTCGCACAATCTCCATATTCTCTGCACAGTTTCACGGCAGCGTGCACGGGTCAACGCAAGGCCCCCACGCCCCCCCATGTCCTTCCTGCGCCCGCTGTCCCGTTCCCCGCGTCCCCTGCTGTTGCCCCTGCTGCTGGCCCTGGCGGCCTGTTCGGCGGGCAGGACCGATGCCCCGGCCATGCCCGAAGTGGGCGTCATCATCGCCAGCGCGCAGCCGCTGGCACTCCAGCAGACCTTGCCCGGCCGTGCCGTGCCGTTCGAGATCTCCGAGGTGCGGCCGCAGGTCGGCGGCCTGATCCGCCAGCGGTTGTTCACCGAAGGCCAGCAGGTCAAGGCAGGGCAGCTGCTGTACCAGGTCGACCCGGCACCGTACCAGGCGGCCTTCGATACCGCGCGCGGGCAGCTGGCGCAGGCCGAGGCCACCGTGTTGTCGGCACAGCCGAAGGCCGAGCGCACCCGCGCGCTGGTGAGCATGGATGCAGCCAGCAAGCAGGACGCCGACGATGCCACCTCGGCGTTGAAGCAGGCGCAGGCCAACGTGATTGCCGCGCGCGCTGCATTGCAGGCTGCCCGCATCAACCTCGACTACACCCGGGTGACCGCCCCCATCGACGGCCGCATCGGCACCTCCAGCGTCACCGCCGGCGCGCTGGTCGCGGCCGGCCAGGATACGGCACTGACCACCATCCAGCGGCTGGACCCGGTGTACCTGGATGTCACCCAGTCCAGCACGCAGATGCTGGCGCTGCGCAAGCAGCTCGATGCGGGCCTGGTGAAGGCCATCGATGGCAAGGCACAGGTAAAGGTGCTGCTGGAGGACGGCAGCACCTACGCGCATGAAGGCACGTTGGAGTTCGTCGGCAGCGCAGTGGATCCGGGCACCGGCAACGTGAAGCTGCGCGCGGTCATTCCGAACCCGGACGGCCTGCTGTTGCCGGGCATGTACCTGAAGGCGGTGCTGCCGATGGCCACCGACGCGCGTGCCCTGCTGGTGCCGCAGAAGGCGGTGGTGCGCAACGAGCGCGGCGAACCGCTGCTGCGCCTGCTCGACGCCAAGGATCATGTGGTCGAGCGCCGCGTCAGCACCGGCCAGGTGGTCGGTAACCAGTGGCAGATCACCAGCGGCCTCAAGGCTGGCGAACGGGTGATCGTCAGCAACGGCAGCGCGGTATCGCTCGGCCAGCAGGTGAAAGCGGTGGCGGCCACGACGGCGCAGTTGGCGGCGATGCCGGCGGTCGATCCGAACGGCAACACCGACGAAAAGTCGCACTGAGGCCTGGCCCACATGGTTCGTTTCTTCATCGACCGGCCGATCTTCGCCTGGGTGATCGCCATCGCGGTCAGCCTGCTCGGCCTGCTCGCGATCCTGATCCTGCCGGTGGACCGCTACCCGCAGATCGCCCCGCCCACCATCACCATCCGCGCCACCTACACCGGCGCCTCGTCGCAGACCGTGGAAAACGCGGTCACCCAGGTCATCGAGCAGTCCCAGCAAAGCCTCGATCACCTGATGTACATGACCTCGACCAGTGCCTCCGACGGCTCGGCGCAGGTCAACCTGGTGTTCGCCACCGGTACCAATCCGGATACCGCGCAGGTGCAGGTGCAGAACCAGCTGCAGGCCGCCATGGCCACGCTGCCGCAGGCGGTGCAGCAGAACGGCCTGACCATCACCAAGTCCAGTGGTTCGATCTTCGAGGTGCTGTCGTTCACCAGCGAAGACGGCAGCATGGACAACTTCGATGTCGCCAACTTCATGGAAGCGCGCATCGATGACCAGATCAGCCGCGTCAGCGGTGTCGGCAACATCCAGCCGATCGGCCAGGAATACGCCATGCGCATCTGGCTGGATCCGGAGAAGATGCGCCAGTACGCGCTGATGCCCTCGGACATCGAGACCGCACTGCAGGCACAGAACACCGATGTCTCCGCCGGTGAGCTGGGTGGCCAGCCGGCGCTGAAGGGCCAGCAGCTCGACGCCACGGTAACCGCGCGCAGCCGCCTGCACACGCCCGAGCAGTTCGCGCAGGTGGTGCTCAAGGCCGATGCCAACGGCAGCGTGGTGCGTCTGGGCGACGTGGCGACGATCGGCCTCGGGCCGGAAAGCTACGACAGCATCAGCACCTTCAACGGCAAGCCGTCGGCGTCGCTGGGCATTGAACTCAATGCCGGTGCCAACGCGATCGCCGTCTCCAAGGCCATCGATGCACGGCTTCAGCAGCTGCAGAAGTACTGGCCGCATGGCTATACCGCCCACGTGGCCTTCACCACCACGCCATTCGTGACCATCTCGCTGAAGGAAGTGGTGATCACCCTGATCGAAGCGATCATCCTGGTGGTGCTGGTGATGTACCTGTTCCTGCAGAACTGGCGCGCCACGCTGATCCCGACCATCGCGGTGCCGGTGGTGCTGCTGGGCACGTTCGGCGTGCTGGCTGCATTCGGGTATTCGATCAACACCCTGACCATGTTCGCACTGGTGCTGGCCATCGGCCTGCTGGTGGACGATGCCATCGTGGTGGTGGAGAACGTGGAGCGGGTGATGACCTTCGAAGGGCTGGCGCCGAAGCCGGCCACGCTGAAGGCGATGGGCCAGATCACCGGCGCGCTGGTCGGCATCGTGCTGGTGCTGACCGCGGTGTTCCTGCCGATGGCGTTCTTCAGCGGTGTAACCGGGGTGATCTATCGCCAGTTCTCGGTGACGATCGCCGCCGCGATGATCCTGTCGGTGCTGGTGGCGATGACCATCACCCCGGCACTGTGTGGCAGCATCCTGCACCAGATTCCCAAGGGCGGCCATCCGCATGGCGACCACGGTGGCGAACCCAGCCTGCTGGGCAAGTTCTTCATCTGGTTCAACCACCGCTTCGAGCGCACCTCCAACGGCCTGCGTCACCGCGTGGATCGTTTCCTCGGCCGCCGCACGCTCGGCGTGCTGTTCTACCTGGTGCTGAGCGTGGCCACCGGCCTGTTGCTGTGGCACCTGCCGGGCGCGTTCCTGCCCGATGAAGACCAGGGCATGCTCAACGCGCTGGTGAAGCTGCCGGCCGGTTCCACGCTGGAGCAGACGCGGGCGGTGATGGATCGTCTGAGTGCCGTCGCGGTGAAGGACGACGGCGTGCTCTCGATCCAGGCCACCGCCGGTTTCAGTGTTACCGGCAGCGGCCAGAACGTCGGCCAGGCCTTCATCCGGCTGAAGGACTGGGATGACCGCAAGGACGACGCCGATACCATCGCCGCACGCTTGACGCGGGCGATGGCCAGCGTGCCCGATGCGCAGGTGTTCATCACCTCGCCACCGGCCATCCTGGGCCTCGGCGATGCGGGTGGCTTCACCCTGGAACTGCAGGACGAAGGCGGTGCAGGCCATGCCGCCGCCGTGGCCGCGCGCAACACGCTGCTGAAGGAAGCCGCCAAGGACCCGAAGCTGGTCAACGTGCGCTACGCCAGCCTGGAAGACGCGCCGGTATACGCGGTGAAGGTGGACGACGCCAAGGCGCAGGCGATGGGCGTGAACCCGCAGGACGTCAATGACACCTTGAACGCGGCGTTGGGCGGCGACTTCGTCAACAACTTCATCTACAAGGGCCGCATCAAGAAGGTGTTCATCCAGGGCACCGCCGAAGCACGCATGCAGCCGCAGGACATCGAGCGCTGGAGCGTGCGCAACCAGGCCGGGCAGATGGTGCCGCTGTCGTCGTTGATCAGCACGCATTGGACCAGCGCGCCGGCCGCACTGCAGCGCTACAACGGCATCTCGGCGATGGAAATCACCGGCCAGCCGGCACCGGGCGTCAGCTCCGGCGAGGCGATGGCCGAGATCGCGCGCCTGGCCGACACGCTGCCGGAAGGCTTCAGCCATGCCTGGTCGGACATGGCCTACCAGGAACAGCTGTCGGGCAACCAGGCGCCGATGCTGTACGCCATCTCGCTGCTGTTCGTGTTCCTGTGCCTGGCCGCGCTGTATGAAAGCTGGGCGGTGCCGTTCGCGGTGATGCTGGCGGTGCCGGTGGGCATGTTCGGCGCCGTGCTGATGATGAACCTGCGTGGCCTCAACAACGACGTGTACTTCCAGGTCGGCCTGTTGACCACGATTGGTCTGGCAGCGAAGAACGGCATCCTGATCGTCGAGTTCGCGCGCATCCTCGAACAGCAGGGCAAGAGCACCCGCGAAGCGATCCTGCAGGCCGTCTATCTGCGGCTGCGGCCGATCGTAATGACCTCGCTGGCGTTCCTGATGGGCGTACTGCCGCTGGTGTTCGCCACCGGCGCCGGTTCGGCTGCGCGCCGTTCGCTGGGTACCGGCGTGGCCGGTGGTACGGTTGCCTCGATGGTGCTGGGCATGTTCTTCGTGCCGTTGTTCTACCTGCTGGTGCGCCGCCTGTTCCCGGGCCGCGCGCCGGCCGACGCCACTGTCCCGGAGACAAGCCCATGAAGCCGATGCTGCTGCGCGCCCTGGCGGCCGCAACGATGACCGCCGTGCTGGGCGGCTGCGTGAGCATGGCCCCGCACTACCAGCGACCCGAGGCGCCGGTGCCGGCACAGTTCGGCAATGCCGGCACCGGCGAGGCCGAACCGGCACTGGCGATGCCGGCCTGGCGCGACGTGTTCCTGGAACCGCGCCTGCAGCAGGTCATCGCGCTGGCGCTGCAGAACAACCGCGACCTGCGCGTGGCGGTGCTGCAGGTGGAAAAGGAGCGCGCGCAGTACCGCATCCAGCGCGCGGCACTGCTGCCGTCGGTAGATGCCAGCGGCAGTGTCACCCGTTCGCGGGTGAGCGATGCCAACAGCGAGACCGGCGTCACCCAGGTGACCGAATCCGATGCCGTGCAGGTGGGCATCAGCAGCTGGGAGCTGGACCTGTTCGGGCGTATCCGCAGCCTGAAGAACGAGGCGCTGCAGAACTGGCTGGCCAGCGCCGAGAACCAGCGCGCCGCGCGCACCAGCCTGGTGGCTGAAGTGGCGACGGCGTGGCTGGCGCTGGCGGCCGACGAGCAGTCGCTGGCATTCACGCAACAGACGCTGGACAGCCAGCAGCAGACCCTGCAGCGCACCGAGGCCCGCCATGCACAGGGGCTGGCCTCGGGCCTGGACCTGTCGCAGGTGCAGACCAGCGTGGAAGCCGCGCGCGGTGCGCTGGCGAAGCTGCAGGCCCAGCAGGCGAAGGATCGCGATGCATTGCGGCTGTTGGTGGGGGCGCCGCTGGATCCGGCCCTGCTGCCGACAACGCAGGTGCTGGAAGGCAGCGTCGCGCTGGCACCGCTGCCCGCCAACCTGCCCTCCAGCGTGTTGCTGCAGCGCCCGGACGTGCTGTCCGCTGAGCATGCGTTGCAGGCAGCCAACGCCGATATCGGTGCCGCGCGCGCTGCATTCTTCCCGACGCTGACGTTGACTGCCAACTACGGGCACAGCTCCACCGCGTTGTCGACGCTGTTCTCGGCCGGCACCCGTGGCTGGTCGTTCGTGCCCAGCATCACCGCGCCGATCTTCCATGCCGGTGCACTGAAAGCCTCGCTGGATGCCTCGAAGATCGGCAAGGACATCGGCATCGCGCAGTACGAGAAGGCGATCCAGCAGGCCTTCAGTGAGGTGGCCGATGCGCTGGCCACGCGCGATCACCTGACCGCGCAGCTGGACGCGCAACGCGCGTTGGTGGCTGACAGCCAGCGCAGCTACACCTTGGCCGAGGCGCGCTACCGCACTGGACTGGATGGCTACCTGCAGTCGTTGGATGCGCAGCGCAGCCTGTATGCCGCGCAGCAGGACCTGATCGCCCTGCAGCAGCAGGAGGCGGGCAACCGGGTGACGTTGTTCAAGGTGTTGGGTGGTGGCGCGGACGCGCGGTAACGGGCCCGCCAATGTGGGTGTGCCTTCCGCTCCGGTAGGTGCCGACCTTGGTCGGCACAAATGCATGCAGCATCGCGATCTGATGATTCGTGCCGACCAAGGTCGGCACCCACCAGGGCAGACTCATGTGCCGACCCAGGTCGGCCCCCACCAGAAGCAGGTGCGACCGCTTATGCCACGCGGCCGCGGCGCGCCCGCTCCAGATGCACCAGCAGCAGCGAGATCGCTGCCGGGGTCATGCCCGGGATGCGCTGCGCCTGGCCGATGGTCTGCGGGCGCACGCGCTCCAGCTTCTGCAGCGCTTCGGCCGACAGCCCGCGTACCGTCGCATAATCGAAGGCTTCAGCGATCGGCGTGGCTTCGTGCCGCTGCTGCCGCTCGATCTCCTCGCGCTGGCGATCCAGGTAGCCGGCGTACTTCACGCCGATCTCCACCTGCTCGGCCACCTTGGCGTCGGCCACGGCCGGGCCCAACGACGGCACCTGCATCAGCTGCGCGTAATCCAGCTCGGGGCGCTTGATCAGGTCCAGCACATTGGTTTCGCGGCTGACCGCCACGCCCAGCGTGTCCTGTACCTCGCGGCCCAGTGCATTGGCCGGGGTCGCCCACAGTGCGCCCAGGCGCGCGCGCTCGGCGGCGACGGCGGCCTGCTTGGTTTCGAACGCGCTCCAGCGATGGTCATCCACCAGGCCCATTTCGCGGCCGGCGGGGGTCAGGCGCTGGTCGGCATTGTCCTCGCGCAGCTGCAGGCGGTATTCGGCGCGGCTGGTGAACATGCGGTAGGGCTCGTTGGTGCCGTGGGTGATCAGGTCATCCACCAGCACGCCCAGGTACGCCTCGTCGCGGCGCGGGCACCAGCCATCCAGTCCACATACCTGGCGTGCGGCGTTGAGGCCGGCCAGCAGGCCCTGCGCGGCCGCTTCTTCATAGCCGGTGGTGCCGTTGATCTGGCCGGCGAAGAACAGGCCGTTGACCAGCTTGGTCTCCAGCGAGGCCTTCAGCCCGCGCGGATCGAAGAAGTCGTACTCGATCGCGTAGCCGGGGCGGGTGATGTGTGCGTTTTCGAAACCACGGATGCTGCGCACCATCTCCAGCTGCACGTCGAACGGCAGCGAGGTGGAGATGCCGTTGGGATAGATCTCGATGATGCCCAGGCCTTCGGGTTCGACGAAGATCTGGTGGCTGGCCTTCTCGGCGAAGCGCACTACCTTGTCCTCGATGGACGGGCAGTAGCGCGGGCCGATGCCTTCGATCTGGCCGCTGTACAGCGGCGAGCGATGCAGCGCGTCGCGGATGATCTGGTGGGTCTGTTCGGTGGTGTGGGTGATCCAGCAGCTGACCTGCTGCGGATGCTCGTCCACCGAGCCGAGGAAGGACATCACCGGGCGCGGGGAATCACCGGGCTGTTCGTCCATCACGCTGTAGTCCAGCGAGCGGCCATCGATGCGCGGCGGCGTGCCGGTCTTCAGGCGGTCCACCTGGAACGGGCGCTCGCGCAGGCGCGCGGCCAGCGTGGTGGCCGGCGGGTCGCCCATGCGGCCGGCGGCGTACTGGGTGGGGCCCACATGGATCTTGCCGGCGAGGAAGGTACCGGCCGTCAGCACCACGGCCCCGGCGTCGAAACGCAGGCCGGTCTGGGTGATGACGCCGCGCACGGCGTCGCCTTCGATGACCAGATCGTCCACTGCGGCTTGGAACACGGTCAGGTTGGCCTGGCCTTCGACGATGGCGCGTATCGCCATGCGGTACAGGTTGCGATCGGCCTGGCAACGGGTGGCACGCACGGCCGGGCCCTTGGAGGCGTTCAACGTGCGCCACTGGATGCCGGCGCGGTCGGCGGCATGCGCCATCGCACCGCCCAGGGCGTCGATCTCCTTGACCAGGTGGCCCTTGCCGATGCCGCCGATGGCCGGGTTGCAGCTCATCGCGCCCACCGTTTCGATGTTGTGGGTCAGCAGCAGGGTGCGCACGCCGGTGCGGGCCGCGGCCAGCGCGGCTTCGGTGCCAGCGTGGCCACCGCCGATGACGATGACGTCGTAACGATGGAAGGACGGATTCATGGGGGCTGTTCAGCTGGGGGCGGGCGCGGCCGGGGGGCGGCGCCGGGGTGGCGATTTTAGCGCCATTCGGGGCCGGGACGTCGGTACCGGCCGGCCGGCGCCGAAATCAGCCCTAAAGTTGGCAGGATTTTTGCAGATAACCCAATAGCACCCACCGTGGCTGGCGCCGTAGGCGCCCGTGACCGGAATTGGAACAGGGGCCGGTACAGGCGCACGGTGGGGGAGCAGAGGGCCGGCAGTCGGGGGACTGTCCGGCCCTGTTTTTTTGGGGTGCCGGGAAAGGCCCGGTCCACGCATGGCGTGGATCCACCGACGCTGGGGCTCTCGCCGGTTGGCGGCCCGGCAAAACAAACGGCCCCGCATTGCGGGGCCGTCTGCCTTCAGAGGTGCCGACATCCGACAGGGCCGGAACAGGGGGGATCCAGATGTTCCTGTCGGATATCGACGTAGAGCTTTTTGCGGCGGCCCGTGTCGTTTTTGTCACTTTGTGACGCGGGCCGTCACTGTCCGCGTAGATTGCGGGTTGGACCGTGTGAAATGCAAGACGGTTCAGCGCTCAACTGTGCGCTGCGTCGCACGATCCATGTTGCGCCAGGGGGAACCGTTCATCCTCGGCGCACTCGGTGCCGGGGACGGGCGGGCCTGCGGCGCGGGCGACGGCGGCTGCATGTTCGATTGCGGCGGGCGGCGCATCGAATCCATGTTCCGCCACGGGGAACCGCCGTTGTACGACGGCCGCGGCGGCGGCGGCGGACGATTCTCGCCGCCGTTGCCGGGCGGACGCGGCGGCGGGCGGTGGTTGTGCGGCGGGCGGTAGATCGGGCGCGAGTAGTACGGGTTGCCATAGCCGCCGTAATAGCCGCCATAGCCACCGTAGTACGGGTAGCCGTAGTTGTAGGGATAGCCGGCCGGGTAGCGGTACTCCACCGACGGCGCGCCGTGGTAGTAGCCGCCACCGCGGCCACCGCCTACATAGTCGTAGGTGGTGCAGCCAGTCAGGCCCAACAACAGGCCACCGGCAAGCAACAGGCGCATTTTCATGGTGGGTCCCCCCAGAGGACGGATGTGCAGCCAGCTTCGTGCGCGGGCATTGAATCGGCCCTTAATTCGGCTGGCCAGGATGAATGGCGGCGTAGGCCTGCATGCTGGCATGACCTGTGCCCCGGTCGCCAGCGCGGGGGCATACGTTAATCTTGCGTCATGAGCGATTCACTGTTGCCCCGCGCCGATGATGTCCTGCTTGCTGCTGCGAGGATTGCCCCGCATGCCAGCGTGACCCCGGTGCTGCGCTCGCGCACCCTCGATGCAATGACCGGTGCGCAGTTGGCCTTCAAGGCCGAGCACCTGCAGCGTGGTGGCGCATTCAAGTTCCGTGGTGCCTGCAATGCGGTGTGGTCGCTGGATGCCGACCGCGCCAGTGCTGGTGTGGTGACCCATTCCTCCGGCAACCACGGCGCCGCGCTGGCCCTGGCCGCACGCACCCGGGGCATCCCCTGCCATGTGGTGGTGCCGGAGGGGGCGGTGGCCGCCAAGCTGGCCAACATCGCCCGCCACGGCGCCACGCTCTGGCGCTGCCCGCCGACCATCGCCGACCGCGAGGCCACCTGCGCCAAGGTGCAGGCCGATACCGGCGCAACCCTGGTGCATCCCTATACGAACCCGGCGGTGATGGCCGGGCAGGGCACCGCGGCCCTGGAACTGCTGCACAGCGACGGCCCGTTCGACGCGCTGGTGGTGCCGGTGGGCGGCGGTGGCCTGGCCAGCGGTACCGCGCTGGCCCTGCAGCACGCCAGTCCGCAGACCCGGCTGATCCTGGCCGAGCCGGCCGGCGCCGATGACACCGCGCGCTCGCTGGCCATCGGCGAGCGCCAGGGCGCGTTCACCCCGGACACCATCTGCGATGGCCTGCGTACCCTGATTGGCGCGCCCAATTTCGAGTTGCTGCGCGCCGCCGGTGCCGAGGTGATCGTGGTCGATGACGCCGCGACGCTGGCGGCGATGCGCCTGCTGTGGGACGTGCTCAAGCAGGTGGTGGAGCCCTCTTCGGCCACCGTGCTGGCTGCGGTGCTGGCGCAGCCGCAGCGCTTCGCCGGCCTGCGCGTGGGCCTGGTGTTGTCCGGCGGCAACGTCGACCTGCCAGCGCTGCGCTGGGGGGCGGCGTGAGCCGCGGGCGGCACCGCGAACGCACCGGCCTGCTGGGCTGGTTGTGGCGGCTGTTCGTGCTGCTGGTGATCTGGCTGCTGGGCGTGACCGCCTGGATCGTCTGGGTGGGTGAACGCGACCAGGCCGCCAAGGCCGACGCCATCATCGTGCTGGGTGCGGCCGCCTATGACGCCAAGCCGTCACCGGTGTTCGAAGAACGCATCCGCCACGGGCTGGATCTGTATGAAGCACGCTATGCGCCGCTGCTGATCTTCACCGGTGGCTATGGCGGCACCGGTGCGCGCTTCTCCGAGTCGCAGGTGGCGCGGCGTTACGCGCTGAAGCATGGCGTGCCGGACGATGCGATCCTGATCGAAACCGCTTCGCGCAATACCGTGCAGAACCTGGTTGAAGCCAAGCGGCTGATGGACCAGCGCGGCCTGCACCGGGTGATCGTCGTCAGCGATCCGCTGCACATGGCGCGCGCGCTGCGCCTGAGCAAGGCGCTCGGCATCGATGCGCTGGCCTCGTCCACGCCCAGCACGCGCTTCCGCAGCTTCCACACCAGTTGGCGCTTCCTGGTGCAGGAAATCTATTTCTTCCACCGCGACCTGGTGCGCCCGCCGTTGAGTTCGCCGGCCAATACCTGAGGGCGGAAGCCTGCGTTGCGCACGGCCTCGCATTTGGTAGTGCCGGCCGCTGGCCGGCAGATGCCCACCAGGGAATCGTGAGGTTGCCGGCCAGCGGCCGGCACTACCAGACGATCAGGTCTGCTTGCGGCGGATCGGAATCGCCGACACCGCTCGGAATTGGCAGGTGCCAACCTTGGTTGGCACCATCTGTCAGATCGCGATGTCGCCGGCACTGTGCCGACCAAGGTCGGCACCCACCAGAGCGATTCGCGTAAGGCGTCGCATTGGGTAGTGCCGGCCGCTGGCCGGCAGATGGCCACCAGGGAATCATGAGGTCGCCGGCCAGCGGCCGGCACTACCAGACGATCAGGTCTGCTTGCGGCGGATCGGAATCGCCGACACCGCCCGGAATTGGTAGGTGCCAACCTTGGTTGGCACCATCTGTCAGATCGCGATGCTGCCTGCACTGTGCCGACCAAGGTCGGCACCCACCAGAGCGATTCGCGTATGGCGTCGCATTGGGTAGGGCCGGCCGCTGGCCGGCAGATGCCCACCATGGAATCGTGAGGTTGCCGGCCAGCGGCCGGCACTACCACACGATCAGGTCTGCTTGCGGCGGATCGGAATCGCCGACACCGCCCGGAATTGGCAGGTGCCAACCTTGGTTGGCACCATCTGTCAGATCGAGATGCTGCCGGCACTGTGCCGACCAAGGTCGGCACCTACCAGAGTGACGGCCGGCGCCTACCGGAGCGATTCGCGTATGGCGTGGCATTTGGTAGTGCCGGCCGCTGGCCGGCAGATGGCCACCAGGGAATCATGAGGTCGCCGGCCAGCGGCCGGCACTACCAGACGATCAGGTCTGCTTGCGGCGGATCGGAATCGCCGACACCGGCACCGAGGCGACGTCATGCCCGCCTTCGCGGATCGGCGCGCCCGGATCCGGTGCCCAGGCGTGGGCGTAGATCACTTCCCAGCTGCTGGGCAGCTTGCCGTCGGCACGGCGCATCGGCTCGTATGCAGCGGCGGCAGCGGCGAAACGACCACGCCCGGTCAGCGTATGGCGGCGGTCCACCCGCGCGTTGGTCGCGCCCATCGCGCGCAGTTCGCGCATCAGCGAGGGCAGGTCGTCGTAGGTCAGGGTGAACAGATCGCGGTCCAGCACCGGGTCGCGGAAGCCGGCCATCATCAGCGCGTCGCCGAACTGGGCGATCTGCGCGAAGCGGCTCACGTGCGGACGATCATCGGCGGCGGCGAAGGCCTCGTTGAGTTCGATCAGGGTTTCCGGGCCGAAGGTGGAGCACAGCAGCAGGCCACCGGGCTTGAGCACGCGACGGAATCCGGCGAACACCGCCGGCAGGTCGTCCACCCACTGCAGGCACAGGTTGCTGAAGATCACATCCACGCTGTTGTCGGCCAGCGGCAGCGCGGCGGCATCGCCGCACAGGCGCTGGAACGGCTTCCACCACCCGGCCTGGCGCTTGGCCTGGTCCAGCATCGGCAGCGCCACATCCAGCGCGATCACCTGCGCCTTCGGCCAGCGCTTCTTCATCAACGCGCTGGCATGGCCGGTACCCGCGCCGATGTCCAGCACCACCTCGGGCTTGCGTGCCTCCAGGTAGTCCAGCGATTCGATCAGTCGCGACTGCACCTCGCGCTGCAGGGCGGCGGCGGCGTCGTAGCTGCTGGCGGCACGCGCGAACGCGCGGCGGACGTGGCGGGAATCGAAGTGGGACGGCATTGCGAAAGTCTCTTAGAACGTACCGGGGTAGGCGCCGCCGTCGATCAGCAGGTTCTGCCCGGTGAGGTAACCGGCCTGCGCACTGCACAGGAAGGCGCAGGCGGCGCCGAACTCGTCCGGCGTGCCGAAGCGGCCGGCGGGAATCTGCTGGCGGCGGCGCTCGGCCACTTCGCCAGCATCGCCGTCCTTGCCCGCGCTGTGGGCGAAGTTGGCGCGCAGGCGGTCGGTGTCGAACTGGCCGGGCAGCAGGTTGTTGATGGTGACGTTGTGGGCCACGGTGCGGCGCGACAGGCCGGCGACGAAACCGGTCAGGCCGCTGCGCGCGCCGTTGGACAGCGCCAGGATGTCGATCGGGGCCTTCACCGCCGACGAGGTGATGTTGACGATGCGGCCGAAGCCACGCTCGATCATCGCGTCGACGGTGGCGCGGATCAGCGCGATCGGCGCCAGCATATTGGCGTCCAGCGCGGCGATCCAGTCGTCGCGCTCGAAATTGCGGAAATCACCGGGCGGCGGGCCGCCGGCGTTGTTGACCAGGATGTCCACCTGCGGGCATGCGGCCAGTGCCGCAGCACGGCCGGCCTCGGTGGTGACATCGGCGGCAACCGCGCGCACCTCGGCAGCGCCGGGCACGGCACGCAGTTCTTCAGCGGCGGCCTGCAGCGCAGCGTCACCACGGGCCACGATCACCACGTTGACGCCCTCGCGCACCAGCGCACGCGCGCAACCCAGGCCCAATCCCTTGCTGGCGCCGCAGACCAGTGCCCAGCGGCCGTTGATGCCCAGATCCATGCGTCAGTCCTGCGGAATTCGGAAGGTGCTCATTGTCCGCCATCAGCCGGCGACAGGGCGGCAACGAAGTGTTGCAGGGCGGCGGCTACTTCGTCGGCATGGCCAAGGAACGGCGCGTGGCCGCCGTGGGCGATGGTCAGCGCCTGCGCACCCGGGGCCAGTGCTGCGGCGGCCTGCATCGCCACCGGAGACACCAGCCGGTCACGCTGGCCGGCGATCCACAGGCTGGGCTTGCCCAGCGTTGGCAGTGCGCCGCGCAGGTCAGTGCTTTCGAGCAGGCGCAGGCCTTCCAGCAGGGCGCGTTCGGTGGGCGCACCGCGCTCGACCAGGCGCTGGCGCAGCGTGCGCAGCTCCTCGCGGGCGTGCGCCGAACCCATTACGTCCAGCGCGAGGAAGCGTTCCAGCGTGCCGCCGAAGTCGGTCGCCAGCTCGCGGCCGAACTGCTCGAACACCGCCGGCTCCACCGCGTGCGGCCAGTCTTCGCCTCGCACGAAGCGCGGCGTGGCGGCGATCATCGCCAGCCCGCGCACCTTTGGCAGCGTGGCCGCCGCGTGCAATGCGAACAGGCCGCCCAGTGACCAGCCGCACCACACCGCCGGCGGCGTAGCCGCGGCAATGGCACCGACCACGAACGGCAGGCGCAGCGGCGTGGTGTCCTCGCGGCTGTGCCCATGGCCGGGCAGGTCGACCAAGTGCAGGGTGAACTGGTCCGCAAGCCGCTGCACCAGCGGCGCGAACACGCCGCCCTGCAGGGCCCAACCGTGGATCAGCACCAGGTCCGGCCCACGGCCGGTGACGTCAATATGCATGGGCAACGACACGGAACTCAGGC
This sequence comes from Stenotrophomonas sp. YJH_SMC_133, assembly GCF_059370655.1. Lineage (NCBI taxonomy): Bacteria > Pseudomonadati > Pseudomonadota > Gammaproteobacteria > Lysobacterales > Lysobacteraceae > Stenotrophomonas > Stenotrophomonas sp. YJH_SMC_133. Next base: position 17,212 of record NZ_JCAFTW010000014.1, on the reverse strand, counting down.
AAAGACAGGCAGCGGCGGTGGCGCGGCTTCACGCACGGCCAGGGCCACGCGTTCGCGCGCGCTGGCGATGGCCTCGACCAGCCCCCGCACCTGTTCCGGCGTGTGCAGCGCGGACAGTGTCACCCGCAGGCGCGCCTTGCCTTCCGGCACGGTCGGCGGGCGGATCGCACCGACCAGCCAGCCGGCCTGTTCCAGCGCCGTGGACATGGCCACGGCGGTGTGGTCATCGCCGCAAAGCAGCGGTTGGATCGGCGTGTCCGAAGCCATCAGGTCCAGCCCATGGCGGCGTGCTTCGCTGCGGAACAACGCGATCAGGTCGGTCAGTTTGGAACGGCGCCAGTTGTCCCTGCGCGCCAGGCGCACCGCTTCAAGCGCAGCGGCGGCCATCGCCGGTGGCACGGCGGTGGTGTAGATGTACGGGCGTGCGGTCTCGGCCAGATGCTCGATCAGGTCGTCGCGGCCCAGCACCAGTGCACCGGAACCGCCCAGTGCCTTGCCCAGCGTGACCAGCTGCAGCGGCACATCGTCCACGCCCAGTCCGGCGGCGGCCACGGCACCCCGGCCATCACCGACCACGCCTACACCGTGCGCATCATCCACATAGAACAGCGCCTGCTGCAGGCGTGCCACAAGCGACAATGCACGCAGCGGTGCGATGTCGCCATCCATGCTGAAAACACCATCGGTGGCCAGCATTGCCGCGCCATCGGGCGCATGCTTGAGCTGACGCATTGCGCCTTCCGCATCCAGATGCGGATAACGGCGCAGGCGTGCACCGGCCAACCGGGTGGCATCGAGCAGGCTGGCGTGGTTGAGCTTGTCCTGTACGCAGACATCGTTCTCTTCGCTCAGCAGCGCCTGCTGCACCGCCAGGTTGGCGGCGAAGCCACTGCCGAACAGCAGCGCACGCGGATAGCCAAGCCATTCGGCCACCTCGCGTTCCAGCGCCTCATGCAGGGCATGATGGCCGCAGACCAGGTGCGAGGCACCTGCGCCAGCGCCTTCGCGTGCGGCGGCGTCCTGCAGCGCGTTGACCACGCTGAACTGCTGGGCCAGGCCGAGGTAGTCGTTGCTGCAGAAGCCGGTCAGCCACTGGCCGTCCACTTCCAGGCGCACGCCATCGCGACGGGTGACCGTGCGTCGCGGGCGGCGACGGCCTTGGGCATCGCGCAGGGCGCGCTGGGCGTGGAGGCGGGCGGTCAGGTCGGGGCGGGCCATGGTGGCTGAATGCGTCGACGGGGCGGCTAGGGTAGCGCGTTGCCGCGGCGCCTGCTTGCGGCCCGTCTCAGGCCGCGTGAGCGCAGCCGCAGCCGGGCGTATCGGCACTGATATCGGCGTGCACGGTGCCGCCGTGGTCGTGGCCCTCGGCATCCACCTGCACCGCCATCGGCTGCAGGCCCAGCCGGGCGAACAAAGCCAGGTCGCGCTCGCTCTCCGGGTTGCCGGTGGTCAGCAGCTTGTCGCCATAGAAGATCGAATTGGCACCGGCAAGGAAACACAGCGCCTGCAGTTCGTCGCTCATGGCTTCGCGCCCGGCCGACAGCCGCACCATCGAGCGCGGCATGGCGATGCGCGCCACTGCAATCATGCGCACGAACTCGAACGGGTCCAGCTCGGCACTGCCATGCAGCGGCGTGCCCGCCACCTGTACCAGCTTGTTGATCGGCACCGAATCGGGGTGTGCCGGCAACGTGGCCAGCGCCAGCAGCAGGCCGACGCGCTGCGCGCGCGTCTCGCCCATGCCGACGATGCCACCGCAGCAGGTCTTCAGGCCGGCATCGCGCACGTGCTCCAGCGTATCCAGACGGTCCTGGTACTGGCGCGTGTGGATGATCGAATCGTAGTAGTCCGGCGCGGTGTCGAGGTTGTGGTTGTAGTAGTCCAGGCCCGCATCCTTCAGCGCACGCGCCTGCTCGCCGCTGAGCATGCCCAGCGTGGCGCAGGTCTCCAGCCCCAGTGCCTTCACCCCGGCGATCATCGCCGCCACCTTCGGGATGTCGCGGTCCTTCGGCGATCGCCACGCGGCGCCCATGCAGAAGCGCGATGCACCGGCGGCCTTGGCCTGGCGCGCCTTGGCCAGCACCGCGTCGGTCTCCATCAGCTTCTGCGCGTTCACCCCGGTGCTGTAGCGCTGCGCCTGCGGGCAGTACGCGCAGTCTTCCGGGCAGCCTCCGGTCTTCACCGACAACAGCGTGGACACCTGCACCTGCGCCGGATCGAAGTGCTCGCGGTGCACCGCGGCGGCGCGGAACAGCAGCTCGGGAAACGGCAGATCGAACAGCGCCTGCAGTTCGTCGTGTTGCCAGTCGTGGCGGATGGCAGCAGCCATGGCGGGACCTTGGATACGAGTGGAGCGAGGGCGGCAGTGTGGGTGGGCGCGGGGAGGCTGTCAACCATCTATATTTTAATTTGGTTTACGGATCGTTGGTGCAATAGAGCATCGAGCGAAGCGCCGCATTTCACCGCATGCTGCAAGGCGTCCAGCCACAGTGCCTGCTGCACAACGCAAGTGCTGGCGCGCAGACTCTTTCCCATGTTTGATCTTTACCGCCTTCGTGGCCGCATCACCGCGCTGGTCCTCAGCGAGGCCTGGCGCCGCCGCGCCGCGCTGTGGGGCGGCGCGGTGGCCGTGGCACTGGTGGCGATCCTGTTTGCCAAGGCCAGCGATGCGGCCTTCCATCTGTTCCAGCGCATCACCTCGCACTCGCCGTGGTGGGCCCTGCTGCTCACGCCGGGCATCTTCGCGCTGCTGGCCTGGCTCACTTCCGGCGTGCTGAAGCCCACGCGGGGCAGCGGTATTCCGCAGGTCATCGCTGCGCTGGACAAGGCTGATGAGCCGTTCCGGAAAACCAACCTTTCCCCAGCGGTTTCGGCCGGCAAGCTGCTGCTGACCTCGCTGTCGCTGCTGGGGGGCGCATCGGTCGGGCGCGAGGGACCCACCGTGCACGTAGGCGCCAGCCTGATGTATCTGTTCGGCCGCTGGTTCGGCTTCAAGGATCCCCGCGAGCTCTCGCATTTCCTGTTGGCCGGTGGCGCTGCTGGTATTGCGGCGGCGTTCAACACGCCGCTGGCCGGCATCGTCTTCGCCATTGAGGAGCTCAGCGGCCGTTTCGAACATCGCTTCTCCGGCACCCTGTTGACCGCGGTGATCGTCGGTGGCGTGGTATCGCTCGGTCTGTTGGGCAATTACACCTACTTCGGCCATGTGAGCGCGCGTCTGCCGCTCGGCCAGGGCTGGCTGGCGATCCTGCTGTGCGGCGTGGTGGCGGGCCTGCTGGGTGGGCTGTTCGCACGTGCGGTACTGGCCAGCGCGGCGGGCCGTCCGCGTTGGCTGGGCCAGCTGCGGCAGCGGCATCCGGTATTGCTGGCCGCGGGCTGCGGCCTGGTGGTGGTCGTGCTGGCCCTGGTGTTCGGCGAAGGCGCGTTCGGCACCGGTTACGAACAAGCGCGCAGCCTGGTGCAGGGCCAGGCGCTGGTCGGCCACGAGTTCGGGTTGATGAAGCTGCTGGCCAACCTGGCCTCGTACGTGGCGGGCATTCCCGGTGGCCTGTTCTCACCTGCGTTGGCGGTCGGCGCGGGACTCGGCCACAACCTGTCAGTGCTGATGCCGGGCGTGGACCCGCGCGCGTTCGTGTTGCTGGGCATGTGCGCCTACCTGACCGGTGTGACCCAGGCGCCACTGACCTCGGCGGTGATCTCGCTGGAGCTGACCGACAGCGGCGATCTGCTGCTGCCGATCCTGGCCACGGTGCTGATCGCGCGTGGTGTGTCCGGGCTGGTGTGCAGGGTACCAATCTATCGCGGGCTGGCGGAGCTGTTGATGGAGCCGAAAACGGCTGAAGATGTGGCTGTCGAGGCGCCTGCTGTGCGAACCTCCCGCACCCGCGAAAATGGAGATGACTAGGAGCAATGCAGCCTGGAGCAGCAATTCTCCTCCCAGAGGAGGTGTTGGCGACGTTACGGTGCTACTTCGTGACCGATGATGGCTCGCTTCCGGAAGTGGAGCTCGCGTACCGTGAGGCCGCCGGAACGGCCGATGCGTTCGCCTATCTGTTTGCCTGCGGTGCCCGCGTCGCGGGTTCTCGAAGCGTGCAGCTCTGGCACCGTGCGGAAGATCTTGGTCAGCCGTTCATGGGACCGGGCGACGCGCGACGCGTTCTCCAGGACGAAGTGGAACCCTTCCATGTCGGCCTTGCAGACATTGCCTGCGGCGGCGTTCTTCTGCCAGAACTGGGCGTGCTCGTCATGCGCCATGGGTTGACGCTCGATTACCGCATGGGAGCGTCATGGGGCCAGCGGGAGGTCCAGGCCTTCCTGCTCCTTCTGCACCAGTTGCAGCGGCGGGGTGGCGTGATGACTGTTCCCTGGTGGGGTGAAGAGGGCCAGCACAGGTTCGAAACCGCGTTGGCAGCCGTTGAGATTTCTTGAGCGGGTTTTGTCGCAAGGCAGGCACGCAACGGATAGACAACGATCATTGCTTCAATCAATGCGATCAATCAGCCCTCCATCTTCACTCCAGCAGTGAAGCTGATTCCGCGTTGCACCGTCTACCCGATGCCACGCGCGACGCAGAAGATGCGTCGACGCCGGGGCTGCACCCGGACCTGCATCGAGAGCGCGACCATGATCAACTGCCGTATCCGCAGCCTGGCGGCTGCCGTCCTGGCCCTGGCCAGTTCCCCCGCGCTGGCGATGTCCGGCGCGCCCCTGCTGCCCAGCGAGCGCAGCATCGGCACTCTCGAACCGGTGGCGCGTTTCGAAGGTGCCATGCCCACCAGCGTGGCGGTATCTGAAACCGGGCGGATCTTCGTCAACTTCCCGCGCTGGGGCGATGAGGTGGTCTACAGCGTGGCCGAATGGCGCGACGGCCGCGCCGTGCCCTATCCGGATGCGCGCATCAACCGCAAGGACGGTCCCGATCCGGCGGCCCATTTCATCAGCGTGCAGAGCGTGGTGGCCGATGGTCAGGGCCGGTTGTGGGTGCTGGATACCGCCGCGCCCGGGTTCTCTGCGCCACAGGCCGGCGGTGCCAAACTGGTGGCGATCGACCTTGCCACCAACACCGTGGCCAAGACGCTGGTGTTCCCGGCCAACGTCATCGACGCGCGCACCTATGTCAACGATGTGCGCTTCGATTTCCGTGTTGGCCGCGAGGGCGTGGCCTACGTGACCGACTCGTCGCTGAGCGGTATCGGCGGCATCATCGTGATCGACCTCGCCACTGGCGTCGCGTCCAAGCGACTGGTCGGTCATGTGTCCACCTCGGCCGATGCCGCCTTCGTGCCGATCGTGGAAGGGCGGCAGATGCGACTGCGTAACGCCGATGGTTCGTCGGCGCCGTTCACCGTGGCCGCCGATGGCATCGCCCTGTCGCCCGATGGTGGCACCCTGTTCTACACGCCCTTGTCCAGCCGTCATCTGTACAGCGTGCCGACCGCGCTGCTGCGCGACCCGAAGCTGAGTGAAGCGGAACTGGCGACAGCGGTGGTCGACCTGGGCGACAAGGGCGCCTCCGATGGCATGGAGATGGACGCCAACGGGCGGCTGTATGCCAGCGACTACGAGCACAACGCCATCCATGCCCGCGACGCGCAGGGGCGATGGACGACGGTGGTGCACGACCCGCGCATCCTGTGGCCGGATACGCTGTCGATGGGGCCGGACGGCTATCTGTATTTCACCGCCAACCAGCTGCATCGACAGGCCGGCTTCAATGGTGGCGTGGATCGCCGGCAGACGCCGTACATGGTGTATCGCACGCGTGTGGATGCGAAGCCTGCGCCAACGCGGTGAAGTGCTCCATAAACGGGTAAAGATGCCTACAGGTCAAGGAGCGTGCGTCTGATGGCCTCGGGGCACCGGCGCGTTCACGCTGTAGCGCATGCCGGCCCTGTTCAAGTCCACTCGCCTCCTGCAGGCGGCACTTCGCGTGGTGCTACCGCTGCGCTGCCTGGTCTGTGGCGAGCCGGGCCACGATGAACTTGACCTGTGCCGCGCCTGCTTTGCCGAACTGCCCTGGGCCGGTCGTGCCTGCCTGCGCTGTGCACTCCCGCTACCCGAGAACGCCCTGATCGTCTGCGGTATATGCCGCGACGAGGTACCGCCGCAGGCCGCCACACATGCCAGCCTGCTGTACCTTCCACCCGTGGATCAGCTGCTGGTGCGCTACAAGTTCCATCAGGATCTGGCGGCAGGTCGCCTGCTTGCGCAGCTGATGCAGCGCGCACCACCCCCCTGGTCGTGCGCGCCGCTGGTGCCGGTGCCGCTGCATGGGCGGCGCCTGCGCCAGCGCGGCTACAACCAGGCCGCCGAACTGTGCCGGTTGCTGCCGATGCCGGTCTGGCAGGGCCTCTACCGGCGCCGCCACACCGCGCCGCAGTCCGAGCGCAGCGCAGAACAGCGCAGGGACAACCTCTTTGACGCATTCGGCACGCGCTTGTCGCCGCCGACACGGCTGACCGTGGTGGACGATGTGATGACCACCGGCAGCACAGTGATGGAAATCGCCGAGACGTTGCGGCTGGCCGGTGCCAGGGACGTGCGGGTATGGGTGTGCGCACGTGTGCCGTAACGGCCGCAGCGATTGACGACGTATGACGGCTGCTGAAGGATGCCCATCCTTCAGCGTGTGGTGCTCGACTGCGTCGCCGCAATGGGTACACGGATGCAAAGACCCTAAAGTTCCGCGCACTCCCGCCGATAGCGGTTGGCGGTCGAGTCGGTGCTGGCCGCATGTTCTCTCTGCACGATGTCTGCTCACAGCCTCAGGTCTGTACCAATGCTGGACAAGGAAGTCGTTGATGGGTAACAGAAAAGCAGGATGCAGCGTGCGTGCCGTTCTGGGCACTGCGGGACTGTTGTGGGTCGGCGTCGTGCATGCACAGTCGGCCAGTCCCTCGTTCGCCGAGCAGCAGGAACTGCGCGAACGCGCCGAGCGCGAGGCGCGCGAGCGTGAGCAGCGGCAGGCATTGCCGGATGTATCACGCGAACAGCCGGCCGCCGCCACCGATCTGCATTCGCTGGAACTGCCGGACGAAGAACCGTGCTTCACGCTGCAGCAGCTGCAGCTTGACGGCGCGCATCTGGGGCAGTTCGCGTTCCTGCAGCGCTATCTCGACCGCTACCGTGGCCGCTGCGTGGGCCAGCAGGGCATCGCGCTGATCGTGCGGCGTGCTTCGGATCTGGCGCTGGCCAAGGGCTACGTGACCACCCGCATCGGCCTGCCCGAGCAGAGCCTGGGCAGCGGAACCCTGCGCCTGCAGCTGGTGCCGGGCGTGATCCGGCAGATCCGCTTCAACGCGGAAGAGATACCCGATTCGATGTGGAAGAGTGCGTTTCCCGCGCGGCCGGGGGACGTACTCAATCTGCGCGCGTTGGAACAGGGCCTGGAGCAGCTCAAGCGCGTTCCGTCGCAGGACGTGAACATGGAACTGGTGCCGGGCGAGGTGCCCGGCGAGTCGGACGTGGTCATCAGCATCCGCCACGGCAAGCGATGGCGTGCCTCGGTGTCGCTGGATGATGCCGGCAGCCGTGCGACCGGAAAGCAGCAGGTCGGCGCGACCGCGTGGGTAGACAACCTGGCTCGCGTCAACGACCTGCTCAGCATTGGCGTCAGCAGCGACGGCAGTGCCGACAAGGGCCGGGGTACCCACGGCTTCAATGCATCGTGGTCGGTGCCGCTGGGCAACTGGCGTTTCAGCACCGGCACCTACAGCTCGCGCTACAAGCAGACCATCGCCAGCAACGCCGACACGTTCGCCAGCACCGGCACCTCCAGCAACGTCGACCTGGCCGTGGAACGGCTGCTGGTGCGTGGCCAGAGCTATCGCAGCGGCATCGAGCTGCGCGTGGCGCAACGGTCGTCGCACAGCTACGTGGAAGGCGTGGAGATCGAAGGCCAGCGCCGGCGTACCACCTCGGTCGAGCTGGCGCTGCTGCACCGCCAGTACCTGGGGCGGGTCCAGGCCGATATACGCCTGGCGCACCGCCGCGGCGTGCCGTGGCTGGGAGGCGATGATGACGCCGTGGGCCGTGATGACCTGGCGCCGACGTTCCGCTATGGGCTGACCACGCTGGATATCGGCGCCGGTGGCGCCCTGACATCCGGGCCGCGTCCGCTGGCATGGAACACCGCGCTCCGCTACCAGTGGAGCAAGGACACGCTGTACGGCTCGGAGTTCATCAGCGTCGGTGGCCGCTATACCGTCAACGGCTTCGACGGCGAGGTGCCACTCGGCGGCAGCCGTGGCGGCTACTGGCGCAACAGCATCAGCTGGATGGCACATCGCGCCATCGCACCCTATGCGGGCATCGATATCGGCCACATCGAGCGCGACGACCGCCAGGGTATCGGCGGCGGAACCCTCAGCGGCGCCCACCTGGGTGCACGTGGCGAGCTGGGCGGACTGGCGTGGGATGGCTTCGTCGGCGTACCGATGAGCCGCCCGGCGTGGCTCAAGCGTGAGGCACGCGGTCACGTGATCGGATTCCGCGCGTCCTGGCAGTTCTGATTCGACTGGAAGCACCGTCGCCACGTGGCGACGTGATCGGGTTGTTGTGTGTGCAGTTCCCCCTGGGTTGATGGAAGCACCTGGCATGAAGAACGTATTCCGCAGTCTGTCCCTGTCCGCTTCGGGCGCCGGTTGGGCCACGCGCCTGCGCACCGCGATGGCGAGCGCCACCCTGGCATTGGCGTTCCTGGCCCCGGGCAGCTCGTTTGCCCAGGTGCAGGTACAGGCCGGCGAGCAGGCGCGGGCCGACCAGGCGGCGAACGGCGTGCCGGTCATCCAGATCAACCGGCCCAACGCGGGCGGCGTATCGCACAACCGCTTCCAGGACTACAACGTCGGGCGTGAGGGGCAGATCCTCAACAACAGCGCGAGCACCGTGCAGACCCAACTGGGTGGCTACATCCAGGGCAACGGCAACCTGCAGCCGGGCCAGTCGGCACGATTGATCCTCAATGAGGTGACATCCACCAACGCGTCGCGCCTGCAGGGCCACATCGAGGTGGCGGGGCGCTCGGCGGCGGTGATCGTCGCCAACCCCAATGGCATCACCTGCGATGGCTGCGGCTTCATCAATACCACCCGTGGCACGCTGACCACCGGCACCCCGGTGTTCGGCAACGATGGCAGCCTGTCTGCGTTCCGGGTGTCGCGCGGAACGATCCGCCTGGAAGGCAACGGCCTGGATGCCGGCAACCTGGAAGGCGTCGACCTGCTGGCCCGCGCGGTGCAGCTCAACGCGGGCCTTTGGGCGCGCCAGGTGAACGTGGTCACCGGCGCCAACCAGATCGATGCCCAGACCCTGGCGACGCAGGCGATCACCGGAGAAGGCGAACGCCCGCAGTTCGGCCTGGATGTTGCCGCCCTCGGGGGCATGTATGCAGGCAAGATCCGGTTGGTCGGTACCGAGGCCGGCGTGGGCGTGCGCAGCACGGGCCAGATGGTGGCCGACGCAGGCGACTTCATCCTGACCCAGGCCGGCGATGTCCGCCTGAGCGGACGCACGGCGGCCGCAGGCCGCCTGCAGATCGAAACCGACGGTGACCTGAAGGCCGACGGCACCCAGTACGCGCAGGGAGATCTTCAGATCCGTGCCCGGCAGGCGTCGCTTGCCGGTTCGACGTCGGCGGGCGCTGCGTTGGCCGTACGCGCCAACCAGAATCTGGACCTGGCCGGCAGCGCGCAGGCCGCACAGATGCAGCTGGACGCCGGTGGCACGCTGACCCTGGCTGACACGGTGAAGAGCGCGGGCAGCATCGCGCTGGCTGCCGCGCAGGTGCAGAACCGTGCACAGGTGACCGCAGGTGCCGGGCTTGCCGTGCGCGCCGACACGCTGGCGCAGGACAAGGGCGCGCGCCTGGGCGCACAGGTGCTGGACGTGCAGGCCCGCCAGGTGGACAACGCCGGCCTGCTGCTGGGCAACCAGGGCGTACGGATGCAGGCCGCGCAGCTGCACAACGCCGGCCAGCTGTACAGCGACGCCGACGTCGAACTCGATGCGGCCAGCATCGACAACGAGGGCATCATCGGTGCCGGTGCCAACCTGCGTGCAGCGGCCGACCGCATCACCCAGCTGAAGGGTGCCGAGCTGTCTGCGGGCGGGCTGCTGAAGGTCCAGGCGCGCCAGCAGCTGGACAACGCCGGACGCATCCTCTCCGAGCAGGCGCTGGAACTGTCTGCCGGCGGCGTGGACAACCAAGGCACCCTTGAGGCCCGCCAGGCCACGCTGACGGTCGATCGTCTGCGCAACAGCGGCACGCTGCAGGCGGTGGACCTGCTGGCATTGAAGTCCAACGCACGCATCGACAATGACACCACCGGCAGCATCCAGGGGGGCAAGGGCCTGCAGGTCGACGCCGATGTGCTGGACAACGCCGGCATCATCGGCAGCGCAGCCGATGCCCGCCTGTCCGTTGCCACGCTCGACAACCGCAACCGGCTTGAAGCCGGCGGCACCCTGACCCTGCAGGGCGGCGTTCTGCGGCAGCAGGCGGCCGCCACGGCGCTGGCACGCGTGGTGGCCGTGGACGTGCAGAAGGTCATCAACGACGGTCGCCTGCATGGCCAGCAGGCAATGGATCTGCGCGCCACTGAGCTGAGCAACAGTGGTGTGATCTACGGTCGCGACCGCTCACAGCTGCGCACCACCACATTGGACAATGCCGGCGTGATCGCCAGCGATGGCGCGCTTGACGCGCGTACCGACGCGCTGCACAACCGCGCCGGCGGCAACCTGTCCAGTGCGCAGTCGCTGCAGCTGGATGCGGTGACGCTGGACAACGCCGGCAACGTGTTCGCCAAGGGAGCACTGACGGCCAAGGCCGATGTGATCGACAACCGTGGCGACCTCTATGGCGCCGGCGATGTCGATGTCACCGTGCGCGATTCGCTGGACAACCAGGGCAGCCTGGTGGCCGGCCAGACGTTGCAGGTGCGGGGCCGGACCCTGCGCAGCGAGGGTGAACTGGGCAGCGAGCGCGGCAACGTGCAGCTCAGCAGTGACCAGGCCCTGGTGCTGGGCGGGCGCACGTTGGCTGCCGGCACACTGACCGCGCACGCGGGCGGCAGCCTGGAGCAGTCGGGCAAGGTCTTTGCGCAGCAGGGCGTCGTGCTGTCCGCCGATGCCGGCGTGACGCTGAAGGGAACGATCGACAGCGCCGCTGATCTGCAGGTGCGCAGCGATGGCGACCTGGACAACCAGGCGGCGTTGTTCGCCAGCGGCGCGCTGTCGCTGCAGGCTGCGCAGGCACTGCGCACTGCGGCCGACGTTCAGGCGCGCACGGTCACGCTGCAGGCCGCCCAGGCCAGCAATCGCGGGCGCGTGCTGGCCTCGGGTGACATCGAATTGCGGGCGGGGCAGATCGACAACAGCGGCGTGATCGTGGCGGGCCTGCTGGCCGACGGCAAGGTCGGCAGCACCGGCAGCGTCACCCTTGATGCGCGTCAGCAGCTGCGCAACGCCGGCCAGATCAACGCCGGCCAGCAGGTTCACCTGCTGGGCGACAGCCTGCTGCTGGAGGGTGGCCAGGTCTGGTCCGGTGGCACCCTGCTGGCGCAGGCGCGCAGCGGTGAGTGGCGCAATATCGGCGGCAGCCTGACCGCCATCGGTCTGCTCGACCTGCGTGCCACCGACCTGCTGCGCAATGCGGGCAGCCTGCAGGGTACGCGCATCGGCCTGTTGGCGGCCGCGCTGGACAACAGCGCCGGCGAACTGCTGCAGACCGGCACCGATCCCTTTGAACTTGGCCTGACAGGTGCCCTGCGCAACACCGGCGGGCGCATCGCCGCCAATGCTGGCAGTGTCCACCTGAAGGCTGCGCAGCTGCTGAACCAGGGTGGCCGCATCGAGCATGCGGGCACGGGTGTGCTGAAGATCGAGACCGGCACACTGGACAACAGCAATGCCGGCCTGATCGTCGGCAACGGCGAGGCGGACGTGGCCGTTGCCGGGCGCCTCGACAACAGCGGCGGTACGCTCACCGCAGGCAGCGGGGCACGCGTAACCGGCACGGAGATCGTCAACACCGGTGGCAGGCTCGATGCTGGCGGCAACCTTACCGTGGACGCTGCCGGGGCGTTGGACAACCGCACTGGCACCATCGTGCAGCGCGGCTCCGGCCAGCTGCAGGTGCTGGCCTCCCAGCTGGACAACAGCAATGGCCTGCTGGGGGCCGAGGGCAATGCGCGCGTGACCAGCCGCACGGGCGACCTGCGCAACGTGGATGGCAACCTGTACGCCCGCCAGCAACTCGCGCTCGACGTGGCCGGTGCGCTGGCCAACCAGCGTGGCCTGGTCCACGGCGGCACCTCGCTGGATCTGCAGATCCGCCAGGCACTGGACAACAGCCAGGGCAACATCGAAGCACAGGGCGCTGCGAACATCCGCGCTGCCTCAGTGGGCAATCGTGGCGGCCGCATCGTGGCCAACGGCACCGGGCAGCTGTCGCTGGAATCGGCCGCTGCGCTGGACAACCGTGGCGGCACCCTGGGCAGCACCGGTGGTGCGCTGACGCTGACCGCAGGCAGCGTGGACAACCGCGCCGAAGGCGGCCAGGCCAAGCTGGTGGCCGGAACCGACCTGCGCCTGCAGACCGCATCGCTGGACAACGCAGGCAGCATGGTCCACGCCGCCAATACCCTGTACCTGGAGCGCGCCGGCGCACAGGTATTCAACGTTGGTGGCCAGCTCAGCGCAGGCAACCTGCTGCGCCTGGATCTTGCCGCGCTGGACAATAGCAACGGCCGGCTGCTCAGTCGCCAGAGCCAGCTGACGCTGGGCAGCCTGGCCAATGGTGGCGGCGAAATCAGCGCCTATGAAGCACTCGGCGCACGCCTGCAGGCCTTCAGCGGCATCGGCCGCCTGTTCGGCGGCAGCGAGCTGCGCCTGACGCTGGCGGGCGATTACGTGCATGGCAATGGCCAGCGCCTGGAGAGCAACGGGCTGCTGAAGCTGGACGTGGCCGGCGCACTGGTCAACCAGGGGCGCCTGGAGAGCAAGGGCACGCTTGAAGTCTCGGCGGCGCGGATCGAGAACACCGCTGGCGGGCAGTTCAACGCCACGGCAGGCAATGGCAGTGGTCGCGTCGCGCTGAGTACGGCCGGCGATTTCAGCAATGCCGGTCGCGTGGACGGCGATACGGTGGAGGTGTCGGCTGCCAACATCACCAACACCGGCACCGTGATGGGCAACGCGCTGGAACTGCGCGCCTCGCGCATCACCAACGGCCGCGACCTGGGCAACACGCTGGTCGCACGCGATTACAACGAAGGGCTGATGGCGGCCACCGGCCGCATCAACCTGTATGCCAACTACATCGACAACCTCGACGGCGAGCTCTTCAGCCTGGGCGACATCCGCCTGCAGGGCTGGAACGGCGGCAACGCCCAGCAGATCCGCAACCGTTCCGGGCGCATCCAGGCCGAGAACGATCTGATCCTGGCTGCACTGGGCGTGGCCAACGAGCGTCGTGTGCTGGTCACCCAGCACAAGGTCTACAGCGGCAACGAAGGCGCTGCCGACCCGGACAGCGGGACGTTCAGGGTCGACGGCATCGACGGCCCGGTGCCGCCGGGCAAGCTGTGCCCGGGCGACTGTGCCGTGCTGGAAGTCTGGACCGAGCACAAGGACCTGGTGCTGGAAGGCACCACCGTCATCGCCGCCAGCGCGGCATCGCAGCTGATTTCCGGTCGCGACATGCAGATGTCCGGCGGCTCGGTCGACAACCGGAACTCGGCCATCGCCGCCGGTCGCAACCTCTCGATCAACGGCCGCGGCTCATCCAACAGCGAAGACCCCAACGACTGGGCCGGCGTGGTCAACAACGAGGCGCTGGCCGGCTACAAGGTGGTCCAGCGCACGTCGACGATCGACTACACCTACCGCCCTTGCCCCAGCCGCTGCGACTTCGAGATCTATGGCGGCAGCCGCGCGCTGGGCACCAGCACGGTCACCAAGCAGGTCACGCTGGCCGGCGGCAATGCCAGCATCACCGCCGGCCGCAAGGTGCAGATCGAAGCGCGCGAGGTCAACAACGCCGTGGTCACCGCGCACAGCGGTGGCACACCGTTGGACGTTGCCGGTTGGCAGGGCAACAACGCCTACGCACCCGAACTGGGCCAGCAGCAGGGCGCCGGCGCGGTCGGCGGCAATGCTGGCGCACCGGGTGCACAGCAGGGCGTGGCCACCGGGCCTGCCAGCGCGCAGGCGCAGGGTGCGGGCACGGCCGGTGATACCGGCTCCCCGGGCCCTGGCCGTGTCACCACGGTGCCGCCGCCGCAGGTGGTGGGCAGCCCGCAGAATCCGCTGCCGGGCCTGTCGCTGCCCAGTGGTGGCCTGTACACGGTCAATCCGGGCAACCAGCGCTGGCTGGTGGAAACCGATCCGCGCTTCGCCAACTTCGGGCAGTGGATCGGCTCGGACTACATGTTCCAGCGCCTGAACCTGGACCCCGACAAGCAGCTGCGTCGGATGGGTGACGACTTCTACGAGCAGCGCCTGGTGATGGAACAGATCACCGGCCTGACCGGGCGTCGCTACCTGGATGCCGACCAGGGCGATGGCATGGGCCAGTACCGCGCCATGATGGATGCCGGCGTGACCGAAGCCGCGCGCCAGCAGCTGAGCGTGGGCGTGGCGCTGTCGGCCGAACAGGTGGCCGCGCTCAACGAAGACATCGTGTGGATGGTCGCCCAGGAAGTGGACGGCCAGAAGGTGCTGGTGCCGGTGGTGTACCTGTCCCAGGCCACCGCCAACCGCCTGCAGCTGGGGGGCGCCGCCATCGCTGGCGAGTCGGTGGAGATCCGCGCCGGCAATGTGTCCAACCAGGGCATGATCCGCGCCGATGATCGATTGACCATCGATACCGGCAGCCTGCTCAACGATCGCGGTGGCATTTCCGCGGGCGGCAATGCCCGCATCACCGCCGTGGAGGACATCCTCAACAACAGCGGCCTGATCCAGGGTGGCAACGTGGCCCTGGTGGCCGGCCGTGACCTGAAGAGTGTCAGCGGCATCGACGTGGCCAGCATCCGCAGCGGCGGCAGCCTGGCGCTGGAAGCCGGACGTGACCTGGCACTGGTCGGTTCGCAGACCCGTGCCCGCGGCAACGCGGCGCTGGAGGCCGGCCGCGACCTCAATCTCACCACGCAGATGCAGGGTGATGGAAGCCTGCGTCGCACCACGCTGGACGTGGGCGGCGGCCTGTCGCTGGACGCCGGCCACGATCTGAACCTGACGGCAGTGACCGCCAAGGCCGGCGGCAGCGTCCATGCCACGGCCGGCAACGACATCAACCTCAACGCACTGACCACCACCGAACAGGGCGGCTGGGGCAGCAACCGCTACACGCGCGAAACCCTCAACGCCAGCGGCATCGAGGCTGGTGGCTCGCTGGGCATGCAGGCCGGGCAGGACGTGAACCTGCAGGCCGCGCAGCTGAAGGCCGGCGACGGCCTGGCCGTGGTGGCCGGGCGCGACCTCAACCTGCAGGCCGAAACCACCACCAACACCAGCCAGCAGCAGAGCCGTGGCAAGCGTTTCTCGCAGACCACGCAGAGCATGGACGAGACCGTGCACGGCACTTCGCTGCAGGCCGGCGGTGACATCGCGCTGGTGGCCGGGCGCGATGCCAACCTCACTGCCACGCAGGTCGGCAGCACCGACGGCGGCATCAGCATTGCCGCTACGCGCGACGTGAACCTGCTGGCGGCGCAGGAGGACCACAGCTGGGAGCAGGAAACCACGCGCAGGAAGAAGGGCCTGCTGTCGAGCAAGACCACCACCACTTACGACGCGACCCGGGACAGCCTGGTGGTGGGCACCACGCTCAGCGGCGAGACGGTGACCATCGGCGCCGGACGTGACGTCGTCGCGCAGGCGGCGCAGGTGGCTGCCACCGGTGATGTGGTGGTGGCCGCCACCCGCGACCTCACCATCGGCACGGCCACCTCCACGCACAGCGAAGAGCATGACAAGACCGTCAAGCGCTCGGGCGTGTTCGGCGGTGGTGGCTTCAACCTGACCATCGGCCAGAGCAAGCTGGAAAAGGGCCTGGAGATCGAGCAGAGCGCGCCACAGGGCAGCCTGATCGGCTCAACCGATGGCCGGGTCAACCTGAGCGCCGGCAACACGCTGCACATCACCGGTTCGGACGTGCTGTCGAAGACCGGTACGCAGCTGGTGGGCGGGCAGGTGGTGATCGACGCGGCACAGGGCACCACTGACGTACACCAGAGCACCAAGCAGAAGAGTGCCGGTATCAACGTCGGCCTGACCGGCGGTGTGGTGGATGCCGCCCTGGCCGCCTACGGTGCGGCCAAGGCGGCCGGCAATGCGCAGGATGACCGCCTGAAGGCGCTGTACGCGGTGCAGGCGGCCAATGCCGCCGCTGGCGTGGGCGGCGCCATGCAGCAAGGTGCTTCCGGCGCCACCGACGGCGTGAGCCTGCGCATCGGCATCGGCGCCTCCAGTTCCAGTGCCAGCCAGACCAGCCACGACCAGTCGGCGGTGGGCAGCACCATCCGTAGCCAGGGCGACGTCAGCATCGTGGCCACCGCCGGTGACCTGAGCATCATCGGCAGCCAAGTGAAGGGTGACAACGTGGCGCTGGCCGCGCGGGACAACATCACCCTGCGCAGCGAAGCGGAAGACCACACGCAGTCGTCGAAGAACAAGAGCGGCAGCGGTGAGATCGGTTTCAGCATCGGCGCGCAGACCGGTTGGTACGTGTCGGCCAGCACCGCCAAGGGCAAGGGCAGCGGCAACGGCACCACGCACGTCGAAACCGTGGTGGACGCCGACCGCAACCTGACCGTCATCAGCGGCAAGGACACCACGCTGCAGGGTGCCCAGCTGAGTGGCGACAAGGTGGTGGCCAGCATCGGCGGCAACCTGTCCATCATCAGCGAGCAGGACACCGACGACTACGCCAGCAAGCAGACCCAGGCTGGCGGCACCTTCGTGTATGGCAGCGGCGGCAGCGTCAACATCGGCCAGCAGAAGGTCGAGAGCCACCTGCGCAGCGTGCAGGAACAGAGTGGCATCGTTGCCGGCAACGGTGGCTTCGACATCACCGTGGGTGGCAACACGCACCTGGAAGGCGGCGTGATCGGCAGTACTGCCGATGCGTCGAAGAACCGCCTGGATACCGGCAGCCTGACCGTTGTCGACATCGAGAACGAATCCCGCGCCAAGACCAGTGGCGGTG